>JAIRUE010000033.1 GCA_031254575.1 Oscillospiraceae bacterium | reverse complement strand
GAAACTCGCGGCGCTGTGATGAAAAAAGCGGTTAAGTGCAAAAATTGTTTGAAATATTTGTTACAATTGATATAGAGTCTTATGAAGCGGTAGTTTATGTAAATGATAAAAACCCTTCTGATGACGCAGCAGAGATTTTCATTCAAGAGAGGTATTGAACGCGATCAGTTCATCCAGCGATACATACGCGTTTCTGTACCGCTTTTTGCCTTGTGTTTTGTCTTTCCAGTCTATCGCACGGGCGGGGCAGTGGTGCAGACAGGCCAGGCAGTGTTCGCATTTATGCAGAAAAACGGGACTGCCGGCGCTCATTTCTATATTGCCGGCAGGGCAGGCTTTTTGACAGGTCGCGCAACTTTTACATGTGGTTGCAACGCTGAAATACCGGTCGCTGTTTGCATCCGGGCATAATTTGGATATTAGCCTGTTCACCAATGGCAGCGCCGGTATCCGGTTTTCGTCCCGGCGTATGATTGCGCCGGCGATCCTGTGGATCTGCGCCTTAATATTCTGCCGGAGGGCTTCGCTGTCTTTGGGCGTATACTCCGGAAGATAATTTGTGACCGATATGAGCCTTTCCCCGTAACGGAGCCGGATGTTCTTTCGTCTCAGTATTTTCTTTAACGGCCCAAAAATCCCGGGTACCGGGCCGCCGCAGGTTATGACCGCGAAAACATATGCGTCCTTGTTCGTAATTTGCATCGCCGATATAAACCTCTCGACCATGCGGGGCAAGCCCCAAAAGTATACGGGGAAGACAAAGCCGATGACGTCATCTTCACAGGCAGCCGGCTTATTCTTCATGGGCAGCACGTCTGCCCCGATTTTTTTCGCGATTTCATTGGCTGTGTACAGACTGTTGCCGGTTGAAGAAAAGCAGAAAATTGCCGCCATAACGTCAAACCTCTTTCTTTTGAGAATGGATGTACCCTGTGGCACCTAACATCAGCCATACAGCCATCCCCCCTTCTAATTAACAGTATAGCATTGGAGCATACTCCAATGTCAATTGTTTTGAGAAAAATTTTTTTACGTTTCCTTTTTGAGGAACTGCCGATAGCGCCTCCAAGAGACGCAATAGCCAGTATATGCGCAGTCAAAGCCGAACAGGGAATATAGACAAGCCAAACAGAACATACTAAGAATCCTGTCAAAACACCGGGCGTACGCTGGGTATGACAGGATTCTTTTGTTTATGCGGGGTTTGGCATATGGAAATGCTGACAGACAGCGCGGAGAAAAACCTAGTGGAAGTCAAGCGCCGTTTTGAAGGCGACGATACCTTTATCCTGCGCACAGTGCGCAATCTTCACGACCCGGACGCCGTGTTTCATTTGCTCTATTGCGGCGGCATGATCGACAACGCGATCGTAGACGAATACATCATCGGCCCGTTGGTCAACTCAAAGGCTGTCGACCATAAGCGTCCGTCCGCTGTGGTGGAAGAGGCGCTGCTCGCACATTTTCCAAAACTGACAAGCTCATTCTCAGAGATAGAAGAGAGCATCGCTTCAGGCGACACTGTTATCCTGCCGTCCGGCGGTGTAAAGGCAATCATCTTTAGTACGCAGGGGTTCTCGGTGCGCGGCATTACGGAACCGGACGGGGAAAAGGTGCTGAGCGGGCCGCGGGAAGGATTTTCCGAGGCACTGCTCGGCAATCTGGCCATGCTGCACCGCCGTTTCCGCAACGGAAGTCTCAAAATTGAGAATCACACTATTGGACGGCGTACCCGCACCCGTGTCGCGCTCTGCTGGCTCGACGGCGTTGCCAAGCCCGGACTTCTGGCGGAAATACGGGCACGGCTGGGGCAAATCGACATCGACGGCGTTTTGGACAGCCATACCCTGGAAGAGATGACCCGTGACCACCGCTGGTCGCCGTTCCATACCGCGGGGACGACCGAGCGTTCCGATATTGTGGCGGCAAAGCTGCTGGAGGGGAGGATCGCCCTGCTCGTGGACGGCTCGCCTGTGGTGCTGACGCTGCCGTATTTGTTTGTTGAAAATTTTCAGAGTAACGAGGATTACTACGTCAGCTTTATTCACGCCTCGTTCGCGCGCCTGATTCGCGTCGCGGCTTTTTTCCTCACAACGCTCACTCCGGCGCTGTATATCTGCGTCGTTTCAAGCCATTATGAGATACTGCCCGGACAGATGCTGCTCAATATGGCGTCGGAATTTCAAAATACGCCGTTTCCGGCGGCGTTTGAGGCCTTTTTTATGCTGATCGTCTTCGACATCCTGCGCGAGACGGGGATGCGAATGCCGGCGGGCGGCGGGCAGGCGCTGAGTATCGTCGGGGCGCTGGTCATCGGACAGGCCGCCGTGGAGGCGCGGATCGTGTCGCCGCAAATGATCATCGCCGCCGCGCTGACAGGAATTACCGGGATACTGGTGCCAAAGCTCGACGAGGCGTGCCTCACACTGCGCTTCTTTCTGCTCGCCTGCGCCTCGCTGCTGGGCCTGTTCGGATTATCGGCGGGGGCCGCCGCCGCCATAATCCATATGCAGCGGCTGTCGTCGCTGGGCGTAAAACAGTTCGGCGGGACGCGCGCCGATAAAAAAGATTCACTCATCCGCGCCCCGCTATGGATGTTGGACACACGCCCCGCCCGCCTGTCGGACAACAGGCGGAGGCTGCGCATGAGGAGGAAATGATGCGGAAAGGGAAACTATCCGCCGCGCTCATACTGTGGCTGTGCGTATTTTGTTCCGGCTGCTGGGATTATAAAGATATCGACAAGCTGTCCGTCGTCACGGGGATAGGGTTTGACAGGGCTGAGGGCGGCGGGATAAAGGTCACGCTGGAGATTGTGGACCGCTCCTCATCGCCGAAAAAAGAAGGATTGCGCACCCGCGCCGTCTCGGGCGCGGGACGGACCGCGGAGGACGCCGTACAAAAACTCGCGCGGGGACTGGACTTTGAAATGTATTACGGCGCGATGGCCGTCGCGATCTTTGGTAAAGACACGCCGCGCGAAGAATTGCGCGAATGGCTGCTGAATAAGCGCGAAGTCCGCCAAACCGTTTATGTCCTCTATGAGGATGAGGCGGGAAAGCTGCTGCAAACAGAGGAAGACGGAGGCATAGCGGCTTATAAATTGCGCGACATCCTCGACGCATCAAAAAGGGAAAAACCGCTTGAATTATACCGTGCGAGGGGGCATGAGGATTGATGCCGTTTGCGAAAGCCGTCTCCGTCCTCGCGCTGTTTATGGCGGGGGAGATGGGTTCCATACCGTTCGCGCCGTTTCTGGCGCTGCCGTTTACCGCGCTGATAAAGCCGCTGACGGCAAACCGCGTTGCGGAACGGGTTTTAGCCGTTCTATTCATTCCCTGCGCCGCCGTGACGGGGATTTTCACGGTAATACGGTTCGCGGAGCTGACCGGATTCATGTCGCTGCCCAAAACCCCCGTCTGGCTGATTGCGGGCGTCACGGCGGCGGTCGCGCTGTTCCTCGCGGCGGGCGGGCCGGAGGGGCTGGGAAGATGGGCGGCGTTTACACTGCCGTTCGTTATCGGTTTTGTCGCGCTCGCGGCGCTGCTGCTGACAGGAAAGCTGCAATACGGCGGTTTTTGTATTCCCCGCGTATGGGAACAAAATCCCATCATTTATACCTGTGAAGCTATTACCTTGCTGGAAATTATGCCCGCGCTGCGGTATAAAGAAAAGCCCTTTTTGGCTTTTCTGGCGGCGCTGGCGGTATCCTGCGGGCTCGGTGCGGCGGTCTGGGTGATTGGAAATCTGACGCTGGGCGCGGAACTGTTTAAGGCGTCAAGGTATCCGTTTTACACTGCCCTGCGCGTGGCCAAAGGCGGCGAGGTCATCGGGCGGATCGAGGCGCTTCTGCTTCCGGTCTCGCTGTGCGTAACGGTGATGAAAGCCGCGCTGTGTACGGCCGTTATTGTAAGCGGCGTCAAAGCCTACAGGCCGCGCAGCTCCACGACAGCCTCAAACGTACGTTTTCCCGAGCCGTCCGTGCCGGAGACATAATGCCTCCCGTCCGGAAATTCCCCCGTTTCCAGCGTGAGCGTCTGTCCCGGCAGGGTCTGGCCCGTATAATGGATCTCCGCGCTTCTGAGGAAAAAGCCGGCGCGTTCCTCTAGGCGCAGTACGTCGCATATGGCGTCAAGGTATTTCACATTGTTCATATGCCCGTTCATGTCAAGGTCGGAATACCGTACCGGACGCGTCCCCGCCGCCCGTACCGTCTCGGGGCGTCCGGGCTTGCCCAGTACCAGCGTCTTCGGTTCCGGCGGCGTGTAAACCAGTTCGGTGGCGGAGGCGATGCCGGGACGGAGGATCCGCTGTTTCTCCAAATCGAACGTCACCCATGCGGTGACGGCCTCGCCAATGCGCCGCCCTCCGGAATGAACGTCATAGTCGCGGTATACCTGCGCGCCGATGCTGCCCCGGTACCAAGTCGTCACGGTAATTTCCTCCCGCCGCGCGACAGGTCGCTCCAAGCGCAGAAAAGCCTTGACCAGCACCCAGCAGACCGATTGCGGCAGATCATCGCGGGCGTACCCGATACGCTCCGAGTGCATGTTGCCGACCTCCTGCATAAACCCCTGCAGCGCGCCCGGCATACAGAAACCGAAACAGTCCGAAGCGTTGTCGGGAATGGTCAGCGTATGTGAAAACGCGCCGCCCATGAAGAGTACCTCCAAAGATAAGGATTGACAACAGGGGAAAAGACTCCCATAATGGGAAAGGAAGCGGGAATGATTATACCATGTCCGAACGCGTTTGAAAAGAGGGGCAGGATGAAAGAGACCATTTACAGTATCCCCATCAACGAGTCTTTTGAAATCACAGACGGGCAGTGCCCTGTCTGCCGCCTGCACCTCCGCCTGACCGAAGACGCCCTTGACTACACGCTCGGCCCGGCCATGATGGAACCGGATATGCGCCAGCGCACCAACGCGCTGGGATTTTGCCCGGAGCACCTTGCCGCGCTGATACATAGACAGAAACGGCTGCCGCTGGCGCTGATTCTGGAGACGCATATACAGACGCTGCTAAAGAGTGAAAAACACCTCTTTTCGGAAAGCTGCTACGTCTGTGACCGCGTAAGCGGTTTTTTGACGGCCTATTACAGCAATATCCTCCATCTGTGGCGTACGGAGGACAGTTTCCGCCAAAAATGGGACGCGCAGCCGATGATTTGCCGCCCGCATACCGTTGCGTTGGCCGCCGCCGCGCCCGGAGAACTCTCCCGGAAAGAAACGCCTGTATTTTTAGCGTCGCTTGGACAGAAAGCGGCCGCCCATATGCGGGGCCTGTCCGAAAGCCTGGCGGTTTTTATCCGCAGTTTCGACCACCGTTTCGCGGGCGGGGACCTGGGAGAGCACAGACAGGCGGTGCAGAACGCGGCGGCGTTTTTGAGCGGGCCAAAAACCAATCCGCAAGCTGGATAATGCGTTTATCCGGCTCTCTGCCGGCGCCGCGGAACGTGACACGAAAGCGGGGCATCCTTATGTATTGCGTCATCGACTTTGAAACGACAGGACTGTCCCCGCATGAGAGCGATATTATCGAGTACGCGGCGGTGCGCGTGGAGGACGACAGGGCGGGCGGGCTCACCGTGGGGGAAGTGTTTACCTCCCTGTGCGCCCCGGCGAGGACACTGGTTTCCCCCACGATAACGCGTATCACCGGCATTACGCCCGCTATGGTGGAGGGTCTGCCGCCCTTTGAGCGGTCTTTGCGGGATTTTTTGGATTTTATCGGCGGCGACACCGTTGTGGCGCATAATATCCCGTTCGATATGGGTTTTCTGCGCCGTTACTGCGGCGACGCGGGCATACGGCCGCCGCCAAAGACGCTGTGCACGCTTGTCCTGTCACGCAGGATGTGCCGCCTGCGTTCGCATAAACTGGAAGACGTGGCGCGCGCGCTGGGCGTGGACAGCGCAGGGTACCACCGCGCGCTGGCCGACGCGGTGACGACGGCGAAAATCCTGATACGCCTGCTGGAGATGCGGCTGTCATAGCAATCCAAGCCCCACCATATCCGGATAGAGCACAAATCCCTCGCGTATGCCCATTTGCGACGCCAGTTCAAATTTATACCGGAATGTTCCGGGGTCGTCAAAGACGACAAAATGGGTATGCCCCTCGGCGTCTTTATAGGTAAAATACCGCGCCCCCAGTTCCCCGGAGAAAAACGACGCGCAGCCGTGTGACGAGAGCAGCAGAGAGACGGCCTCCGGAGCCAGGATTCTGCCCGCGCCGTTGGCGGACGGGAGCAGCAGGTCGCGTCTCGCCCGCTCCATATCCAGCGCGACGCGATGCGCGCCGTATTGGGAAACGGCCTGCCGCAACCGGTTTGGCAGCGAACCGGATGTGAGCGCCGTGGGGACGAGGACGCGAAGGGCGGCGTGACTGTGCGCGTAGCGTTCGGGGGCGTAGACGGTAAACCCCCGTGAGGGAAAGGTTTCGGCGCATTCGCGTACAAAGGCCTCCAGCATGGGCCGCGCGGGCTGCTCAAAATCACAGACCAGCCCCGAAAATCCCAAAGTGCGGCAGATGTACAGACACTCCTGCGCAAGCCTGCGCGGGTCGCCCGCGGAACGGTCATACGGCTGGTCGTTGACGACCATCAGGCCGCCGCCGGCATACATCCCCTGATGGGCCGACAGCAGCGCCAGTCCCGGTCCCGCCGACCATCCCATATATGCGACCGGAACGCGCCGCGCCGCGCCCGTCTCCGGCGGGGCCGCGCAGCAGTATGTGATAAACGGCTCGGACATTTTGGGACACCTCCCCATATATATGTACGATAAAGGGGCCGCGCATATGAGAAAACCGGTCATTGTTACAGAGGACATATGTCAGCTCACCCCGGAATGGCTGTACAGCAAAAACCTTACCACTGTCTTATCCGATTTAGACAACACGCTGGCGGGCTACGGAGCGAATGTCCCCGACGAGGCGGCGGCGGCTTGGATCGGCAGCCTTAAAAGCGCGGGCATCCGGCTGATGATCATCTCCAATGCCCGCAGAGAGCGTGTGGCGGCGTTCTGCGGGCCGCTGGGGCTTCCCTTTCTGGCGCGAGCCGGGAAACCCCGCGCGCGCGGCCTGCTGGAAGCTCTTGAAACCCTTGGCGCAAGCGCCGCCGAAGCGGTGATGGTGGGGGATCAATATTTTACCGATATAAAGGCGGGGTATAACGCGGGAATGAGGGCTGTCCTGGTGGAGCCGAGGACGCAAGGTTTTTTCTTTACAGTCAGAAGATGGCTGGAAATTCCCTTTATAGGGAGAAAGGCGGAGCGGCTATGAACGGGTTGCGCTTTGGTCCCGCGGGGTGTGATGAGGATTATGGCGGCAAGGTCGCGGACATTCCGGAGTATTTGGCCGGACACGGTCTTGACGCGTTTGAGGTGCAGTGCGGGCACGGCGTGCGGATGACAAAAGCCGGAGCGGAGGCGCTGCGCGGAAGCGCGGAGCGGTACGGCATTACGCTCAGCGTCCATGCGCCGTATTTTATCAGTCTGACAAACCCGGAGCGGCTGGATGGCAATATCGGATACCTGCGGCAGTCGGCGGCGCTGGCCGGATGGCTTGGGGCGCGGCGGATCGTCGTTCATACCGGTTCTCTCATGGGTCTTTCCCGAGAGGAGGCTTTACATTTGACGGGGCAATCGGTAAAAGCCGTTCTGGACACGGCAAAGGCGGAAAACTGGCCCGACGTGCTGTTTTGTCTGGAGACGATGGGGAAAATCAACCAGATGGGAACGCTGGAGGAAGTGGCGGAGCTTTGCGGGACGGACGAGAGACTGTTGCCCTGCGTCGATTTCGGGCATCTTTACGCGCGCTCGCTGGGCGTGTTCAACGGCGGCGGCGTCTTCGCGTCCGCGCTGGATACGATGGAATCGGCGTTAGGCGGCCGGCGGGCAAGGGACTGTCATATCCACTTTTCCCGCATCGCCTTCAGCAAAGGCGGCGAGAGCAAGCATTTGACGTTTGACGAAGGGGAACGGATGTCAGCCGAATCGATGAAAACAGCCGCATCTGGACTGGCCACAGCCGGCGGGCCGGACTGGGCGCCGCTGGCGCGGCTGTTACGGGAGCGCGGCTACCGTTCCACCGTCATTTGCGAGAGCCGGGGGACACAGACGCGGGACGCCGTGACGATGAAGCGAATTTATGAGGAGGCGGGGGCATGACGGAGCGTTTGAAAAAACTGAGGGCTATCCTCGGCGAAAAAGGCCTTGACGGCCTGATGCTGACCGGAGAGGTGTCCCGCCTTTACGCGACAGGGCTTAAGACTTCCTCCGGCGTTCTGCTGCTCACGCCGCGGGAGAATGTCTTCATCACCGACTTTCGCTATATTGAGGCGGCAAAGGCAAAACTGATCGGGCTTTTTACGGTTGAGCAGTCCACAACGGAGCGGAACGCCTCCGCCATCATAAAGGACCGCCTGCCGCGCGCCGGGCGGCTCGGGTTTGAGTCCGACATAATGACGGTACGGAGCGCGGAAGGCTGGAAAAAAGTGTTTGCCGGCGCCGGGAACAAGGGGATAAAGATGATTGCCGCCGGGGACGGCATACGCGCCCTGCGCGCCATAAAGGACGCAGCGGAGATCGAAGCCATGCGGAAAGCCCAGCGCATTGCCGAAAAGGCGCTGGATGAGGTTTTGCCGCTGCTGCGTCCCGGGCTGACCGAACGCGCGCTTTGCGCCGAGCTGGTATACCGCCTGCTGAAAAACGGGGCGGAACGGATGAGTTTTGACCCCATCGTGGCGTCCGGTCCCAATGGAAGTATGCCGCACGCCGTGCCGTCGGACCGCGCCATAGAACATGGCGACTTCGTCACAATGGACTTTGGGTGCGTATATGACGGATACTGCTCGGACATGACGCGGACGGTGGCGGTCGGCGGGGTGACGGACGAAATGCGGAAAATATATACCATTGTCCTTGAGGCGCAGACGGCGGGCATCGCGGCGGCGCGGGCGGGCGTAAAAGGCAAGGAAATAGACGGGGCGGCGCGGAAAGTGATCGCGGACGCGGGATACGGCGGATATTTCGGCCACGGCTTCGGCCACGGGTTGGGGCTGGAGGTGCACGAGCAGCCCAACGCCAACCCGTCGGAGGAAGCGGCGCTGCCGGCCGGGACCGTCATCTCCGCCGAACCGGGCATTTACCTGCCGGGACGGTTTGGCGTAAGGATCGAGGACGTGGTTGTGCTGACCGGGACGGGATGTGAGAATTTGATGAGCGCGCCGAAAGAGCTGATTGTGGTGTGACGGACGGCCCCGGCTCTTCCATATTTTTTGCTTGCCAAAATCCGCCGCCTGCGGTACAATAGTACGCGGCGAACCAAACGGAACATACTGGGAGGAATGGATTTATGGTCACGGCGGGCGATTTCCGAAACGGCGTCACGTTTGAAATGGACGGCCAGGTCATGCAGGTGGTGGAGTTTCAGCACGTCAAGCCGGGCAAGGGCGCGGCGTTTGTACGCGCGAAGATCCGGAATGTCATATCGGGCGGAATCATCGAGCGCACATTCAACCCCTCCGACAAATTTGAAAACGCGTTTGTCGAGCGGCGCGACATGGAGTATCTTTATGCCGACGGGGACTTATACTATTTCATGGACAACGAGACCTACGAGCAGATCCCCATCGGCAGGGAGATCATCTCCACTTGCCGCTTCGAGCTGGTCAAGGAAAACATGGTTTGCAAGGTGCTGTCGTATAAGGGGAATGTATTCGGTATCGAACCGCCCACCTTCGTCGAGCTGCGGGTGACCGAAACGGAACCGGGCGTTCGCGGCGACACCGCCACCAATGTCGTCAAACCCGCGACGCTGGAGACGGGCGCGGTCGTCAAAGTGCCGCTGTTTATCAATACGGGCGACATGCTGCGGATCGACACGCGGACAGGGGAATATTTGGAACGGGCAAGGTCTTAGCGGGCATTGCCGTGAAAATTTCAGGAGGTTTAACAGAATGTACGCAAAAAAAGTGGAATATCTCAAGGGTCTGATGGCGGGTTTGTCGCTTGACCCTGATACCAACGAATATAAACTCTTCACCGCGGTCATAGACGCGCTCGACGCGTTTTCCGGCGCGCTGGCGGACGTCGAGGAGGATGTGACCGATCTGGAGGACACCCTTGACGGCCTCAACGACGAGATGGACTCCATCAGCGAAATTATAGACACGATCGCGGACATGGACGACGAGGAGGACTCCATCCGCCCGTTCCCCGGCGCGGACGGGGACGATGACGGCGGCGGGGAGTACGAAGTGACCTGTCCCGGCTGCGCGCATGTGTTTGTCGTGGACGAGGAGACCATCTACAAAGGCAAGGCGGCCTGTCCCGCCTGCAAAGAGAAACTGAGTTTCGACATCGACGGCTGCGATTGCGGGCAGTGTCACGACGGCAAGCGCGACGGGCATGACGACGACTGAAATTCAAGCGCTGGCGGAGCGTAAAGACGCGTTTATTCTCGCGCATTACTACCAGCCAATGGACATCCAGCGCATTGCCGGCGCGGTGGGAGATTCCTTTGAACTGGCGAAAAGGGCAACGGCCGCTCCGCAAAAGACGCTGATCTTCTGCGGAGTGCGTTTTATGGCCGAAAGCGCCAAACTCCTTTCCCCGGACAAGACGGTCGTCCTGCCGGCCGCGGACGCGGGCTGCCCGATGGCCGACATGGTGACGCCGGAAGACGTGCGCCGTCTGCGTGAAAAGCATCCGGACGCGGCGGTGATGGCCTATGTCAACACCTCCGCCGAAGTCAAGGCGGAGTGCGATATTTGCTGCACCTCTTCCTCCGCCGAACAGGTGGCGCGTAGTTTACGGGAGGAGGAGATTATCTTTCTGCCCGACCGGAACCTCGGCGCGTATGTCGCGGCCCGCGCGCCGGAAAAGCGGTTTATCCTGTTTGAGGGGCACTGCCCCGTCCACCGGCGCGTTGCGGCGGCGGACGTACGCGCCGCCCGGGAGGCGCGGCCCGGCGCGAGAGTGCTGGTACACCCCGAATGTTTGCCGGAAGTCGTCGCGCTGGCCGACGGGGTTGGCAGCACATCGTGGATCTTGCGGGAAGTGGAGCAGGCGCCGCCGGGCGGACAGTTTGTGATCGGCACCGAGGCCGGGGTCGTCGAACGCTTGCGGGAGACCGCGCCGGAACAGGCGTGTTTTTTGCTTAAAGCCGGCTTTGTATGCCCCAATATGAAAAAAACCTCTTTGGAAGATGTGGCCCGCGCTTTGAACGGGAAAACACCCGCCGTGGATTTGGACGGAGAGACGATGAGACGCGCCCGCGTTCCGCTGGAACGGATGATGCGGGCGGGCGGACAAGCCGCTTTATCACAGGAGTCCGTGCCGGACAAAAGCGAAAGGCCGTGTGTGCGATGAATACGGACGTACTGATTATCGGGAGCGGCCTCGCGGGGCTGTATACGGCGCTGCACATCGACCCAAAACTGTCGGTGCTGTTTGTGACCAAGGAGAAGATGGACGAATCCAGTTCCTGGCTGGCCCAGGGCGGCATCGCGGCCGCCGTCTCAAAAGACGACACACCCGAGTACCATGTGGAGGACACGCTGACGGCGGGCGCGGGGCTGTGTGACGAACAGGCCGTACGCGTGCTGGCCGCCGAGGGACCGGAGGATATACGCCGTCTTGTGGATATGCAGGTGCCGTTTGATCTGGACGAGGAGGGCGACCTCGCCATCACGCGCGAGGGCGGGCACACCCGCGACCGCATCGTACACGCCGGCGGAGACGCCACCGGGCGCGAAACGGTGCGCGTCCTGTTAAAGCTGGCGCTGGAACGGCCCAACGTCTCGTTTACAGGCAATTGCTTTGTCAGGGACCTTATCCTAAAAGACGGCGCGGTGTGCGGCGCGGCAGTACTGATCGACGGATGGGATGTGGAGATCGGCGCCCGGTTTATCGTTCTGGCTACGGGCGGGCTGGGGCGGATATACGGCAAAACGACGAACCCCTCCATATCGACCGGCGACGGCTTCGGGCTGGCTTTACGGGCCGGGGCCGGGCTGCGGGATATGGAGTTTGTGCAGTTTCACCCCACCGGGCTGTTTGATCCGCGGCGCGGCGGGCGGGCGTTCCTGATTTCGGAAGCCGTGCGCGGCGAGGGGGCTGTCCTGCGCAACACGGCGGGCGAGCGGTTTATGGAGGGGAAGCATCCGATGGCGGAACTGGCCCCGCGTGACGTGGTTTCCCGCGTAATCGTACGGGAGTTGGAGCGGACGGGGGAACAGCGCGTATTTCTGGACGCGACGGCCATTCCGGAGGATCGCCTGATACGGCGTTTTCCGACGATACACGGCGAATGCGCCCGGCGGGGCATCGACATCGCGCGGCAATGGATTCCCGTATGCCCCGTTCAGCATTATCAGGTGGGCGGCGTGGGGGTCGATCTGTACGCGCGGACGGCGGTGCCGGGGCTGTACGCGGTGGGGGAGGTTTCCTGCACCGGCGTACACGGCGCCAACCGCCTCGCGTCCAACTCGATGCTGGAATGTCTGGTGTTCGGGCGGCGGGCGGCGGAACATATCAACGGAGAGCGGAGCGAGCCCCAAGTGACGCTTGGAGCCCAAAGGCATTTGGCGCCGTACGCGCCCGAAGATCGGAGCGGGTTCGCAGGAAAGATAAGAAACGGAAGCGAAGGCGGTTTACCGCCTGAACGGGAGGGTCTTATCCGGCCGGCCGCGAACGACACGGAGCCTGACACAGCCGAGACCGTCCAAAACGCTATCCGCGGCGTCTGCGACCGCCGCGCCGGGGTCGTCCGCACCGTTTCGGGGCTGGAGAAGGGTTTGAAAGAGATGGAAACCATTCTGTCGGAAATACCGGACGATCATACACGCGGCTGGCTGGAGACGCGGAACATGGCCTTATCGGCCCGCGCGGTCCTGTCGGGGGCGCTTGCCCGGAGGGAGAGCGCCGGCACGCACTACATAGAGGGGGAAGACGCCGCGCATGTTTGACGTGGATACGCTGATCCAAACGGCGCTGAAAGAGGACATCGGCTGGAGGGACATTACGACGGAAACCTGCGTCCCGGCGGATAAAAAGATCACCGGCGCGTTTATCGCCAAGGAGCCGATGGTCATCTGCGGCCTGTTTCTCCTGCCGCGCGTTTTTGACGCGCTGGACAAGTCCGTGACCGTAACATTCCGCTGTCAGGACGGCGACGCGCTGCCGGCGGGGACGGCGATCGCCGGGGTGTCCGGCCCGGCAAGGGCAATCCTTACAGGGGAGCGCACCGCGCTCAACCTGTTGCAGCGGCTGACCGGCATCGCCACGCGGACACGCGGGGCCGTTGCGGCGGCGGAGGGCACGCGGGCGAAAATCTGCGACACCCGCAAGACGACGCCGGGGCTGCGCGAGCTGGAGAAATACGCCGTACGGGTGGGCGGCGGGACGAATCACCGCATGGGCCTGTCGGACGGCGTACTGATAAAAGATAACCACATCGCGGCCGCCGGAGGGATTACAAAGGCGGTGGAGGCCGCGCGGAAACGTGTGCCGCACACGCTCAAAATCGAGGTCGAGACGACGACGCTTGACGAGGTGCGCGAGGCACTTGACGCCGGCGCGGATATTATCATGCTCGACAACATGGACAATCCCCAAATGGCCGAAGCCGTCCGTCTGATAGGCGGGCGCGCCGTCACCGAGGCGTCGGGCAATATGGGGGAAAAATCCCTGCGCGAAGCCGCGGAAACCGGGGTCGATTTGATTTCGGTCGGCGCGCTGACCCACTCCGTCCGCGCCGCCGACATCAGCCTGAGATTTACACCCATGCCGAAGACGCTGTGAGAATCGCCGTGCTTGCCGACATACACGGTAACCTGACCGCACTGAACGCGGCGCTGGACGACGCGCGGGCAAACGGCGCGGAACGGTTTATCCTGGCGGGAGACTATATCTTTGACCTGCCGTGGTCAAATGAAGTGACTGAAACCGTCCGCGGCCTTGAAAACGCGGTTGCGGTGCAGGGAAACAAAGAGGGATACCTTCCGGGTTTTTTAGCGCAGGACAGGGATGAATGGGTTTATGACCAGTTTGGCCCGATGTACCAGACCGTCCGCGAGCTGAAACCGGAAAACGCGGGCTACTTACTGAGCCTGCCGCAGTCGGCGGCGGCGGCGCTGCCGTCAGGGCGAACGGTCTATGTGACCCATTGGTTTCCCGGGTTTCTCTCCGGGGGCAAAACGGAGGCGATCAGTTCCCGCCTGTTCCGCGAGGCGTCGCAAAACCCGGCTTTCGGCCGCAGAGCGTTTCTGCGCCGTATTGATGACTTTCTGCAAAAATCGTATGTCACCGAAACACTGTCCGGCGTTGACGCCGGCGCGGTGGTGTTCGGGCACACGCATTTGCAGTGGCACGGTCTGTGCGGGGATAAGCTCGTTCTCAACCCCGGCTCCTGCGGGCAGGCCCTTGACGGCGTCAACGGCGCCGCGTATACGCTGCTGACCGATACGCCGGACGGGTTACAGGCCGAGGAGCGGCGCGTGCCGTATGACGTGGAGGCCGTTATACAGGAAGCGAAACAGTCGGAGGTCTACCGGCGGGGCAGGGTGTGGGCCGAGCTGATTTTCGCCGCCATGCGGAGCGGATTTGATACGTTCGCGCCGTTTTTTGCGTTGGCGGAGAAACTCGCCAATGAGCGCGGGCAGTCGGGTGTGCCGTATAGCAACGAGGTGTGGAATTTAGCGGCTCATGAGGCGGGATACGGATAAGAAAATATATGAGGTGAAAGAAATGGACTGGACACAATCACAGCGGGAAGAACTCCTTAATCTCTGCGCCGGTCTGCGCGTCACCGACATACGCGACGGGATGGACTGGATGGGCTATCACCATTACGGCAGCATGAGCCCCGATATGCGCCCGCTGTGGCGCGCCCGCGCCCTGGGTTTCGCCAAAACGGCGCGCTATATCCCCTATGACAAACCCCGCCCCAACGTCACCGGCGACGCGTATACCGAGTGGTCGAACTGGTATTACGGCAATATCTGCGTCTATCCGTGGATGACGGAACTGGAAAAATACGACTTTCCCGTGATCGACATGAGCGATCTCACCGTCGGGCTGATGGGCTCCAACAACACGATGGAGGGCGTCCGCTCCGGCGCGGTAGGGTACGTCGCCTATGGCGGCGTGCGGGACACCGACGAGATCATCCTGCAAAAGATCCCGTTCTGGTCAACGAAAATTGCCCAGCCGATGGATCAGGCGAGGATACAGTATGAGAGCCACAACGGTAAGATAAACTGCGGCGGCGTTTGCGTGACGCCGGGCGACCTTGTGGCCGCCGACGGCGACGGCGTTGTGGTGGTGCCGTCGGAGTTGATCCGCGACGTAGTCAAATGGGCGTCACGCGAGATGCAGGCAGACCGCGCCGCCCGCCGCAAACTCTATATCGACCTGGGCCTGCCGCCGGATGAAACGGTATAAAGGAGATACGCTATGAAACTTGACCGTATTGACAACGGGAACGCTTTTGACTGGGGCAGAACGTCGGATGATTACGCAAAATTCCGCGATATTTATCCGGACGCGTTCTATCAAAAAATTGTTGACCTCGGCTTATGCACAGAGGGCCAGACAGTTTTGGATTTGGGGACAGGGACCGGCGTGCTGCCGAGGAACCTGTATAAGTATGGCGCGAAATTTACCGGCGCCGACATATCGGAAAATCAGATAGAGCAGGCGCGGCGGCTCTCCGGGGGAATGGATATTGAATACATCGTCGCGTCCGCGGAGGACGTCAGTTTCCCCGGCAAAACCTTTGACACCGTGACCGCCTGTCAAAGTTTCATGTACTTTGACAAGGCGGCCGTACTGCCGAAAATCCATGCCATGCTGAAAGACGGCGGTCATTTCGTCATCCTGTTCATGGCATGGCTGCCGGAAGAAAGCGGGATCGCAAAGCGCAGCGAGGAACTGGTATTAAAGCACAACCCCGCGTGGACAGGCGACGGGATGAAACGCTATACCCTGCCCGGAACGCCCAGGTGGGCTGAGGAACTCTATGAAGAGGATAACATTGTGACCTTTAGTATAGACATACCCTTTACCCGCGAAACATGGCACGGCAGGATGAAAGCCTGCCGCGGCATCGGCGCGTCGTCGATGACCGAGGCGCAGATCGCCGCGTGGGAGCGGGAGCATACCGAATATCTGGAGACACAACCGGAGCAATTTACTATTCCTCACTTTGCGACGATATTGAGTATGCGGAAGCGGTGAAAAGCCTCTTGTGAAGCGGGGAGAAAACTTCCGACGCCGGGGACGGCTGAAAGACAGGGTGGAATACCGGCTGCTGCGGGACGAGTGGCTGACGGGGCGCGGATAGGGGAAATGCTGTTATGACGACCGTTTATTTCATCCGTCACGCGCAGGCGGATCAGGCCGCTCACAGCAAAGGGGATAGCTGACCGCGCGCTGGTGACGGAATTTTTGCGGGACAAAAACATTGACGCCGTTCTGTCCAGTCCGTTCAAACGCGCGGTTGACACGGTTGCGGATTTCGCCGGGAAAAACGGCTTTGAGATAGAGTTAGTCGAGGATTGCCGCGCGAAGGAACGGGATACCTTTGAAACGGCGGGCGGGCATATCGAGAAGGGCGAATCTCCCCCCGAAGCCGCAAAGCGGGAGCTTTTCGAGGAAACGGGGGCCGTCCGCTACTCCCTGACCCCCGCGCTTGACTATTCGGTGCATCTGCGGACGGGATATTCATACGGGCAGGTATTCCTTGCTCAGATTGAGGAGCTTGGAGAAATGCCCGAGTATGAAATGGCGGAGGTAAAGCTGTTTGACGCAATTCCCGAAAAAATGTGCTTTCCGCGTATACTGCCGCTACTGTTTGAGAAAGTGAGGGGATTGGTATGACAGTCAGAATCATGACAATTGACGATTACGAACGGGTTTACGCCCTGTGGCGCAACACGCCGGGCATGGGGTTGAACGATCTGGACGATTCCAGGGAGGGTATCGGAAAATACCTGGCGAGAAACCCGGCTACCTGTTTCGTCGCTGAAAAAGACGGGGTTATCATCGGCGCTATTCTGAGCGGGCACGACGGGCGCAGGGGGTATATCTGCCATACCGCCGTTGACGGGCGCGAACAGCGGCGCGGCGTCGGGGGGGCGCTTGTCGGCGCCGCGATGGACGCGCTGAAACGCGAGGGTATCCACAAAGCGGCGCTCGTGGTGTTCGATAAAAACGAAAAAGGCAACGCCTTTTGGGAAAAACAGGGGTTTATTGTAAGGAATGATTTGAATTACCGTAACAAGGCGATCACGGAACTGACGAGGATCGACACATAAGGGAAGCGGGGATAAATGAATGTTTGACATAGCCAAACTTCCCAAAAGCATAGCAGACCGAATCGGCAGCTTGCCGTGGCGCCGCGACGATATGGGATGTTCCGGCTCCACAATACTTCTGTTTGAAAAAATGGCGCTGAAGATCGAAAAAATTGGCCGCGCCCCGGAAAACGAGCGGAAACTGCTTTATTGGCTGGACGGCAAACTGCCTGTGCCAAAAGTCATCGAAGCCGAAATACAGGACGGGATCAGCTATTTGCTCATGTCGAGGCTGACCGGCGAAATGGCCTGTTCCGGCGACAGCCTGCGAAATATAGGCGATACGGTGAGGGCGCTGGCAAACGGACTGAAAATGCTGTGGCGGATCGATATTTCCAATTGCCCCTGCTCGAATGTGGTGTCTGAAAAGCTCGTTCAGGCAAAACACAGAATGGAAAACGGGCTTGTGGATAGGAACGATTTCAACCCCGAAACCTTTACCACGGAGGGTTTTAAGGATGTACCCGATTTGTACGATTACCTTGACCGGAACCGCCCGCGGGAGGATTTTGTCTTTTCCCACGGTGATTTCTGCCTGCCCAATGTGTTCGTGTCCGGCCGCGGCGTGACGGGCTTTCTCGACTGGGGGAACGGCGGCATAGCGGACCGCTGGCAGGACATAGCGCTGTGCGTCCGCTCGCTTCAATATAATTATATGGAATACGCCGGTTATGGGAAAGAGGATTACCGGAAATATAAAGCACTGTTGTTTGAGGAACTGGGCATTGAACCGGATGAGGAAAAAATACGGTATTATATCCTGCTTGACGAGTTATTCTGACGAAATAAGGAGTGTTCGGGTTGCCTGACAGGACAGACATTATCTATAAATTACATAAAGCGTTGGAGCCGCTGCCATTTATCGTTCGCTTGAGGATATAGCGGCAAGGATACCGCAGGCGGGGGCGTGGTTTGACGAGCTTGCGGATCGGTACGAATGTTTGGGATAACGGAGGGGAAATATGTATGTATGACGGCTTTCACACAAGGCGCGGCTCGGAACTGGCCGCGAAACGGAAAGCGGCGGCGGCGGGCTTTTATAACGCGCTGCTTGCGGAAGTACGGGAGTGTTATCCATAAAAACGGAGAAGGGGGATGTGAATATGTCGTTCCGCGTGCTAAGCCGGGACGGTTTCGCCCGGCGCGGCCGGTACGAGACTCCGCACGGCACGGTCGAAACGCCGGTCTTTATGAACGTCGCCACGCAGGCCGCCATCAAAGGCGGTCTTTCGTCGCTTGACCTCAAAGCCGCCGGCTGTCAGGCCGCGCTGTGCAACACATACCACCTCCACCTGCGCCCCGGGGAGGATACCGTCGCCAAACTGGGCGGCCTGCACCGCTTTATGTGCTGGGACGGGCCTGTTCTGACCGACAGCGGCGGGTTTCAGGTCTTTTCGCTGGCACAGCGCCGCAAAATAACGGAGGAGGGCGTTTCCTTCTCGTCGCATATCGACGGGCGGCGTGTTCTGTTGAGCCCGGAGGGCGCGGTGGACATACAAACAAAACTGGGAGCGGATATTATCATGGCGCTGGACGAATGTGTGGAAAACCCCGCGCCGTATGAATACGTGAAACAGTCTGCCGGCAGGACGGCGCGCTGGTTAGCCCGGTGCAAGGAAAGGTGGACGGAGAAACCTGCGGCATCCACGCTCTGGGGTATCAATCAAGGCGGCGTATACGACGACCTGCGTATTGACCATATGCGGCGTATCGCGGAGCTTGACCTGCCCGGTTATGCCGTCGGAGGACTGGCGGTCGGCGAGGAAACGGCGGTGATGTATCACATATTGGATATTTTGGAGGAGCATATGCCGCCGGACAAGCCCCGTTATCTGATGGGGGTGGGCACGCCGGAGAACATCATTGAGGCCGCCGCGCGCGGGTTAGACTTCTTCGACTGTGTGATACCCGCCCGCAACGGGAGGCACGGCCATCTCTATACCTGGCGGGGCCGCGTCAATATCCTCAACGAGCGTTACAAAGAGGACGGCGCGCCGTTGGACGAAGCCTGCGGCTGCCCGCTCTGTCAAAACCATTCCCGCGCCTATTTGCGCCACCTGTTCAAAGCGGGCGAGGTCCTCGCGCTGCGGCTGGGCGTACTGCACAACCTGTATTTTTACAACAGCCTGACGGCGCGTATCCGTTCGGAGATTGAAAAAGGGACGTTTCAGACATTCCGGAAACAGTACGCAGGCGTGCTGGACAGGAAAATACAGTTGTGAAGCAAATTACTTTACAGAAACTATTGACCGCCGCGCTGATTTTGGCGGCGCTGGGTGCGGCTATATGGCGGTATTTCAGTATCCCCGGACCGGTACGCGAATACGACGGCAAAACAAGCGAAGTAACTGTTAAAGTAATTGGCTTTACATCTATGGCGCCATATGGCAGACAGGTCGCGGTGCGGCTGAACGGCGTGTCCGGGACCCTGTATTATACGGAAGGCCGGGACTTTACGCCCGGAGATAACCTGACCGGTCCTTTCCGGATAACTCTCACCCCAAGGTCGGGCAGCCATTTCAAAGCGTCCGTTTATACAGATATTGCCGTTGAGGAGGGCGTTCCCACGCTGCGGGACAGACCGGTCATCTGGGGACAGGCCATCAAGGCGCGTATACAGTCCCTCTATTCCGGCGGCGGCGCGGCTCTGCTGACCGGCATCCTGACCGGCGACAGGAGTGGCTTTCCCGACGCGCTGAACCAGGACCTGTTCACGGCAGGCATGACGCATGTCGCGGCGGTGTCCGGGCTCCATGTTTCGATGCTCGCGGGATTTGCCGCGCTGGTCATGCGCAGCCGCAGGCGCTCGTTTATCGTTTCGCTGCCGCTTGTTTTCCTCTATGTGGCCATTACCGGATTCACGCCGTCGGCGGTGCGCGCGGGGATCATGATCACGGTATTCCTGATCGCGCCGCTGGCGGGCAGGGAATATAACGCGCTAAGGGCTCTTGTTTTTGCCTTTCTGGTCCTTTGCGTCATGGAACCGTACGCCGTTTTTGAGCCGGGTTTACAACTCTCTTTCTCCGCGACGCTGGGACTTCTTCTGTTCGCCTCCAAATGGCAAAAGGCGCTGGACGCAAGGTTTCTGAAAATCCATATCCCGCGAAGGGCGGCGCGGTATTTGGCGTCGTCGCTCGCGGCCTCCTTTGCCGCGCTGGTGTTCTCAACGCCGTTCGCGGCCTATTGGTTCGGCGGCGCGTCGCTGCTCGCGCCGCTTGCGAACCTGTTATTGCTGTGGCTGGTCAACGCCATATTTATCGGGGGCGCGGTTTCCTTGCTGCTCACGCCGCTCGCCCCTCTCGTTTCCCTTTTTCTGGCTGTTTTTCAGGGCGCGCTCAGGCTTTTGGGCGGAATTCCCTACGCCATGCTGTACACCGCGCAGCCCTATATGTTCGCGTGGCTGTTGTATGCGTACGCGATCTTTGTTATACTGATCCTGTCCAGACGGTGGAAAGCGCCCGTCCTGCTGGCGGCCTCCGCCCTTATCATATGCCTGTTGATGACGGTATGGCGTGACGGGCGGTTTGCGCTGGAGATTGCCGCGCTGGACGTGGGACAGGGACAGTGCGTGATCGTGCGCTCGGGCGGGCAGACCGCCGTCATCGATTGCGGCGGCAGCGTCAACGCCGGGCGGGAGGCGGCGCGGTATCTGCAAAGCCGGGGCGTCCGGACAGTGGAGCATCTTTTGCTGTCGCATTACGACGCGGACCATATAAACGGCGTGCCGGCGCTGCTGGAAACCGTTCCGGTTGAGCGCATATTGGGTCCCGCGCTGGACAACGTCCCCGATGCACTGCCTGTCCGGACGCTTACGCAAGCGGTCGCCTTTACATTGGGCAGCGCGGAAGTTACAGTCATCCCGACCCATTGGCTTGGCGGCGGTAATGATCAATGTATGACCGTGCTGGTCACGCTGGACGGGTTTTCCTTCTTAGTGACAGGCGATCTCGGCGCGCCGGGCGAACGCTGGCTCTTGCGGCAGACCGGGTTGCGGCATACTGACGTGCTGATGGCCGGACACCACGGCTCCGCCGGATCAACCTCGGAAGAGTTTCTGGACGCGCTGTCACCGCAAGCCGCGCTCATCTCGGTGGGGAGCAACCGCTACGGCCATCCGTCGCCGCAAACGCTGGAGCGCCTGTTTGAGCGGGAAACCGCCGTATACCGCACCGACCGGAGCGGGCACGTCATTATAAGGGTATAAAAGGAGGGGTGCTATGCCTGGATATGCCGATATGATCCGTGAGATAAAGGAAAACAGGCTGGGGAAGCTCTACCTTTTCCACGGCGAGGAGGCATATTTGCGCGCGCATTGCCTTGAAAAGCTCCAAAAAGCGCTCGTGCCGGAGGGCGCGGAGGGCTTCAATCTGCACCGCTTTTCCGGAAAGAGCGTAATCTTGGGCGAATTGGCGGACGCGGTTGAAAGCGTTCCGTTTTTGTGCGAACGGAGGCTGGTCATTGTTGACGACTTTGACCTGATGGGCATACCGGCGGCGGAGCGCGACGGCTGGGCGGCATTCTTAGGCGGCCTGCCCGACACCTGCTGTCTTGTCTTCCTGTACGACACCATACCCTATAAACCCGACGGGCGCAGCAAGATACAGGCGGCGCTCAACAAGAACGCGTGTATTGTGGAATTCAAGGAGCAGGAAGATTTCCAGCTTATTTCATGGGTGGAACGGCATCTCAGGGCGCACGGCAAGGAGATAGACCGCCCGCTGTGCGAACACCTCATTTTTCGCTGCGGGCGCGGTATGACGGCGTTGTATGGCGAGATCCAAAAAATTGCGGCGTACAACGAAGGACCGCGCGTGACACGGGAAGCGGTGGACGAAGTGACAGAGCCGGTTTTGGAAGCCGTTTCCTTTGATTTGAGCGACGCCATTGCGGACGGTAACATCAAAAAAGCCGCGCATATCCTGCAAACGCTGCAATGGATGCGCGAGCCGCCGGAGACGCTGCTGGGCGCGGTCGGCAAGACGCTGCGCGGCCTTTACGTCGCGCGGCTGGCGATAGAACGGGGGAAAACCGCCCGTGAAGTGATGACCGTTTGCGGCTACCGCAGCCCGTACCCCGCCGAGAAATTGATGCGCTCCGCGAGAAAACGCCCGCTCGCGTGGTGCAAAAACGCATTGCTGGCCTGCCGCGAAGCCGACGGGATGCTCAAGGGTGAAATGGAAACCGAGAGGGAGAGGGTGATGGAGTGGCTGCTGGCTGTTCTCTTTCTTTGCGGAAAGAAGGAGAATGAAACGGTTTGACCGATCGCACAGGGACCGCCCGGATATAACGAACCTGTGGCGGCAATCGGCAATCCTCATGAGAACACCCGAAACGCCATAACCACCGGCAGAATTACAAGCAGAGGCCCTGTTCCGTTCGGCGACGAGATGGGTAAAACCCAGCATCATGTTATCACCCATTCGGCGAAAATTTCCGCCGGCAGCAGCGGCGGGGCTTTGTTAAATAAGGATTTGAAAATTGTCGGTATCCATTTAGGCGGCAGCAGAAATGTTTTTAGGTTTATTGAGGGAAAAGCTATGCCTTGTGATAAAGTATTAGAGTTTTTAAGCGATATGGAATAACTTGCAGATATGGGACAAGGTTTACAACGCTATTTCCGCATGGTATAATTTAGCGGACGGATCGATATGGACAACGCGGACCCCATCCGGTTGTATTCCCTGGCGGAGTTAGAAGAAATCTATCATGACCGGGGAATGAAAATCATTGCGTCATATTCAAATTATTATGGTAAGGAAGTAACGGATAAAGAGCTGCAGCTAATGGTATACGCCGGAAAGGTATAAAACGGCTGATAAGCAAACTCTCCCGGATTGAGGAATAAACATGACGATTAAGGAAGTTATCATCGTAGAGGGCAAATACGATAAAAACGCGCTGGCGCAGGCGGTAGACGCCACTATCCTCACGACCGGCG
The DNA here is from genome assembly GCA_031254575.1 of Oscillospiraceae bacterium. Lineage (GTDB taxonomy): Bacteria > Bacillota > Clostridia > Oscillospirales > UBA929 > UBA929. The sequence goes on along the minus strand of JAIRUE010000033.1, from coordinate 25,632 downwards.
GGGTTTCGCTGTTCAAGGACAAAGACCTGAAAAAACTGCTGCTGCGGCTCGCCCGGGAGCGCGGCGTCATCGTGCTGACAGACGGCGACGGCGCGGGCCTTGTGATCCGGAATCACTTGCGCGGCCTGCTGCCGCCGGAACAGGTCAAGCACGCCTATATCCCGCCCCGGCAGGGTAAGGAGCCTCGCAAAGCAAAGCCGGGCAGGGCGGGTTTGCTCGGCGTGGAGGGTATGGAACCGTCTGTGCTGCGCGACGCGCTCGTCAGGGCGGGCGCGACGCCGCATGAGGGTGAGCACAGGGCTGTGACAAAAAAAGACCTCTATGAATGGGGACTGTCGGGCGGCGTCAACAGCGCGATACTGCGCAAAAAACTGCAGGCGAAGCTGGATCTGCCGCAAAACTTATCAGCCAAGGCGCTGTGCGAGGTTTTAACCATGCTGGGGCTGTATGACAGGATACCGGAACTGCTGCGGGACTGAACCGCAGCTTTTTTCGGAACATCCGGGCGCGCGTTCCCCGCGGCGGCGCGGCCATCTGTCATTGAGCGGGGATTTTTTGCGTATAGTATACGGAGCGAAGGGCTTGGCAAGCGGGCATGAAACCGCCCGCTCATCAGAGCGGGCGGCGGGCAGGTTTGACAGGCGGGCGGTTTTTAGATACAATCAATGCAGGATTCCCTGCGGGGCGGCGGCGGCTTCCCCAATGCCCTCGGCAAACGTGAGCATCCTCTCCAGAAAAGCCGCGCCCTCCACCGGGTCATAGGCGCATACGGCGTCAAGGCAATAGGCGAACAGCCGGAAATGCCGGCCGGGATCGCACAGTACCGCCCGCGTGAGTTTTTGGAAAAACGCGAACACGTCCGGAGACGCCGCGTGCGGCTCCAACTCCGCCGCGTACGGCAGCAGCGCCGCGAGGTCGCTTTGTGCTTCAAGAGCCTGTTCGGCCTGGCTCAACAAACTGTCGGTCGTAACTGGCATCGGCGGATCATTCTCCTTTGTAAACCCTGATAGACGCAGTATAGCACACGTCAAACCATATATCAAGTGTTTTTTTTGAAAGCGACCACAATATTTTGGGGAAAGCGTGACACGGAGGTTTTTATGCTTCGCCGGAATCTGTTCATATTGCTTCTGCTGCTCCTGCTCGTCAGCGTGATCGGGTATTTGCTGTGCGGACCGGAGCCGGCGCTTCCGGCAGCCGGCGGGAGCGGAGAGGAAAACGGGGCTTTCACGCCGTACGCGTATACGCCCGTCATCGACCCCGGACACGGCGGGCCGGACGGGGGAACGGAGTCCGTGTCCGGCATACAGGAGAGCCGGATAAACCTGGAGATCGGGCTTAAAACAGACCTTATCATGCGGTTTTTGGGACTGCATACGGCCATGACGCGCGACACCGACGTTTCCATCCATGATGTGGAAGCGGTTTCGCTGCGCGACATGAAAACTTCGGACCTGCGAAACCGCGTCCGGCTGATCAACGGCACGGAAAACGGCGTGTTGCTGTCCATCCACCAGAACTATTTCGACCAAAGCCAATACTACGGCGCGCAGGTCTTTTACAGCGGCGCGAAAAATAAGACGTTCGCCGACGTCATGCAGGAAACGCTCCGCCTTGCGCTCGACCCCGCAAACGACCGTAAGAGCAAACCGACCAACAGCGTATATCTGCTCAATAACGTCACAAGACCCGCCGTCCTCATTGAATGCGGTTTTTTGTCAAACCCCGGCGAGGAAGCCCTGCTGCGCTCGGAGAAGTATCAGCGCAAGGTGGCGATGGCGGTCTGTCAGGGGTTTTTGAGCTATACGAAGGAGATAAAAACATGAAACGCGAGACCGCCTTTTTTTGTACCGAATGCGGCCATGAGAGCGCCAAATGGATGGGGAAGTGCCCGGCTTGCGGCGCCTGGAATTCGTTTGCGGAACAGCCGGTCGAACAGCCGCAGCGAAAGGGGGGTGCGGGAGCGAAAATCTCCGCGGCCCCGGCGGAAGCGCCCGTACGGCTCAGTTCGGTGCGCCTGACAGGGGAGGCGCGCGTCCCGACTGGGCTTGCGGAGTGCGACCGCGTCCTGGGCGGCGGCGCGGTCGCGGGGTCGCTGTATTTGCTGTCGGGTGATCCGGGCGTGGGGAAGTCAACGCTGCTGATGCAGGTCTGCGGGGAGCTTTCGCGCCGCCATAAGGTTTTGTACATATCCGGGGAAGAGTCGGTGCGCCAGCTCAGGATGCGCGGGGAGCGCCTTTCCGCGGGCGATATGCTGGTATTGGCGCAGACCGGACTGGACGAGGTTTTGGCGGCCGTCCGGGCTGAAAAACCCGAATTTTTGGCGGTGGACTCCATTCAGACCATACACAGCGGCGGCCTGGCCGGCGCGCCGGGCAGCGTCTCGCAGGTGCGCGAATGCGCGCTTGCCTTGATGCGTCTGGCAAAAGATGAGGGCGTAACGGTGTTTTTAGTCGGGCACATCAATAAAGAGGGCGCGGTCGCGGGGCCGAAAGTGCTGGAGCACATGGTTGACTGCGTGCTGTATCTGGAAGGGGACAGGCACTTGCGCGTCCTGCGGGCGGAAAAAAACCGCTTTGGCTCAACGCGTGAGATCGGTGTGTTTGAAATGGCCGAAGAAGGGCTGCGCGAAGTGCCCAATCCGTCTGAAACCCTGCTCGCGGGCAGGCCGGTCAACGTGCCGGGCACATGCGTCGCTTGCGTTATGGAGGGCGCGCGCCCGATGCTGGCAGAAATACAGGCTCTGGTCACGCCCACGCCGTTCCCGTCGCCGCGCCGCACGGTCAGCGGGCTGGAATACAACCGCGCCATGCTGCTGCTGGCCGTTTTGGAGAAGCGCGCGGGCTTGTATGTGGGCAATCAGGACGCCTATATCAACATAGTCGGGGGCTTGCGCGTCAGCGATACGTCGGCCGATCTGCCGGCGCTGCTGGCGCTCGCTTCGAGCCATAAGGACAAGCCTTTGCCGGGCGAACTGGCCGCGTTCGGGGAAGTGGGGCTGGCGGGGGAACTGCGCGCCGTGCCCTTTATAGAGCAGAGGCTGTCGGAAGCGTACAGGCTCGGTTTTTTGACGGCGGTCATCCCGCCCGTGAAAAACACCCCCGTCCCGGAGGGAATGAGGGTGTTAAAGGCAAAGACACTGCGGGACGCCTGTTCACTCGTTTTTTAGCTTCTGCGCGCTCCCGGCACCCGGTTGCGGCAGGGTCCCTCCGGCGTCCCTGAGGACGCCGCCTGTTCCAGCGCGCAGACGCCCTCTTCCTGGTAAACGCAATCCTCCGTACAGGGGATCATCACCCGTTCACCCCGTTCCTTTCGCGTACGCCGCCAGCAGCCTGCTCACCGGTTTCCCGCTGCGCCTCAAAAGCCGTTTCAGCCGGAACAATGTGTCCGGCTTGCACGCCCTGACCTCGCTGATGCCGGACACGCAGGAGAACGTCAGCTTGTACCCCATTTCCCGCAATACCTCGTCGGCCTCGCGGCTCAGCGCGCCGAACGGGTAGGCGAAGGCCCTGGGAGGGCGCTCCGTGACGCTTTGGATCAGTTCGCCTATCTTTGTAAAGTCCTCCCGGAGGACGGAATCGTAATGCCCGTCGCTTTCACCGCGCGCGCGTTTGACGCCCTCGCGCCCGTTTTTGTTGCGGTGCAGATAATAGCTGTGGCTTCCGATCTCCCAAATGCCTTCCTTTGCCATATTGGCCAGCGTCTCACGGCTCGCGTAGGAAAAATTGGGGTTCTGGCAGCCCTCTTTTTCGCTCTTTTCAATAAACTCGCCCACCACGAAAAGCAGCGCCGTGCAGCCGTATTTCTTCAGCAGCGGCCCGGCATAGTGCGCGTTATTATAATGCCCGTCGTCAAAGGTGAGCAGCACGGGCTTCTCTTTCAGCGGCTGCCCCGTCTCGGCAAACTGTATCAGCTCGTCTGTCGTGACGGTCTGATACCCGTTTTCCGCGAGCCATTTCAAGTCTTCCTCAAGCTCGTACGGCATAATGGTGTACATGCCGCGCTTGGCGGCGTCTTTCAGCACCGAATGATACATGATGACCGGCAGCGGGCACGGCCCGCCGCAAGTGTCCGTTTCAGACGGCGGCAATGGGACAGGTTCTTCCTGCCCGCTCTCCGAAAGGGCCTCCTTGTAGGGTACGGTGCGCGTAAATTCTTTTGTCTCCGGGTTGCGCATCACGGCGCTGCGGTGATGCGCCAGCAGTTTCGTGATCTCATACGGGTCGATCCAAATCTGGTTGTCGCCGTCTTTTTGCGCCTCGTCAAAGATGAGCTGTATCCCGAAGTGCAGGTGGCTCTGCGTGATGCCGTTTGTATTTTCACGCCTGCTGTATCCGGTACGCCCCACATAGCCGATGACGTCGCCGGCCAGCACGGTGCCGCCTTTGGTCAGGCCCTCGGCGTAGGGGCGGTTTTGCCGCAGGTGGGCATAATAATAATACCGCTTCCTGTCAAAACTGCGGACACCGACGCGCCAGCCGCCGTATTGGTTCCAGCCCAGTTCCTCCACAATGCCCGATTCCACGGCGGCGACGGGAGTGCCGGTCAGCGCCATGATGTCGTGGCCCAGATGCTTGCGTTTATACCCATAGTTGCGGCCGCTGCCAAAATCGTCATAGTGGTTGTAATCAAACCCCCGCGCGATGGGATGAAAGGCCCGCAGGCCGTATTTTTCCTCCCACCGCTTTTCGCCGTCCGTTTCCACCTCGACGGCGAAGGGACCCGCCAGCCCGCCCAGCACGGCGGAATAGGCCTCGAGGTAATACCCGTACAGTTTCATGCCCTTGGCGAGCGATTCCATTGTCTCGCCGCAGTTGAGCTTTTCAAGCAGCTGTTGCATCGTCCGCGGCTTATGCTTGGTAAAATCGCCGCCGCATTTCGCCCCCAGATAGGCCAGAAGCTCTATCCAGCCGGCGCAATTACTTCCGGCGGCATGTTTTTTGACATCCCATTCCAGCGCCTGCCTCATCACCGGCGCAGGAACGGTGAAATCCACCCACTTGATCGGTTTTTTAGCCGGCCGGGCGTCCGCGGCGGCCTCTAACGGATATACCGCGCCCTCAAAAGACGCCGCGGCGGACGGCACAAGCAGGCAAAGCGCAAGCGTCAGCGCGGCAAAACGTCTGTAAATCATATAACCCCACCTTATCGTCCGGCGCGCGCCGGGCGTTTAGCGGGGTTATTATGCCACAGCCGGTTACTTTTTTACGCGGTAACAATTGACATGCGGCTCACATTTTTTTGTCATAGGCGGCAATCGCCGCAAAGAAACTCACGTTATGGATAAACAGCCCCCCTATCGCTATCCAGCAGGGGACCACATAGTCCAATATGAGAAATGTAAACACCGTTGCCATTAAAACGATCTGGGTAACATACCAGGTGGCGTAGCCCGCCTTCTCCCGCAGACGGACGTTTCGTTCGTCCTTTTCGTTAATCTCATACTCTTTCGCCTTTTGCGGGTTTTTGTACCGGGACATGTACACCAGCCCCACAGAGGCAATTCCCGAACCGCACCCAACCATGACATACGGTACTTTCACCATGATCCCTTCCGAACTTCTGAACAAAAACACCAGTAGCAGACCGGCCGTGAGAGCGGCTATACCGACGTAAAAAACCAAAGCCTTGACCTTATTCATTTTCTTTCCTCCCCGTAAATAAAAATTTCTTCCACCGCCATGCCAAAAAAACGCGCAAGCCTGAACGCCAGGATGATAGACGGGTTATACCGCCCGTTTTCCAGCGAGCCGATGGTCTGCCTTGACACTTCCAGCGCGGCGGCCAGTTCTTCCTGTGTGACCCCGCGCCGTTTCCGCAGTTCTTCTATGCGGTTTTGCAATTCACTGCCCTCCTTATCCTATAATGGAAAGTTTGCTTTCCATTATAGGATAGCACAGGATTTTCAGAATGTCAAGCATACTTTCCATAAAAATTTCTCTATCCCGCACAGGCTCATATGGTTTCCGCGCGGCGCATACATTGGCTCGTAGGGGGGGTCATGCCATGCGCCGTTTCCGTCACCGTTTCTCCCTTTGGCTGCGCACCGCGCGGGTGCGGCTCCTCCGCAAGAGGGCGGAGCCCGCCCGCCGCCGAAGTTCCCGCCGGACGCCGGCGGCCGCGGCGCGCCGCCGCGCGGTTATCATCGCCGCCGTTGCGGTATTGGTATTGGTATTGATTGGCGGGAATTATTACGTCCAACACCATCTGCGCCCCATTATGACGCAAATGGCCCGCGTACAGGTGGATCAGCTCGCGTCGCGCGTGATCAATGAGGCCATCGTCAGGCGCATTGCCGGCGAGGGCATCGCGTACGGTAACCTTGTGTATTTTGAAAAAGACATTTACGGCCAGATCACCGCGCTCAGGAGCGACATCATCTCCATAAACCGCCTTAAAGCCGGCATCACCGAAGAAGTCCTCTCCTCGCTTGAGCACGCCGACACCTCCAGGCTGTCCATCCCCATAGGCAACCTCATCAACGGCGACGTCCTCAGCGGCCGCGGACCCCGCATACCGCTCAAAATCGTGCCGCTGGGCACGGTCAGCGCGTCGTTTTCCAATCAGTTCTCCGCCGCCGGCATCAATCAGACCCGCCACCAGATCATGATGGAGATCACGGTGGACATCACCGTCCTGCTGCCGGGTTACAGTGTCGGCACGCAGGTTGGCACACAGGTGAGTATTGCCGAAACGATCATCGTCGGCGCGGTGCCGGACAGCTATTTTCAGATGGAGGATGTATTCGGGCGGAGTTGAAATTCCTGTTTGACAATGCCCCCGGGTCGTGATACAGTACTTTTGTGCCATTATTTGCGGGCCGGAGGCGGTTGATATGGTCAACGTGTGCCCCCTGTGCAAACGAGTGCTGAACGAAGGGGAAGAGTGCGGCTGCATATCCCCAGGCGCGGCCGCGAGACAGTCGGCGCGATCCAAGGCTTTCAATGTTATCGCCGGAACAGGGGCGTCCACTGCCTTTTTTATCACGGTACTGTTCTACACGGTGAGCGTGTTTTTCAACGCCCTGTCATCGGGTTCGTCCTTTATGGGAGTTTACGGCGGCTTGCTGGGCCGCCTCAATGCCGCCGCCCCGCTGCTGGCGGAAGACGCGTTGCTGCCGCAGCTTATCCTGTCGCTGCTGGGTTTGGCGCCGTCCGTTCTGATCTGCGCCGGTCTTTGGGTGTTGTTTTCCGAATCAAGGAAGAAAGCCGGCTCTCCGGCGGGTACGCTCCGTTTTATAAAGATTGCCGTTATCGCGCAGTTTTCGCTCCTTTTTATACTTGCCGCCGTCATTGAGACTGCTATGTTTACAGCCTTTTTGAATAAAAAACCTGAATTTCTCGCGCCGATAGAAGGCATTACTAAAGGGATACGCAAGGTAGAAGCTCTGGGCGCCATTCTCGCCGTCATCGCCGCCGCCGGCGTTCTGATTTTTTACTTCGCCGGCATCCTCAAGGCCGTCAACACGGCGGTCAGAAGCCTGTACGCCGGGGAGCGGCGGGGAAGTATCCCGCCGTGGCTTATCGTGATGAACTATATTTTCGCCCTCATAAACCTTACCTGCGCGGGGTTTGAGATAGCCGGCGGTAACGCGGCCGCGGCTGTGTCCGCCGTCTGCGCGGCGGCTTTCCTCGCCGGAATGGCCGCCTCCCTGGGCGCCGTCAGACACCGCCTTTAATACCTTATCGGGGGAACTATGCAAGACGAAATCAAACGCCTGCGGGAGCTTCTGGCCCGCGCGAACGAAGCCTATCATATTCATGACGACCCCATTATGCGGGACGACGAATACGACGCGCTGATGCGCCGTTTGCGGGAACTGGAAGCCGCCGAACCGTCCCTTGCCGACGCGTCGTCCCCGACCCAAAAGGTGGGGGCGGCGGCGGCGTTTTCGCCCGTTGCGCACGACGTGCCGATGATGAGCCTGCAGGACGTCTTCTCTATGGATGAGCTGCGGGCTTTTTATGCGCGCGTGGAGGAAACGGTTGGGGAGACTGTTTACTGCGTCGAGCCTAAAATCGACGGGCTGTCGGTGGCGCTGCGGTATGAGGGGGGAACCCTTGTACTGGCCGCGACACGGGGCGACGGGACGGTCGGCGAGGACGTGACGCACAACGCGAAGGTTGTCGGCGATATTCCCGGGGAAATACGGGGCGTGACGGTACCCGGCAGATTGGTCGTGCGCGGCGAGGTATTCATGCCGCGCGGGACGTTTGAGCGGTTGAACGCGCAGCGTGAGCTGGACGGGCAGCCGCCGTTCGCGAATCCGCGCAACGCCGCCGCCGGGTCGTTCCGCCAGCTGGACGCGTCGGTCGCGGCGGAACGGGGGCTGTCGTTCATCGCGTTCAACATCCAGCTCATGGAGGGTGCGGAGTGGCCCGAAACGCACGGGGAAACGCTGGAACTGCTGAAAAACTGGGGTTTTCTCGCCAACAGCTATACACTGGCCGCCGCGTATGAGGACATTGCCCTTGAAATCGGGCGTATCGGCGCGGAACGGCCGGGATACCCGTTCGATACCGACGGCGCGGTTATAAAGGTCAATTCCCTCGCCCTGCGGCAAACGCTGGGCGCCACGGCCCGCGCGCCCCGCTGGGCGGTGGCGTATAAATACCCGCCGGAGCGCAGGGAGACGGTGGTACGGGACATTCTGATCCAGGTGGGGCGCACGGGCGTGCTGACGCCGCGCGCGCTGCTGGACCCCGTGAACCTTTCCGGCTCGACGGTCCAGTACGCGACGCTGCACAACCGCGACTTAATAGGGCAGAAAGACATCCGTATCGGCGACACCGTTTGGGTGCAGAAAGCGGGGGAAATCATCCCCGAAGTCGTCTCCGTCGTCAGGGAAAAGCGCCCGCCGGACGCCGCGCCGTTTGTGTTTCCGGAGCATTGCCCCGAATGCGGCTCGCCGGTCGTGTCACGGGAAGGGGAGGTCGCCGTAAGGTGCGTTTCCGAAACCTGTCCGGCGCAGCTGGTGCGGAGGCTGATCCATTACGCCTCCCGTGACGCGATGGACATCGAGGGGATGGGAAGCGCCACCTGCGAGCTCTTTTGCCAGGAGGGGCTGGTGACGTCGCTTGACGGGCTCTACAGCCTGACGGCGGAGGATTTGCTGCAATTTGAGGGTTTTGCCGAAAAGTCGGCGCAAAACCTGCTCGCGGCGATAGAAAACTCCAAACGGCGCGGCCTTGCGCGGCTGCTGTTCGGGCTTGGGATACGACATGTGGGGCAAAAAGCGGCGCAGATTCTCGCGCAGACATATGGGTCGATGGACGCTTTGCTGTCCGCGCCGGAGGAGGCGTTCACCGAAACGCCGGAGATCGGGCCGGTCATCGCGGGCAGCCTGCGCGCCTATCTGGACACCGAACGGGCGAGGGCGCTGATCGCGGCGCTGTCGGCCGCCGGCGTGGATATGACGGCGGAGATAAAACGAGGCGGCGAATGGGCGGGGCTGACTTTTGTGCTGACGGGCACGCTCTCCGCGCTGACGCGCGGCGAAGCCGAAGCGCGTATCGTTGAACGGGGCGGCAAGGCCGCGGGCAGCGTCTCCAAAAAGACGTCCTATGTCGTGGCGGGGGAGAACGCCGGGTCAAAGCTGGAGAAAGCGCGGGCATTAGATGTAAAGGTATTAACTGAACAGGAATTTTTGGGACTGTTGGACGCATAGACTAAGGTAAAAAGAGGTGCCGTCCATGTCACAACATTATCCGTTTGAACTGCCGCCGCTGCCGTATGCCTATGACGCGCTGGAACCGTATATCGACACGCTGACCATGCAGCTCCACCACGACCGCCACCTGCGCGCCTACATCGATAATCTCAACGCCGCGCTCAAAAACTACCCCGAATACCACGGCTGGAGCCTTGAACGGCTGCTCACACAGGCCAACTGGCTGCCGGAGCCCCTGCGTATACCGGTCAAAAACAACGGCGGCGGCGTCTATAACCATGAATTTTTCTTTGACCACCTCACCCCAAAGGACGGGAACGGGACGCGCGTCACCGGCGGGTTATTGGACGCGGTCGGGCGCGCGTTTGACGGTTTTGAAGGCTTTGCCGCGGCGTTTTCCAAAGCCGCCGCGGGTGTGTTCGGTTCCGGCTACGCGTGGCTTTCCTGCAACGCGGACGGCGACCCGCACATCGTCACGACCGCCAATCAGGACACATTGCTGACACGCGGGCTGATCCCTCTCGCCTGCATCGACGTCTGGGAACACGCCTATTATCTAAAGCATTATAACGTACGCGCGGACTACATACAGGACTGGTTCCATGTGGCAGACTGGGAAACGGCCACGCGATGTTATGAGGAGAGATAGCATTGTCCCCCGTCCGCAGGGCGGGGGACAGCTTTTTGCGCGGCAACGGGTTATTTCTGTATAAGTTTATCCTTTACAGATTATCAAATAATTTCTCATCCCCGTCCAGCAGGGCCGTCCGTTTGAACGAAAACGCCGCCTCCGGGTCGAGATAGAGCCGCCACGCCTCGGCGACATACTCCGGGTTGAGCACAGGCTCCCGCGCGGACAGCGTGGCGGTGAGGCGCAGTTTATCCCCGGACGGCTCACATGATACGCCGCGGATAAACGGCACGATGTCGGTCGGCACGAGCTCTTTCCTCTTATTGCGCTTCTCCACCACCGCCGAAGAGGCAAACAGCGCCAGGACCCTTTCCGGCTTCGCTTGCGAGTCGGCGGTGATCTCATACCGCGCAAAAGTAATCTGTGAAACGGACCGTCCCCCTGCGGCCGCCCGTGAAACAAGAAACCCCTCCGGCAAAACGGCGTTGAGCGCGGCGGGCAGCGTCCCCATGTTCATATTTTCAGTCACGCCGAAATCAAGCCGCTCCGTGACGCTTTCCATCCCCACGCCCAGCGGCAGTGCGATAGAGAGAACGATATGGGGATTGAATCCCTCGGAGTAGCGCAGCGGCAGTTTCGCGCGGGTCAGGGATTGCTGGAAAACGCGCATGGTGTCGAGATGGGACAGAAACCGCGCCCGCCCGGTTTTGTGATAGGCAAGCCGTATGTTCAGCAGCATATCCCGCACCCCTCGCAGCCGTTCCGGCAATCGGCCGACGGCGCGGCCCGGACCGCTTTTTCCCGCTCGCGCCAGAAATGCTCCGCCGATACGCCGCAGGAGATGTGCGACCACGGCAGCACCTCGTCCGGCCCGCGCCGCCGCAGGGCGTAAAAATCGGGATCAATATCCTCCGCAGCAAACGCTTCCCGCCACATATCAAGGGAAAAACACTCGCTCCAGCCGTCCATACGGCATCCCATGCGGTACGCCCGCTCCACCGCCGCGCCCACCCGCCGGTCACCCCGGCTCAACACACATTCAAGGTAGCCCGCGTCCGGTTCGTGCCAGTGAAATGTCACCTGTTTGCGCATCGCCTCCCGCACAAGCCCCGCGCGCCGCCGCAGTTCACCCGGCGGCGTCATCGGCTCCCACTGGAACGGCGTATGCGGTTTGGGTACAAAACAGGACGCGCCGGCGGTGATCCGCACGCCGCGCCCCCTGTCGGGCACGACCTGCCGCCAAAGCTGATACACCCGCCCGCACAAATGGGCGATCTCGCGCACGTCCTCATCCGTCTCGGCCGGCAGGCCCAGCATGAAATACAGCTTGACGCCGTTCCACCCGCCGGTGAAGGCGGCGGCGCAAGCCGACATCAAATCGCTTTCAGCAAGGTTTTTATTGATCACATTCCTCAACCGCGCCGACCCCGCCTCCGGCGCGAACGTCAGCCCGGATTTGCGCACCTGCCCGGCTTTTTTGAGCAGGGAAGGCGAAAAACTGTCGGCGCGCAGGGAGGGAAGCGAGAGACTGACACGGCGCGGTCCGCACCACGGGGCAAGGGTTCCGCAAAGCGTCTCCAACCCGCTGTAATCGCTTGTTGAAAGCGACACCAGCCCGATTTCGGAACCGCCGCAGTTTTCAATCGCCGTCTTTGCCTGTCCAAACAGCGTTTCGGGCGATTTTTCCCGCACAGGGCGGGACGTATACCCGGCCTGGCAAAACCGGCAGCCGCGCGCGCAGCCCCGGAACAGCTCCAGCATCACCCGGTCATGCACGATTTCGGTACTCGCGGCAATGGGGCGTTCCGGGCAGGGGAGATTGTTCAAATCACGGATAATGCGTTTTTTCACCACAGAAGGCGCGCCGCGGGACGGCTCCACCGCGGCAAGCGTCCCGTCGGGACGGTAAGAAACCCGGTAAAGCGACGGTACGTATAATCCCGGTATAGCCGCCGCCTGTTCCAAAACCGCATGGCGCGGAAGGCCGTCCTTTTTTGCCGCGCGTAACAATTCCATCAGCTCGACAGTTACTTCCTCACCCTCACCGACGGCGAACAGGTCGATAAAATCCGCCATCGGTTCGGGGTGGAACGCGCACGGCCCTCCCGCAATGACCAGCGGATGGGTTTCGTCCCGCTCCGCCGCCCGCAGAGGCAGCCCCGCGAGATCAAGCATCAGCAGTACGTTGGTATAGGACAGCTCATATTGCAGCGTGAACGCCAGCACGTCAAAGTCCCGCAGCCCGTCGCCGCTCTCCAGCGCGTAGAGCGGTACTTTTTTGCGCAGCAAAAGGCCCCGCATATCCTCCCACGGCGCGAACGCCCGCTCGCACCACACGTAGGGCAGGCGGTTTATCACGTCATAAAGGATGCGCAGGCCAAGACAGGACATGCCGATTTCATAAGTGTCGGGGAAGCAGAACACCACCCGCAGATCAACGGAACGCGGGTCTTTCTGCACGGAATTGTATTCGCCGCCGGTATAGCGCGCCGGCTTTTTCACGGCGGTCAGGAACGGCTCGATTCTTTGGTAGGGGGTCATAGGTACCTCTTGCATATCCGGACGGCCCGACGGCCGGAGCCGTTGTGTATATTTATTATACCATCCTAAAGCGATGCAGCGCGGAACGGACGATGTATGTCACGACGGCTTTGGCAGCGCTGACGACAGCACATAAATCATCGCCAGCAGCAGCGAAACGTCGCGGTAGCACAGAGCCAAAACGCCGCACAGCCCTCCCAAAAGCAACGCCGTCAATGTTGTTGTGACATTGAGGGCTGTCCGCGCGTGCGTAAATCCCAGCGCGCCGGACGCCAGCTCCAACACCCGCCCGCCGTCCAGCCCCCGCATCGGCAGCAGATTGAACACGCCGTGCGACAGGCACATCCCCGCGAGCGCCGCCTGTTCTTTTATTATACCATTCCGCAGCGAAAAAAGCAACGCGAAACCGAGGCTCGCCGCCGGCCCGCCCAGCACGGCCAGGATTTCCCGCGCGTATCCGTTCAGTAAACGCGTTTTTACGCCCTTTCGCTTTTGATAAAAGGAAAAGGTCATGCCGATACCGCCGCCGGTCAGTTCCAGCCGCGTGACACGCCCCCCCAGCAGGCGCAGCGGGATATAGTGCCCCAGCTCATGCAACGCCGCCGCCGCGAACACGATCAGGAGCAGATACCCCCTGTCCAGATAGACCAGAATACTCACCAGCAGCACAAATCCGGCGCGTATCTTGACCCTGCCAACCGTCATATCTCCACATATAACGCCGGGTCAAGGAACGCGCCGCCGAGGCGCAGTTCAAAGTGCAGATGCGGCCCGGTCGAAACCCCGGTGGAACCGACCGCCGCGACCGTCTGCCCCATCGAGACTTTCTGTCCGGCTTTGACGGTGATTTTTTTACAGTGCGCGTAAAGCGTGACAAACCCACCCTCGTGCTCAACAAGGAGATAATTTCCATAACTGGGGCTTACGCCTGTCGCGGCAACCGTCCCGTCGGCAAAAGCGGCGATCGGCGTCCCGGACTTATTGGCTATGTCGATCCCGTAATGGAACCGCCAGTCGCCATAGACCGGATGGATGCGGTAGCCGAACGGCGACGAAAGTTTCCCCTCGGCGGGCAACACTGACGCAAACGGCAGTTCATAGACGCCGTAATCTACCCTGTCCGGCTTCTGCATTCCAAAAGGGAGAGGGAGCGTATCGTCCACATCGTCTTCCAGAGACATAAAAAAACGCGCGTCCGCCCACAAAACAGGGGTATCGAACCCTCCCAGGCCAATCGCGTCATCAGGCGGAGGCTCCTTTTCCGGGTCGTAGGTTTCCCCCGGAGAACCGTACGCGGGGTGTCCGTCCGGGTCAAGCGGCAAAGAGGGCTCCGTCTCCGGCCCGTCTTCCTCGTTTACAGATTTCATCTCCTCCGACGCGTCCGGGTGCGGTACGCCCAGTACGAAAGCGCGCAGGCTGTCGCCCACATTACCAAGCAGGACAGTATAATCCATACCTCCGGCGACGGTTTTCTGTAAAAAATCCCTCGTCTGCCCCGGAAAAAAGACGCGTAAAATCAAAACCAACCCCAAAATCGTAAGCGACGCCAGCAATCTTATGAATGAAGCCTGACTGTTTTTTTGCCCCCGGGCTTTTGGTTCCTCCATTACGCCTCACCCCTCGTCCACATCTATATTCATGGAACGCGGGGGTTATGTCCGGTGATAAAGGCTATTGATAAAGCGGAGATGGCATGATAAGATAAACATGTACTTATAATCGGGAGGCGTTTTTATGTCCGTGCCATTTCCGCGCACCACGGCAGGCGGCGTGTCGCTGCCGCGCATGATCATCGGGACCAATTGGCTCCTCGGGTGGAGCCACACCTCGCCCTCCAGTGACCATAACATCGAACGGAGCAACAAGAACAGAGAGGCCATTGCGGACGTTGTGGAAGCGTTTTTACAGTACGGCATCAACGCCGTCATGGCCCCCGCGGCACAAAACAAAGTCCTCGTTGAGGGCTGCAAGCTGGCGGAGGACAGGACAGGCAAGGAAGTCATTATCATCGACACACCCATTATCAACGTGGACAATACGCCCCAAGGACGCCGCGAAGCGGAAGCCGAAATCAGGAAGTGCAGGCAGATAGGCGCGAAATTCTGCTTTCCGCACCACTCGTCGGCAGAACAGCTTGTCAATAAAAACACTCAAACCATCGACCGCCTGCCGGATTATCTGAAAATGATACGGGACAACGGCATGGCGCCCGGCCTGTCGGCCCATATGCCGGAACTCATCGTCTACTCCGACGAACAGGGATACGATGTGGAAACGTATATACAGATATACAATTGCGCGGGCTTTTTGATGCAGGTGGAGATTGAATATATCCACAGTGTGATATGGCAGGCCAAAAAGCCGGTCATAACCATTAAAAGCATGGCGGCGGGACGTGTGACGCCTTTTGTCGGCCTGACTTTTTCCTATGCCACGCTGCGGGAGCGCGATATGGTGGCGGTCGGATGCTTTACCCCCGAAGAAGCGCACGAGGACGTGGAAATCGGCTTTGCCGCGATCGAGCGCCGCCGCCCGGACTTGGAGGGGAGGAACTCACCGAATAAAACCTCTATTATGAAATAGGTGTTCGCCAAATCCTGCGAAAACCCCCGGTGTCACAAAACAGCCGCGCCTCACTATGATGGTAGCGGCATACGCGCCAACGCACCCCTGTCAGGGGGTGCCGTCCCGCGTCTTCCGCGTCTCTCCAACTCTCCGCCCCCCGGCGGTAGGGCCGCCCGCAGGCGGCACCCCGGCCCCAGCGCAGGGGCCGCAAGGAGGCGGCCCCGAAGCGGACAAGGGGGCCGGGGCCGGGCGATTGCGAGCGCAGGCCCGCAGGCCGCACGCCCGCAGGCGGGCGCGAGCGCGGCGGGGGCCGCGAGCCTCAGCGAGCGGGGGAGCCGCCGCTCCGCTTCGAGGGTTCCTAAGGTGAAGCAAACGGTCGCGCACGTCAACACGCCCTTTACAGATTTGCCGTTTTGTGGTATAATGTAAACGTTAGAAAAGGGCCTTTTCACATAGGTGAAAAGGTTCTTTTCCTACGTTTACCCTCGGTTGGCGCAGAGGCGGGCGAAGGGCGCGGTCACGCGCCCGGGGCGGCAAAGGGGCGGACGGCCGCGCGCGGACAGACCGCCCCGGAGCCGCCGGAGGGGGCGGGGGCCTCAGCCGCCCGCCCACACGCCCGCCTCGATGTCCTCCGCGTACAGGTCTTGAAGGTACTCGTGCACCGCCTGGCGTACCTCGAAGGTTGTGTAGACGGAGCCGCGTATCCGCTCGCCGTGCAACTGGCAGTGGTGAGGGCGGCAGACCGCTACCAGATTGTGCGGATGGTTGCGCCCGCCCAGCGAGCGGGCCACAACGTGATGGATGTCAGAGGCCGCCCCCGTGCAGACAACGCAGGTGTAGCTGTCCCGCTCGAAGATGTAATCGCGCAGGGCTTGGGTAATGCTTGCGTTCACGGTAAACACGTCCTTTCTGCCTTTTCGGCACAGCGGACGCAACACGCAAAGACCCCGCCGTTGTCAAGAGTTCTCACGCTCTCTTGACTGGCGGGGGCGGCGTGTTATACTGGGAGAGTGCGGAAAGCGGAGTTATCCACAAGGTTATGCACAGGGGGAGGTGAACCGATGTGCAGGTTGAGGAAGAGGGCAAGACGGAGGTGCTGGACTTTGTGCGTTCCGTCATGCTGTCCGGCGGCATGGAGACGGCTCTCCGGCTTAAGGCGGCCGTCTTGCTGGGCTCGCATTACGGCCTGTGGTACGGCAACGGCATGTTTACCGGCTGGGACAGGGAAGCGGAGGACTTTTTCAGTGACCCATGGAGCGGGAACGGAGAGATGACGGAGTGCTGACGTCCGCGAGTACGGCTGATAACACTTGTACGCGTCGGCGCGTATGGCGGTGTCACAAAACAGCCGCGCCTCACTATGATGGTAGCGAGAGGGAAGACCTCAAAATCATTTGGGAGGGACACCGGTCATGCCTGATAAAGGAGTTATACCAAACGCGGCCGCCGGGGCCGCCGGTGGCGTAGATAGGCAACCCATTAAGGAAGCGGTCTGCGTCCATACGCAAAAGATATATGACGCCTGTCGTGATAAGGACTGTTTGGAAGACTTGCGCATCTATTTCACCAGCGGCGGACAGGCCGTAATCGACAGGGCCATTAACGTTAAGAGCCGCAGGGCCGAGCTGATTTCCTGCTATTTGGATGTCGAAGCGGTCACATTCAACCGCGGCTTCTACTCGGTGGACGTCAAGTACTTCTACCGCGTGACGGTGGACGCGTTCGCCGGCGTGGGCCGTCCGGTTGAAGTCGCCGGCCTCGCCACATTTGACAAGCGCGTCATCCTGTTCGGCAGCGAGGGCAACGCGAAAATCTACTCCAGCACAGACCATTTCTTCGGCGCGAAATGTGCTCAAAAAGCCAATCTCCCCACAGCCGTCGTGGAAGCGGTCGATCCCATCTGCCTCAGCGTCAAGATGATCGAGCACCATGATCAGCAATCCGTTTACTGCAGCGACCTGCACGACGTGCCTGAGTTTGTCGGCGAGTGTTTTGACGACGAGCTTGTATTGGAGGGCGGAGAGAAGCGCGTTTTCTGTACCTTGGGACAGTTTTCCATTGTACGCTTGGAACGCGATACGCAGCTTGTAATGCCGTGCTACGACTTCTGTATGCCCGAGAAAGAGTGCATCGGCGGCTCCGACGACAACCCCTGCGACCTTTTCCGGCGCATCAAATTCCCCGTCGACGAGTTTTTCCCCCCGGTGGCGGGCGACTACACAGACTACCGCGATTTGCGGGACAGCATTTGCAAATAAGCGGCGGCGCGGCAGACCGGGGGCGGACCGCCCCCGGTTTTGTCCCGTTTCTATTTACAGACCGCCCCCGCATATGCTATACTGTACAAAACAGCGGAAAAGGGGTAATAGCACATGCCGGAACATAAAGAAAGCGTTATAAAGCTGGAAGACCAGGGCACGATCCGCATATCGGAGGATGTGGTGGCCGCCATTTCGTCGCAGGCCGCGAGCGAGGTGGACGGCGTTACGCTGATGACGGCGGCCGGCTCCGGTATGACCGATTTAATTGGGAAAAAGCAGGGGAACAAAGGCATCAAAATCACCCTTGAGGAGAACCGCATCCATGTGGACGTCTATCTGCTGACGGCCTACGGCAAATCCATACCCGCCGTCGCGCAGAAAGTACAGGAGCGCATCGCCTCGTCGCTGCAAAGCATGACCGGTCTGACGGTCGGCTGTGTCAACGTGCATGTCGGCGGCGTCATTTTTGAGAAGGAAGCGAAAAAGTAATTTACGGGATGCCCGTTGCGTTATTTATTCTTTTTCACATTGCTCAGCGGGTTTGCCCTGGCCGCGAGGCGCAGTTCCGCGCTGTCGATGTGGGTGTATATCTGTGTTGTATTGAGGTGTTCGTGCCCCAGCATTTCCTGCAGGGTGCGCACGTCCACGCCGTTGGACAGCATCAGCGTCGCCGCCGTATGGCGCAGTTTGTGCGTCGAATACCGGCTGGGGTCCAGCCCCGCGTTGAGCAGGTGTTTTTTGACCAGCGCGTGGATGGTGTTGGGGTGCATCCGCTTATTCTGCCCCGACAAAAACAGCGCCTTTTCACCTGAATCCTTGGGGCGCACAGCTTTCCACGCGTTCAGCGCTTCGAGGCAGGCGTCATTGAGGTACAGCTCCCGCTCCTTGCCGCCCTTGCCGAAGACGCGTATCTTTTCCCCGGCCGCGTCAGCTTCGTTGAGCCCCGCCAGCTCCGAGCGGCGCAGCCCGCAGTTGAGGAACAGCGTCAGGATCGCGTAGTCGCGCTCCGCGTGGCGGCCCTCCACCGACCGCAGCAGGGCAAGGCTCTCCTGTAATGTCAGATACCGGGGGAGTTTTTTCATTTGTTTGGGCGATTCCAGTTCTAATACGGGACTTTCCTCAATAATATGGAACTTTTTGAGATACTTGAAAAAAGAGCGTATCGCCACCACTTTACGCGCCCGCGCCGACGCCATAAGCCCGTAATCGGTGTTCGGGCTGTTCTGTTGCTTGGGGCGCTCGCGGCTGAGGTAGCGCATGAAGTCGTACACCTCATTGAGCGTGACCGATTGCAGAAACGCCGCGTCCACCTCCAGGACGGATATATTTTCCAATGGCGTGGCAGGGGAGACGCCGCTCCGTTTTTTGACTAAAAACCGGAAAAAAAGCCGCAAATCCAGAAAATACTCATCCACGGTCCTGTCGGAATGGCCCGCAATCGTCTCATGATACGACAGATAATCCCGCAGGACCGCCGGAGCCTGCAACAAATCCTCGTGTTTCATCGCGCCACGCCCGCTTCCAGTTCCAGTAAAAAACGCTTGCGCTCCAAACCGCCGCCGTAGCCGGTCAGCGAACCGTCCGAGCCGACGACGCGGTGGCACGGGACAAGGATATTGACGCGGTTTTGCCCGACAGCCTGTCCCACGGCGATCGGCGCCGAGCCGACAGTTTCGGCTATATGCCGGTATGTGACGGTTTTGCCGTACGGGACGCCGCACAGCGCGTCCCAGACTTTAAGGCGGTGCGGCGTGCCGGACAGCAAAACCGGAACATCGAAGCGCCGCCGCGTCCCGGCAAAATATTCATCCAACTGGTCACGCAATCGCTCCAACAGCTCGTTGGGTTTACCGGTGGTACACGCGCCCGCCGGGAGTATGTACGGCGTATACATAACAAGGATGACGCCGGGGGCGGTCGCGGCGCAGCTCAACTCACCAAGCGGCGACGGGATGGTCATGTGGTAAATTGTCTTGTCCATTTACGGCCCTCCGTTCATTTGACATAATTTTTGTACAAAATTATTATTATGTACAAAATGCTGTAAACAAATCCCAGTGCCCGCGTAAATCATTATACCACGGACTGGCATTCCCTGTCCATCATCCCCTGTTCCACCGCCACAGCTCATACACCATCTGCGCCACGGACGGCCGCTTCGGGTTCAGCCGGTCCCGCCGGATGTGCCAGACCATCAGATGCTTTGTCGGCGGTAACACAGTCAGGCCTCCCAAGCTATCTCAAAACGCAGTAAACCCCTTGCGACGCAAGGGGTTTACATTATTGGATCATTCACTTACCAGTGCGTAGGCGGATATTTTGCGGATACGCCAGGTGATAAATATACTGGTCAGGTATGACAGCACGATCATACAGACGCCTGTCGCCGCGACCCATACGGGGTTGATGATATAGGCGGCTTTCATCACGCCCATCTGGGCCATCCCCACCGACATAAACGGGTTGATCGCCGCCGCGCCGAGTACGCACCCGGCCGCGCCGCCGAACAGCAGCGGGATGGTGAAACTGAGGGTAATCTGATTCATCAGGTTTACGGTCGTGTAGCCGACGGCTTTCTGTATGCCCAGTTCACGGCGTTTGCGGATGATGGTGGTGCCGATCACAAAATACAGCACCAGAATTATGACGCACCCGGCAATGATGAGAATGATCATGCCCACCAGTGAAACAATATTGGCAAACGCGCTGACGCCTTCGGCAAAGCCCACGTCCCCGTTCGCAACGCTGATCAGTCGCCCCTCATATAACGCTTCCATTTCCTCCACAAAAGCCGCGGTGTCCGTCCCTTTGCTCAGGTATACCATCAATCCGGACTGCGTGAAATCCGGCTGTATCCTCCGCATTCCGTCAAGCGTCAGATATACCGTGATGGCGCTGCCGGATTCCATACCCTGCGACAAGCCTGTGATGAGATACGGAAGGTCATCTTTACCGAGAAGAACCTCATCGCCGATGTTTTTGCCCAGCATGCTGGCAAACAGCCCCGCTATGGCGATTTCATTGTCATACCTCGGGAAAATGCCCTTATAGACGTTCACCGTTTCTTTTTCGGAAAAATCGGACATCACGCCGACACCGACATCCTCGCCGTCAACGCGCACCCTGCCAAAGTCCACATATTGCGCTTTTCTCACATCCCTATGCGAGAGGATTTCCCTTCTCATCAGTTCCGGGTCTTCATCAGGCAGGAACACGACAGACGCGTTGGCCCGTTCAATCCCCGGCACCTTCTCAAACGCTTCCAGATCAACGGCGGCGTTATAATATAAGACCATGGCGACAACGGCCGTGAACGAAACGGATAATACGATCACAAACATCGTTATACTCTGCCGCAGACCTTGCAGGATGGATTTTCCTGAGAGCGCCGCCGTCAGCGGCAGGCGTGTTTTTTCCAGCGGGATGTGGTTTTTCTTGAAACTGTGGGTCAGGATGCCGCCCCGAAGCGCGCGTACCGGGCTGATTTTACGGATTTTGGCCGCCGCCAGCAAGGACACGGCAATGACGATCAGCGTAAGCGCGCCGACCGCGGCAAGATTGATAACAGGTTCCATATCCGGCGCCCAATAAAGGCCGCTCTGCTGCGCGAACACGTCGCCGATAAAAGGCAGCGCGAGATACGCCGGGATCACGCCCAGAAGGCAGGCGGTCAGCGCGATAAGCCCATACTGCGTCACAATCGAAAACGTGATCTGGCGGCTTGTGTACCCGACAGACTGCAGCGAGCCGATTTTGGGCATGTCTTCCTCAATGCTGTTGCTGATCCGGAAACGGATGACCAACAGGCAGACGACCGCGATAACGGCGGTGAAAACGACCATCATGGCGGATATCATGGCCGGCATCGACGTCCTTGACGTTTTTACGCTGACAGAATCCGTGCCGAACAGGGAATATTTGAGATCTCCGCCGTATCCGGCCGCCATAGAGCCCGTCATTTCCAACAGGCCGGCCTCGATTTTGGCGTAACTCTCCCCGTTGGCAAAAACAAGCACCTTGCGGTAATCCGAAAGCGCGGCCGACAGTTCCCTGAAACGCGCTCCCGGCACAAAGACGACGTCGCCTGTAAACATACGGTCCTGAAAGATACACTCCGTATAACCCGCCACCGTGAAACGGAAGTCCGTACCGGCCAGCGTGAGCTTAAGTGTGTCGCCCAAGTGATAACCGCCGACGATTTTGAAACCATACGGCACATAAATCGCGTCCGCGGTTTGGGGAAGGGAGTCGCTGATATATTTCCATTGGGAAATGCTCCGGGGCTCGTCTATATCGCAAATAACCATGTTGCTGCCAAAAGGCTCGCCTTTCCACTCAAAAGCCGTGTCGGCCATGATGCCGCTGTTTTTTTGGAAATGAAGCGTCTCCGTTTGCAGATATTGCTCCACTTCATCGGTATACAGGACTTCGGGGATGTAAATGTACGCGTCCGACGTGTTCAGTTCCTCCGTCAGCCTCTCAAAAAAACTTCCGAAACTGAACAGGACGATCAATCCCGCGTTGAGCATCATGGAGGAGATCAGGAACAGAATCGCCAAAATCACCGTCTGCCCTTTTGTTTTACGGATATTGGCGCGGGCCAGCAGAAAAATCTTATTCATCTCACCACCCCATTTCGCCGAGGAAAGCGCTGAGTTTGTCATGGCGCGCTCTGTCGCCGCTGACATATTTGCCGAGATCGCATATGCCGCCGATCACGCCGTCCTGTATGTACAGGACGCGGTTTCCGCGCCGGGCCGTTTTTAAGTCGTGCGTGACCGCGATCACGCTCTGTCCGTTCTCATTGAACTCGGTCAGCGTATCCAGCGCCGCCGTGCCGGAGGCCGAGTTGAGGGAGCCGGTCGGCTCGTCGGCAAAGACGACCTTGGGGCTGTTGATCAGCGCCCGGACAATAGCCGCCCGCTGAGCCTCGCCGCCGGAGAGCTGGGTTGGGAATTTGCGCCAGATCTGTTCGGTCAGCCCGACCCGTGCCAGCAAATCTTTGGCGCGGGCGACGATGGCCTTTTTGTCTTTGGAGACGAGCAGGCCGGCGGCCAGTACGTTGTCGATAACGCTCATGTTGTCGAGCAGGAACATCTGCTGGAACACGAACCCGCAGTGTTTGCGCCGGAAGACGGCAAGCCGGTCGTTGGACAGTTTGGAAATCTCCTGCCCGAAGAACAGGATAGACCCCAGCGTCGGTTTATCCATGCCCGACAGCGCGTAGAGCAGCGTGGTCTTCCCCGCGCCGGACGGACCCATAATGACGGTGAAATCTCCCTCAAAAATCTCCAGATCCAGGTTTTTGAGGACGTGCTGCTGGCTCCCGCCCGAGGAAAAGGATTTGCTGAGCTTGCTTGTTACAATGAGCGGCATACTGTTACCTCCGTATAGGGACCGCACAGCGGGCGGCCCGAAATCCATAAAATACGGGACGCCCGGGTGTGCGTCCCCTGCGCCGTCCATTATAGCAAACCCGTTTCTTAACTGTCTTTACCGGTTCCTTAACGGTTTCTTAAATCTTCAGCCGCATAATTACCCACAACCCGTCACGGCTTTTCAGTTCCAGCGTCCCGCCCATCTGCCCGATAAAATACCGGGACAGGTAAAGCCCCAGCCCCGAACCGCTCTTGCCCTCGGCATTTTTAGCCCGGTAATACTTCTCGCACAGCAGAGAAAGCTCCTCATTCGCCACGCCGGGGCCGAAATCCCGCACGGTCAGCACAAAGAAGCTCCCGTCAAAGCCGCCGGATACCTCTATATCGGTACTTGCGTATTTATAGGAGTTGCCGATGACGTTGTCCACAACCTGCCGGAAGCGCAGGCTGTCCGCCGTGACGACACATTCGGGCAGGGTGAACGGACGGAGCCTGTTCTGATAGTCTGACGCCCGGATATGTTCCGCCAGTTCTGAGGACGGTATCTCCGCCGGAGACACCCTCAGTTGTTTCAGTTCCTCCAGCGTGGCGGTAAACAGATTGGAGATCAGCAGGTCGATCTGATCCGCTTTTTGAATGATCGAGGACATCGCCTCGACCGCCCCTCCCCCATCGCTGTCCGCCGCGGCGGTCCGTTTGGCCTGATAGAGTTCCGCGATCACTTTTATGGAGGACACCGGCGTCTTGACGTCATGGCTCAACGAAGCCACCAGTTCCTTTTTGCTGATGTTGGCGAGCCGTTCGTTCTCGCGGGCGGCGGCGAGCTCTTCCCGCATCAGGTCAAAACTCTCTGAAAACGCGCCAAACCGGTTTTTTCTGTCCATTTCCAGCGGAAAATTCAAATCGCCCTGCGCTATCCTTGACGCGAAGGATTCCAGCTTTTGAAACGGCCCCAGGATCGTCCGGCTGAAATACAGATACAGCCCCCCGGCCGCGGCCGCAAACACGCCGGTATAGACAAACAGGAAGATCCTCAGCGCCCTGTCCCTATAACTGCGGGCGGCGTCCATGCGTTCCGCCTCCCGTCTCAACGCCTCGTTCAGCAAGCGCAGCGTTTCCGTCTGGCCGTCACCCTGCGCGGCGGTCATCACCGCCTCATTGAGCAAAACCATATCCGGCTTGGGCGTGTTGGCTCGAAATATCAAAAATATGCCGCCCAGCCCGACGGCCAGCATGAAAAAAACCACCGTCAGACTTTTTTTCATACGCCGGCCTCGTCATAGACATATCCCACGCCCCAGACCGTCCTGATCAGCCGCGGCTCGTTGGGCTCCTTCTCAATCTTTTCCCGCAGGCGGCGTATGTGTACGTTCAGCGTGCCGTCCCCTACGAACGCGTCGCCCCATACCTTTTCAAACAGTTCGTCCTTGCCGACGATCCGGCCTTTGTTGTCCATCAAATACCTGAGCAGCTTATATTCCATATTTTTCAGCGAAAGCGCCGTCCCGTCAAGATATATCCGCTCCGTCGCCGTGTCGGCGCGCAGCCTGCCTTCAGACGTTTTCGCCCCGTACCGCTTCAGCACCGCTTTGATTTTTGCCAAAAGGAGCGAGAGCGCGAACGGTTTCTGTATGTAGTCGTCGCCGCCGATGTTCAGCGCCAGCAGCATATCCTCGCTGTCTGTGCGCGCGCTGATAAACAGGATCGGGACGTCAAGGGTCTCCCTGACGGTTTTGCAGAACGCAAAGCCGGAGCTTTGGCCAAGATTGATGTCCAGCAATATCAGGCTTACGGTATTCTCCCGCAAAAAAGCGAGCGCGCCGTCCGCGTTCAGGACGTATCGCGCGCTGACGCCAAAGAGGTTGAGGTATTCGCAGGTGCCGGACGCGAGTTCCGGTTCATCGTCCACGATCAGGCATTCATAGTGCATGTTGTCACCGCCGCGCTAAAATACATTTGGGAGTATTATAACATATCTTCGGCACAAAGGTAACTATTTGCTTGCCGCCTCACCTGGGCTCCAGTATGAACGGTTCACGCGAAAGGTTTCGCGAGCGCGTCTTCGCCGCAAAATCCTTCCGTTCCACGGAGAGCATTTTATAGATAACGCTTGCCGCCTCGGCCCGCGTCGCGCCGCCGTGCGGATGGAACAGCCCGTCCGGCATCCCGCTCATCACGGAAAAGACACGCATCGTCACGACGGCGTTGTTAAACCACGCCGCCGGGGTCACATCGGGGTAAAAAGACTGTCCGTAGTCGATGGTGTTGGGCACATGCAGCCCCTTAACGCAAAGAGCCGCGAGTTCCGCGCGCGTGACGGCGCCGGCGGGACGGTACGCCGAGCCGTCCCCCGCCATCAGCCCGGCCCGTATGGCCGCCCATACATACGGCGCGGCCCAGTGATTCCTGACTTCCGGCGGCGCGGCGGACGGGTCGGCTTGCGGGATGCCCAGCAATCTGCACAGCAGCACGCATACCTCGGCGCGGGTCACCGGCGCGTCGGGGGCGCACCGCGCCTCTCCGACGCCGGACATGACCCCTGTCTCATACAGTTCCGACATGGCCTGTTCGCCCCAATGCCCGGCA
>JAIRUE010000103.1 GCA_031254575.1 Oscillospiraceae bacterium | reverse complement strand
CTGGGCTTCGCGCCGGAGGAGGACGCGAACCTCGTGGCGTATCTGGCCTGCATGGAGAGCGATAACGCGGTTTTTCTCTACTCCGGTTCCCTTATGGCCTTTACCTATTGCTACAACGCCGTCACAGACCCGCGGGCAAAGGGTATCATCTGGGACCGCCTGGCCGAGAACTCGGAGGAGACGCTGGGCGATTTCAGCGGCAACAGCGAGGCGTGGAGCGAATATGAAGGCCCTCTTCGCAAGACGGCGGAAGCTGTCAACAACGCGTATCTCCAGTCTATGGGGCAGCCCGAAGGCATCCGCAGTTACGGGCGGGTCGTGGATATGCTGATAGCCCTGTACCTGGCGGACGAGACCCGGAACGGGTCCTGAAATTGTTTACCCCTGACACATTTTTATAAAGGCGGGTGTATGCCATATGGCCAACGATCCCATGCTGGATATGTTTATCTACGAAAACGTCCAGCTCACCGAGCGCTTGGAAGAGATCCTGATTGAGTGCGAAAATTTGGGCGGCTTTACGGAGGAGCACATCAACGAGATCTTCCGTATCATGCACACCATCAAAGGCTCGTCGGCCATGATGGAGTATGAGCCCATCTCCCTGGTGGCCCATCACATTGAGGACATGTTTTATTTTATCCGCGAGCATGACAACGCCACGCCGAACTCCGACGAGATTGCCGACATCTGCCTGGGCGCGGTGGACTTTTTCAAGCAGGAAGTGGCGAAAATACAGTCAGGCGGGACGTCGGACGGCGATACGGCCGCGCATCTTGCCCGCATAGCGAGCTATATGGAGACCTTGAACAGTCAGAACGCCGCTCCGCCCGCGGCTCCGGAGCCGGAAGAGGCCCCGGTCCCGGAAGGGGCTCCGGCTGCCGAGACGCCGGCGGGAGACGCCGGCGGGGAGAACTGCTATCAATGCAGGATCTACTTTGACGACGGCTGTAAAATGGAGAATATCCGCGCCTATCAGATCGCTAACGCCCTGAGCGATTATGCCGACCGCGTCGAAACCGAACCGGCCGACTTGCTGGAGGACTGTGCCGATGAGATTATCGACGCCGGCGTGTTGATGCTGATCTATACGGACGAGCCGATTGAAAAAATCAGGTCCGTCGTATCGCAGGCGCTCTTCGTCAAGAACTTTGACCTGACCGGCGGAACGGGGAAAGCCGCCGCGTCCGCCCCGGTGGAAACGGTGGCGCAAACAGAGGAGAAAACGGTGAAAAGCAAGCCCTCTCAGGCCCGCCCGGCCCCCGCCCCCGAACCGGGACTTGCGGCCGCCGCGCCTGCGGCTCCGGCGTCTCCTTCGGCGCCGCCGGCACCCGCTAAAAAGAGCGCGCAGACCGATGAGCTTCCCCTTTCCGCCGTCAGCGAGATAAAGCAGAATTTTATCAGCGTCAACGTCGATAAACTTGACAAGCTGATGGACCTTATGGGCGAGATCGTTATCTCCGTTTCAATGGTCGTCAACAACCCCGACCTCGTTGGGCTGCAGCTGGACAATTTTGAAAAAGCGTCGGCGCAGCTGCTGAAAAACACCGGAGAGCTGCAGGGCATCATCATGTCGGTACGTATGCTGCCCATCTCCTCCACCTTCCACAAGATGTCCCGCATCGTGCGAGACACCGGCAAAAAACTCGGCAAGGAAGCAGAGCTTGTCATTCTGGGTGAGGAGACGGAGGTTGATAAAAATATTATCGACAACCTCTCCGATCCGCTCATGCACATTATCCGCAACTCGATGGACCACGGCTTGGAGGACAGCCGCGAGGACCGTGTTTCCGCCGGCAAAAACCCTGTTGGGCGCATTGTTCTGGAGGCGCGCAACTCCGGTTCCGACGTCATTATCTCCTGCGCCGACGACGGGCGCGGCCTGGACCGCGACAAGATCGTCGAGAAGGCCAAAAAGGCCGGCCTTCTCACGCGCAGCGAGAACGAATACACCGACAAGGATATTTACCAGTTCATCATGCTGCCGGGATTCTCGACGAACGAGACCGTCACCGAGCTGTCGGGGCGCGGCGTGGGCATGGACGTCGTGAAGAAGAATATCGAAAAGGTCGGCGGCACGGTTGACCTCGATTCCACACCCGGCCAGGGCATGACCGTCAATATCCGCATCCCGCTGACGCTGGCCATTCTCGCCTCGATCGAGATAAGCGTCGGCAAGAACAACTACCTGATCCCCACGCTGAACATCCGCGAGGCGTTCAAGCCCAATATGGACGACATCATCATCGATCCGGACGGCAAAGAGATGATCATGTACCGCGGCGAATGCTTCAACATCGTACGCCTCCACCGCCTCTTCAACGTGGATACCGATGTCACCGAGTTCTCCGACGGCATCATGATTATGATCGAGGACGACGACTACATGACCTGCGTCTTCGCCGACGTCATGGTGGGCGAACAGCAAGCCGTCGTAAAACCCATCCCCAGCTTCATCACCGAGCGGATTGGCGACATCTACGGCATCGCCGGCTGCACACTGCTGGGCGACGGCAGCATCAGCCTTATTATTGACGTCAAGAGCCTGACCCACTAATCAAGACGACCGAAAGGACGGGATCTCAGATGGATGAATTCAACGAACTGCTATCGGGCGACCTGAGCGAAACGCAGGGCAAATACCTGACCTTCAGCGTGGGCGACGAGGAATACGGGATGGAAATCGACTTTGTTATGGAGATCATCGGGATGCAGCCCATTACCGAAGTGCCGGACATCCCCTCCTATATTAAGGGCCTCATCAACCTGCGCGGCAAGATAACGCCGGTCATGGACGTGCGCCTGCGCTTCAATAAGATGCCGCAGGAATACGACGAGCGCACCTGTATTATCGTCGTCATGCAGCACAACAACACCATCGGCCTCATCGTCGATACCATCCGCGACGTGCTGGACATCGACGACGACCAGATCGGCGACCCCGCCGGAGTCAAGACGGGCACGCCGAACCGCTACATCCGCAGTATCGCCCGCACCGACCACGGCAACAAGCTGATTATCAATCTGGAGCGGGTTTTGAGCGACCACTGATCGGTAATACAAAACAAACTCCCCTGCCATAGGCGCAGGGGAGTTTGTTTTGTATTACCGCGCTCTCTGCCGCAAATCGTCCCCGAAGAAATCCAGCCATAAAAACTCGCCCTCCAGCCGGCTTGCCAGCGCGGGCCAATAGCGCGCGCGGACGTCGGCGCGGGCGAGGTTGGTGCTGATAAGCATCTTTTTATTTTTAATAAGGCGGGTATTGATGAGCGTTTGCAGCGCGGACTGCGCGAAAGGCGTGATAAATTCGACGCCCAAATCGTCGATAATCAGGAGGTCGCACTGGTACAGGCGCTCCACAGCCCGTTCCGCGTCTTCTCCGCCGCGCCCGAACTGCAGCGCCTCCATCCGCGCGAGCTGGCGGACGGCCGTATCGTACACCACCGAAAACCCGCGTTCGCAAACGGCGCCCGCCACACAGGCCGACAGAAACGTCTTGCCGGTACCGGGAGGGCCGGAGAAAAGCAAATTTTCCGACTGCGGGCCAAAGCGCCGGCTGAAACTGTAGCAAAGTTCGCAGGTGATCTCGATGTGCTGCCGGGGCGATCCTTTGCACTCGGGGTCGAACGCGTCTGAAAACAGCTCGGCGTCGAAGCTGTCAAAGGATTGCCCCCTGAGGTCAAGCAAGCCGGACAGTTCCGCGGCCTGGAGCGCCCGGACCCGTTCTTTGAGGCAATCGCACAGCCCGTCCCCGGCGATCCCGGTATCCCCGCAGGCGGAACAGATCGGCGACTCCTCCAGCGATTCGGGCGTTGCGCCCATCTCCCCCAGCAGTAACGCTTTTTCCCTCTGCAGCGCAAGGCTTTTGCCGGCGGCCGCTTCCATCGCGCCGGGCGACGGGTCCGCCAGCGCGTCGAGGAAAACAGCCTGGATTTTTTTGTCGAGTTCCCGCAGGCGCGGCTCTTCCCCGTAAAGCCTCTCGCGCCAAAGCTCACGGCGGCGGCGGCGCGCGGAAACATCCTGTTCAAGCTCCCGTTTCGCCCTCGCCAGTATGGAACGGTCAGCCGCCATTGCCCGGTTCCCCCTTTACGCGTCTGAGCGCCTGCCGGGCGCGGTCAACGCTCCCGGCCGCCTCCCGGGCGTTTTTTGGGGCGGGCGAGGCGGGTCTTTTGTCGTATCTTTCAATCTCCTCCGGCGTATGCCAGCCGTTCTCGTGCCAGCGGCGCAGGATCTTATCGCAGTATCCCCAGGCCAGCCTGCCGGTGTTGACGACCGTCTTGTCATACGCCAGCGCGATGGCCTCAACGGTAAGTCCCAGCGCAAGCCACGCCGCCACATAGTTTTTCTCCGTCGCGGACGGTTCTCTCCCGAAAATGCCCAGACTTGAAAACACACGGGACGAAGCCTCACGGGACGCCTCTTTTTTCCTGATGTACAGTTCCGCGGACGTCTCGTCCATGACCCCCTCGCGTTCCCAAACGGCCGCTTCCCTGTCGATCCGCCGTACGGTCAGGGGTTTGCCTCCCTGCTCCCCCGCGCAGTGGTACAACAGCGGCAGTATGACCTCGGGCGGCAGGCCGCGCCAATGGCAGACGGAATAGAGCGTCTGCATGTCGGAAGGGGACAGGGCGCGGCCCAGCACACGTTCCGTTTCATTGACGACCGTGTGAAAACCGGGGTTTGTCAGCATCCCCCGCGCGATTTCGCCCTGACTGTAAGAAGGCCGTTCGGCAAAGGAAGAGGGGAGGATTCCCGCGCCCGCGAGTTTCCGGCGCGCTTCGCGCAGACGGGCTTCGCCGAGGGACGGTTCCCGTCCCCGCTTGCCGGACAAAAAAACCAAGGCCGCGTCGCCGTCTCCCAAAGCGAGCAGCCTGTCCGTTTCCTCGATTGTCAGCGTGATATTTTCCATAAAGGCATTATATCACGCCAGGTACCGGGGCACAAGCAGATTGTGAATCCCGGCGCTCTTCTTTAATTATCGGGATACCCACCGGCAACAGTGTCCCGGGATCACGGCCCGAAATCCTCCAAGAACCGCACCACATCCATATAATTCTCGAAAAAGACCCCGCCCCTCAGCATCTCCTGGTCGCCGCCCCGCAACGAACGGAGGGCGACGTCGGTCGTCTCTATGGGCGTGCCGCGGTCGGCGTTATGATACACGGCAATGTATCCCTCAAACTCGCACACCCAGAAGCCCTCCGGGATTTCAAGCACCGTTCCGGCGGACACGGCGGGCGGCTCTATATCCGGCGGGGTGCTGTAAACCGGAGTTTCGGGGCCGGACAGGGCCAGCGCCGTGAGGAAGATCCCCGTCAGCGTCAGCGCCAATACGGAGGAAATGATTCTCGCTCTCATATAAAATGAGCCTCCTTTTATCCAAAGGATACCCAAATGTTGGTAACTTTATACGCTGTCACGCTCCCCGCGCGCGCGCCTTATCCCTCATACACTTCCACCGGACTGTTTTCGTCTACCGGAACGATCAGGCCAGCCCCCAGCGCGTGGCGGTACGCCGACAGGCAGTGCCTCGCGCCGTCCGCCCGGGAGGTGAGGTGAAGGCCGAGCACGCCGCTGTCGGCGCCCATCCGGTAATGGGGCTGATCGGCGGGGATGCCGCCCTCAAGGATGCCGCGGATGAATTTTATATAAAAGGCTTCCCAGTGCCAGGCAAAGGCGGCCAGTACTTCGGCAATGGTCCCGTCCCGCGACAGGGTGCACAGGTGCGCGAAAACACCCGGAAACGCCTTGACGGCGGGCCGCGCCACGTACGCCGTGCGGGGCAGGATGAGCGTATCGATGCCGCGCTCGGCCCAGCGCCGGAGCACGGCGCCCAACGGGCCGTCCGCCTCCGCCATATAGACGCGCGCGGCGGGGCGCGCGGCGGACGCGCCCTGCGCGAACGCCTGTAAGTCGCGTCCGCGCCCCCCGAGGTCATAGGGGGGGCGGAGCCATCCGATCCGCGCGGATTCCGAGAGGCTCCCCGCCAGCGCGCCCATCAGGAACGCGGCCTCCTCCGTTTTGGCGTAGTAGGTGCCTGTCACCCCGACGGGCTCGTCGTGGCACAGCAGCACCAGCGTGTTCTTCCGCTCCAAAGCGACGCGCAGGGCGGCGCCGGACAGGGAAGGGTCGGTCGCAAACAGGATATTCCCCTTTGCCAGGGACATGGCCTCGTAAGCTCCGAGCCCGGCGGGCAAACCGTCCACGACCGTGACCGGCAGCCCGGGAAACGCTCTCCGCAACGCGAAAAGCCCCGCCTCGTGCGCTTCCGCCGAAAACCGCGTCCGGGGCGTTTCACGGTAAGCGAACGTCACCGGGGGCGGCGTGCCGCGCGCGACGGAAAACCTCGGCTTAGAGCCTGTCCCGGCAGGGTCGGAAACCGTCTTGAACGGTTCGGGATGTTCGAGCAGTTCCCATTGCGGGCGGCAGCGGGCCAGATTCCTGGGCTGTACAGCCTCCTCCGTGCCGCCGGGAAAGCCGTAAATTTTTACATATTGCCAAAAGGCGTCTCCGGTGGTGATGCCGGGAAAGGTTTCGTGGAAGCCCTGCTTATGGTATGCCGCGCGGAAGGCCATAAAGGCGTCCTCCAGCAGGCTCTCGTCCCCTCCCGCCAGTTCTCGCAGTTCGGTGACGCGGCCGGGGGATAAAAACCACATATGCCGGATGATTTTTTTACGGTCGCCGCCGAGTATTTCCTCGAAGACGGCAAATTCAGGCGTCTCCCCGCCGGGCGGGGGCAGCAGCCGCGACGCCTCCGCCAGAAGCGAATAGTGGGAGAGGACCGACGCCACGCTGACGCGCTTATGCCCCTCCATAACGTAATAATACCCGAGATATTCAAAAACCCGGATAGGCTCGACAATACCCTTGACAAGGGCGGAAACATAAAGCGACCGCCACTTGGCGGAAAATTCGCTCTTCTCGCCAAGCAGCGGCATAAAATTGCCCGAGAGGGCGTTGGAACGCCCGGCGGCGTACGTGCCGCGTATTTTTTTCAGAGGCACCTCAAACAGGCCCAGCGGAACATCGCCGCAGCACTCCGAAAGCAGCGGCTCAAGCACCGTCAGAAGCCCCGAACGCCCGGAACCGTTTTGTTCGGCGACAAAACGCAGCCCCGCTTTCAGCGCCGTATGATATGCCTCCGCCGCTTCGGTTTGCAGCGCGGGATCATTCATTCGCCGTATTTCCCGATCAGCCCCGTCTCGTCAAGGGTCTCCGGCTCCGCGAAACAGAACCATTCCTCCTCGTGCGTCGC
>JAIRUE010000026.1 GCA_031254575.1 Oscillospiraceae bacterium | reverse complement strand
GAACAGCGCCCCGATCCCGGCGGCGCGCGCCGCCAGCGCCATCGGCAGCATACCGACCACCGGGCGTACCTGCCCCTCCAGCGACAGCTCGCCGATAAACGCGGCGTCTTTTGGCAGTTCCGGTATATCGCCGCCCGCCGCCATCAGCCCCAAAAAAATGGGCAGGTCGTAAACGGGACCCTCCTTGCGCACGTCGGCGGGAGCCAGATTGACGACGATCCGCCGCACCGGAAACTCAAACCCGCAGTTTTTCATCGCGGCGCGCACCCGCTCGCGCGATTCGCGCACGGCGGTATCGGGCAGCCCCACTACCTCAAAGGCGGGCATCCCCTGCGAAAGAAAACACTCCACCGAAACGTCAAAGCCGCTGAGTCCGAACAGGCCCATCGACCGTATGGCACTGACCATCGATTACCCTCTCTTATATGTCTTCGTGACCTCCAGCAGACGGAGCGCCAGCCGTTCATTGAAAGCCTCTTCCCGCACGCGCCAGCGCCAGTTGTTCCCGCCGACCGTCGCCGGGACATTGATACGCGCGTCACGCCCCAGGCCTAGTATATCCTGAAACGGGGCCATCGCCAGACCCGCCGGGCTGCCCCACACGGCCTTGACCGCGCCCCAGCCCAGCCCCTCGTCCTCCCGCAGGCGCAGATAGGCGAAGGCCAGCTCCCGCTCCCCCTCGCCCGCGTCGCCGTAGAGCCAATCCACAAACGGCGGGGAATCGTGCGTGGAGGTATAGCACACGCTGTTTTTCGGTGCGTTATGCGGCAGGTATTCGGAGTCGTTGTCGGGGTCAAAGGCGTAAACCAGCACCTTCATGCCGGGCAGTCCCGTATTGGCGAAAAACTGCCGCACCGTGCCGCCCATGTCGCCCAAATCTTCCGCGACGAGGCTTCCCGAGGGAAGCGCCGTCTTGAGTTTTTCCACAAAGGGCAGGCCGGGGCCTTTGACCCACCGGCCCGATATGGCCGTTTTGGCGTTCGCGCCCACCGACCAATAGGTATGGAAGCCGCGGAAATGGTCGATGCGGATGATGTCGTAAAAATCGCGGGCGTGCCGGATACGCCCCCGCCACCATTTATAGTCCGTTTTTTTGTGGTACTCCCAGTCGTAAAGCGGATTGCCCCAGAGCTGGCCCGTGGCGGAGTAAAAGTCGGGCGGCACGCCGGCCACGCGCGAGGGCTTGGCGGGACCTTTGAGCTGGAACAGCTCCGGGCGCGCCCAGACGTCGGCGCTGTCCTCGGCGACGTATATCGGCAGGTCGCCCATGATAAGGACGCCGCGCTCATTGGCGTAAGCCTTGAGAGCCTTCCACTGTTTGAAAAACAGATACTGCACGTAACTGTGAAATTCTATCTCGTCCGAAAATGTCTCTCTCGCCCGCCTCATGGCGTCGGGGTCACGGGAGACAATCGCCCTGTCGGGCCAGCGGGAGAGCGCGGTCATGCCGAAACTCCGCTTGAGCGCCATATAGAGGGCGTAATCGGGCAGCCAGCTTTTGTGCGCCGCGGCAAACGCCGCCGCCTCCGGATCGCCCTTGCCGCGCCCGTACGCTTTGCGCAGCAGGGACATGCGGTTTTGATAAATCAGCCCATAGTCCACATAGTCGGGATCGCCCCCGAAGTCGTATCCCCCGGCCTCCTCCCTCGTCAGCAGGCCGTCCCCGATCAGCGCGTCCAAATCGATCAAATACGGATTACCCGCCATCGCCGAGCAGGACTGGTAGGGCGAATCGGCAAAGCCGGTCGGAGAGAGCGGGAGGATCTGCCATACCCGCTGCCCGGCGCTGTGCAGAAAATCGATCCATTCCCCTGCCCGCGCCCCCATCGTGCCGATACCATACGGCCCCGGCAGGGAGGTGATATGCAGTACGACGCCCGATATGCGCTTCATGGCGGTCCCCCTCTCCGTATCCGTTTCAAAGTATACCATACTTTTATACGAAAGAACAGTATAAACGCAAATTTTTCCGCCGATAATAGCAACACTACATTGGATGAACGCGTCCAGTTTCACGCGCGCCCCACGGACGGCCTCTAAGTGAATGAACGCGGCCGTCCCGCGGGCGGATGAAAGTCTTCCGGGAAAGGAGGTACCGAGTTGTCCAAGAAGAAGAAGAAACGCCCTGACGGCGGCGGCGGAAACCCCCAGGCGTCCCGTGGAGGGGAGAACAGCCAGCAGGGCCAGGCAACGTGACGGATCCCCCGCGCCCATACGGGCGCGGGGTGCTTTTTATGCCAGCCGTGCAAGCGTTACGAACATTTGTATTAAAATTTTTGAAAACCCCTTGTCAAGCGAACGTACATTCTATATACTGATAAAGACATTACAGAGAGGATGATCCCGTATGAACCGGATCCGTGAATTGCGCAAGGAAAAAGAGCTCACCCAGACACAGCTGGCGCGGATGATGAAAGTGAGCCAGGGCACGCTCTCTTACTGGGAGCGGGGGGACTTTGAACCCGATTACGACGCGTTGAAATGGATGGCCGACTTTTTTCAGGTCTCCACCGACTATCTGCTGTGCCGGACCGACGAGCCGTCGTTTTTCCCGGCCCGCGGCGGCGCGCCGCTGCACAGCGTGTACCTGCGCCTCGCGCGGGACGCGCAGGAAAAGCGCCTGCCGGAGGAGGCCATACGGAAGATGTACGAGCTGATGGAGCAGTTTCGGGAACTCAACCGGCATGACGAAAGCTGAGCTTTACGCACTGGTCGAGCGCAAACGCGCCGAGCTCGGGCTTTCGGGCGTTCCCGTCCGCGCGCTCGAGCTCGTGCGTACGCGGTATCCTGAAATAATATTGCGCCAGGACGACTTCGGCACGCGCGCGGTGGGCGGGATGCTGATACGCGGGCCGGTCAGCCTGCTCTCCCTCAACGCGCGCAGAAACGCCGCGGAGCAGAATTTCGACTGCGCCCACGAACTGATCCACTACTGGTCCGGCTTGCGCCACTGCGCGCTGCCGCCGGACGGTTCCCCGCCCCCCAAACAGGACCCCTATGTCGAATGGATGGCAAACGAGGGCGCGGCGGAACTGCTGATGCCGTTCCGCCTCCTCCTGCCAATCTTTTATCACGAACGCCTTTGGCGGCATACCGGGCCCGCTAGGCGGGAACGCCTGCGCCTCTTCGCGGGGCACTTCGCCGTGACCCCGGCAATGATGGAGAACCGCTGGCGCTCGCTGCGCCGCGAACTGGCGCAATACGCGGAAACGCTGTCCGTCCACGGGGTCGTGCCGCTGGCGCGGGAGATGTAAGGGCATCCGTATGGGAGGAAAAGAGCCTCCCCGCTCCTTACAGCAATTCTCCGTACCGCCGCACAAACATCTTCTTCACCAGCGTCGTGAATATCATATAGCACAGGACGGTCAGAACGAGATAGTAGAAGAATTGGACCGGAAGCCGGTGCATCCCCAGCGCGCCGCCGAGGAAGGGGATGAACGGGATCGCGGTCCCGGCGGCGATCCCCAGCGTCGTCAGGCCGGTGACCTGCCACGAGGCGCGGCTCTGTATAAACGGCAGTTTGGGCGAGCGGATCATGTGGATGACCAGCGTCTGCGACCACAGCGACTCCACAAACCAGCCCCCGTGGAACAGGGCGGCGAACAAAACCCGCGCCTCCCCGTCCAGCGACGCGTACGCGCCGCCGAAAACGGCGGGCCCGACGGCCCAAAACAGCAGGGCATACGTCGTGATGTCGAAGATAGAACTGATGGGGCCTATCCACAGCATAAACTTGGTAATGCTGGAGGCGTCCCACGCGCGCGGCTTTTTGAGGTAGTCCATATCCACGTTGTCCCAGGGGATAGTGATGCAGGATATGTCATAGATGAGGTTGAGCACCAGGATCTGGATCGGCAGCATCGGCAAAAACGGCAGGAAAGCGCTCGCGGCCAGCACCGAGAGCATGTTGCCGAAGTTGCTGGACGCGGTCATTTTGATATATTTAATGATGTTGGCGTATATCTTGCGCCCCTCGACGACGCCCTGCTCCAGCACCATCAGGTCCTTTTCCATCAGGATAATGTCGGCGCTCTCCTTGGCGATGTCCACGGCGGTATCGACCGACATGCCCACGTCGGCGGCGCGCATGGCGGCGGCGTCGTTGATGCCGTCCCCCATGAACCCGACGGTATGCCCGTTTTCGCGCAGGGCCGTGACGATCCGCGCCTTTTGCTGCGGGCTGAGCTTTGCGAACACCGTCACGTCCTCGACGGCGGTTTTCAACTGCTCCCCGTCCATCTCCTCCACGTCCGCGCCGAGCAGGATGCGCTCGGTTTGGATGCCCACCTGCTTGCAGACGCAGCGCGTCACGGCGTCGTTGTCGCCGGTCAGCACCTTGACGCCGACGCCGAAGTCGTGCAGGGCGGAAATCGCGTCCTCGGCGCTCTCCTTGGGCGGGTCGAGGAAGGCGAGGTAGCCGATCAGGACCATATCGCACTCGTCGTTGACCGAAAAAGTTCCGGCGAACGACGGATCGTTCTTTTTCGCCAGCCCCAGCACGCGCAGGCCGTCCCCGTTGAAATCCCGGCAGTCGCCCAGGATTTTGGAGCGGATCTCGCCTGTGAGCGGGACGACCTCCCCCCCGATCTCGGCATAGCTGGACACCGCCAGCATCTCCTCGATGGCGCCCTTTGTGATGAGCTGCGTCTTGCCGGCGGCGCTGCTGACGACGACGCTCATCCGGCGGCGGTTGAAGTCGAACGGTATCTCGTCCACCTTCTGGTAGGTTTTCCACGGCGCCGCGCCGCCGCTCTCCTCCGCGATCTGGATGATGGCGATGTCCATCAGGTTTTTCAGGCCCGTCTGGTGGTAACTGTTCAGGAAAGCGTACCGCAGGACGCGCTCGTCCTCCTCGCCGTCTATGTTGAGATGGTACTCAAGGATGACCTTATCCTGCGTGATGGTGCCCGTCTTGTCGGTGCAGAGGATGTCCATCGCGCCGAAATTCTGTATGGAATTGAGGTCTTTGACGATGACCTGTTTGCGGGACATCGACACCGCGCCCTTGGCGAGGTTGGCCGAGACGAGCATCGGGAGCATCTCCGGCGTCAGCCCGACGGCGATCGAGAGCCCGAACAGCAGCGCGGCCGTCCAGTCGCCCTTTGTGAACCCGTTGACGAACAGCACGACGGGGGCCATGAACATCATAAACCGGATCAGAATCCACGACACCGACCGGATGCCCTTCTCAAAACTGGTTTCGGGCCGCTTTTCCTGGAGCTGGCGCGCGATCTGGCCGAAACTGGTGTCGTCGCCCACGGCGAGCACCAGCGCCGCCGCGGAACCGGAGATGACGTTGCTGCCCATGAAGGCCAGATTGTTCAGCTCCAGCGGCTGGCGGGACTTCCCCTTGATCGGCGCGGAGAATTTCTCGACCGGCTCGCTTTCCCCAGTCAGCGACGACTGGCTGACGAACATGTCCTTGGCCTGCAATACGCGCACGTCGGCGGGGATCATGTCGCCCGCCGCGAGGTAGATCACGTCGCCGACCACCAGTTCGTCAAGCGGTATTTCACCGCGGCGCGATTCCTGATTGTCCTCGTCCTCCTCGTCGGTATACGTCCGCTGCACGGCGACCGTCGTCTCCACCATCTCGGTCAGGCGTTCCGCCGCTTTTCCGCTGCGGTATTCCTGCACAAAGCGCAGAACACCGCTGACCGTGACCATTGTCATGACAATGGCCACGGCCGTCAGATCCTTCCCCTCCTGGGGCAGGATGAAATCGGTGACAAGCGACACCAGCGCGAGGACAAACAGGACGACGGTGAACGGGTTGACAAAAGCGTCGAACAGCTTTTTGAAGACCGTCTCCTTTTTGGCCCTGGTGATGGCGTTGACGCCGTATTGATCCCGCATGTCCTCGATTTTTTCCTCGTCGAAACCCTCGTACGAGGTGTCATACTGGATAAGAAGCGTTTCCGGGGTTTTCTGCGCCGCGTTCAGCAGGCGGCGGCGCACCTTGACGGCGCGCTGCGCGGCGAGCGCGGCCTGAGACTTCTTCGGGGCCATAAGTCTCCCTCCTCCATATGTTGTTGCCGCGGGGACTTGCTACTGCCGCCGGGTTCCATCCGTGCTCACCTCGCTTTTACGTTCGATTCGCCGAAAAAACCCCTGTCAAAATTTATGATTGACAAGGCTTTCCGTACACAGTATACGCCGGGGCGGGGAACCTTGTCAAGCCCAAGATATGGGATTGCCGCGGTACGCCCTCCGGCCCGGAAAATTCCGGCGGCGCGGTTGACTTTACCGGCGGGGTTTGCTATAATTGCTCGCGTGAGTGACGGCGGCCGGCCGCAAAAGGAGAGCTTTTCATGCGCATGACCGGAACGGTTTCCCGCGGTATCCGCGCCCCCATCATCAAAAATGGCGACGACCTGGTTGAGATTGTGGCCGTTTCGGTAACGGAGGCGGCCAAAAGCGAGGGATTTGCCCTGCGCGACCGGGACATCGTGGGCGTCACCGAGTCGGTGCTGGCCCGTTCCCAAGGCAATTACGCCACGCTGGCGCAGATCGCCGCCGACGTGCGCCGGAAGTTTCCCGGCGGCACCGTCGGGGTAACTCTGCCCATCCTCAGCCGCAACCGGTTTTCCCAGATCCTCCGGGGCATCGCGGGCGGCGCGGACAAACTGTATATCCAGCTGGCATATCCGGGCGACGAGGTGGGCAATCCCCTGCTCACATGGGAGCAGCTGGATGAGAAAGGAATCGACCCCCACACCGACGTGCTGGAAGAGGCTGAATTTGCCGCGCTGTTCGGCAAACCGCTCCATCCCTTCACCGGCGTGGATTACGTGTCGTACTACAAGGAACTGGCCGGCGGCAAGGCGTCCGTCATCTTCGGCAACGACCCGCGCGCCGTTTTGAAGTACACAAAGCATGTGATAACCGCCGACATCCATACCCGCCACCGCTCCAAAAAACTTCTGCGCGCCGCCGGGGCCGAGACGGTCTTCGGACTGGACGAGCTGCTGAACGAGCCGGTGGACGGAAGCGGCTATCACCCTCAGTACGGCCTGCTGGGTTCCAATCTGTCCGCCGAAGACTCCGTAAAGCTCTTTCCCCGCGACGCGCAGGCCTTCGCCGGAAAGGCGGCGGCCCGCCTCCTGTCGCTCACGGGCAAAAAAATAGAGGTGCTGGTTTACGGCGACGGCGCTTTCAAGGACCCGGTGGGCGGCATCTGGGAACTGGCCGACCCGGTGGTCTCCCCCGGCTACACCACAGGGCTGGAGGGTACGCCCAACGAGCTTAAGATCAAGTACCTGGCCGATACGGCCGCCGGGGATAAGAGGGGCGAAGCCGCCTCGGAGATGATCCGGGACATGATACGCCGTAAAAAGGATAATCTCGTAGGCGATATGTCGTCTCAGGGGACCACCCC
The DNA here is from genome assembly GCA_031254575.1 of Oscillospiraceae bacterium. Lineage (GTDB taxonomy): Bacteria > Bacillota > Clostridia > Oscillospirales > UBA929 > UBA929. The sequence continues at coordinate 3,396 of JAIRUE010000026.1, read as the reverse complement.
CCGCCGTCTGACCGATCTGCTGGGCAGCCTCTGCGACCTGACCAGCGGCAGCGGGGACAAGGGCACGCCGATCATTCTGATACAGGGATATTTTGACACGTACGCCGATCTGTAGCCGGAAGGGATCTATACTGATGAGAACGCGGGGGTAACTGCCGATGGGCGGCATATTCGGGGTCTGTTCGTCCGACGAGTGCGCGACCGATCTGTTTTTCGGAACGGATTATCATTCGCATCTCGGCACACGGCGGGGCGGCATGGCGGTTTGCGACGGGAAACACTTCACCCGCGCCATCCACAATATCGAAAACACACCCTTCCGGACAAAGTTCGAGTCCGACATATCGGAGCTGAAAGGGAACACCGGCGTCGGCTGTATCAGCGACAGCGACCCTCAGCCCATTGTGCTGCATTCCAGGATCGGCGTCTTCGCGGTCGTGACCGTGGGGCGGATCAACAACAAATGGCAGCTGGCCGAACAGCTGATAACCCGCGACAACGCGCACTTTTCCGAAATGAGCGGCGGCCGCGTCAACGACACCGAGCTTGTGGCGTCCCTCATATGCAGGCGCGGCACCATCGCCGAGGGGATCGAATATGCCCAGAGCGTGATCGAAGGATCGATGACAATGCTGGTCTGCGCCGACGGAGGGATTTACGCCGCGCGGGATAAGCTGGGGCGGACGCCCCTGTCGGTGGGCCGGAAAGACGACGGCCGGTGCGTCAGCTTTGAATCGTTCGCCTATATAAATCTCGGGTATCAGTCCTGTTACGAGCTCGGCCCGGGAGAGATCGTGTTTGTCACGGCCGACGCCATAACGCAGCTCGTAAAGCCGGGCGGTGAGATGCGCGTATGCACGTTTTTATGGACCTATTACGGCTATCCGACCTCCGGCTACGAGGGCGTGAACGTCGAGGAAATGCGCTACCGGTGCGGCGGCAGCCTCGCGGAGCAGGACAGGGACGCCGCCGCCGACTATGTCGCCGGCGTCCCCGACTCGGGGACGGCCCACGCCATCGGTTACGCCAGCCGGTCGGGCATCCCGTTCGCGCGCCCGCTGATCAAGTATACCCCGACGTGGCCGCGCAGCTTTACCCCGAAAGACCAGAGCATACGCAACCTGATCGCCCGCATGAAACTGGTTCCGATCCGGCCGCTGATAGAGGGCAAAAAGCTGATTTTCGTGGAGGATTCGATTGTCCGGGGGACGCAGATGCGGGGAACGGTTTATTTTCTGCACACCTGCGGGGCCAGGGAACTCCATGTGCGCTCGGCCAGCCCGCCGGTGCTGTACAGCTGCAAATATCTGAATTTTACGCGTTCCACCTCGGAAGAAGAACTTGTTTCGCGGCAGGTCATCCGGTCCCTGGAGGGCGCGGACGGCGAAAAACATATCGCCGAATACGCCGACAGGGAATCGGAACGGTACAGAAAAATGGTTGACGCCATCCGCGCCAAACTCAGCCTGCCCTCCCTTGAGTACCATTCCCTGGACGGACTGCTCGGCGCCGCGGGCATTGACAGGTGCAAGCTGTGCACGTATTGCTGGAACGGAAACGAGTAGGGGCGGCAGGGAAAAGGGAAACGGACGGATGAGCACGCGGGCGGAGGAATATCCGCGCGGCCGCGGCGTCAGTCTGCAAAAAAATAAAAGGACGGTGCGCGAATGCCTAAGAGGACGGACATCCATTCGGTCATGATCATCGGGTCGGGCCCCATTATAATCGGCCAGGCGTGTGAGTTTGACTATTCGGGGACACAGGCGTGCAAGGCGCTCAGGGATCTGGGGTATAAGATCATCCTTGTCAACTCCAATCCCGCCACCATCATGACCGATCCTTCCGTCGCCGACGCGACCTATATCGAACCGCTCAACACCGCCCGCCTCACCGAAATCATCGCCAAGGAAAAGCCGGACGCGCTGCTTCCCAATCTGGGGGGGCAGTCCGGGCTCAACCTCAGTCTTGAGCTTCAGAAGGCCGGGGTGCTGGAGAAATACGGCGTCAAGGTCATCGGCGTTCAGCTTGACGCTATCGAACGCGGCGAGGACCGTATCGAGTTTAAGAAAACGATGGACAAGCTCGGAGTGGAAATGCCGCGGAGCTTTGAGGCTCTGTCGGTCGAACAGGCCGCGGCGGTCGCGGACGAACTGGGGTATCCGGTGGTGATCCGTCCCGCGTTCACGATGGGCGGGACCGGGGGCGGGCTGGTATACAACAAGGAGGAATTACAGACCGTTGTCAGCAGGGGCCTTCAGGCGTCGCTGATCGGGCAGGTTTTGGTGGAGGAGAGCGTTCAGGGCTGGGAAGAGCTTGAGGTCGAGGTGGTCAGGGACTCGAAAAATCAGATGATCGCCGTCTGCATGATCGAAAACATCGGCCCGATGGGCGTCCACACCGGCGACTCCTTCTGCGCCGCCCCCATGCTTACGGTCGGCGAGGCGCTGCAGGAACGGCTCAGGCAAACGGCGTTCAATATCGTTTCGGAGATCGGGGTCATCGGCGGGACCAACGTCCAGTTTGCCCACGATCCCGACACGGGCAAAGTTGTGATCATCGAGATAAACCCCCGGACCTCCCGCTCGTCGGCGCTGGCCTCCAAGGCCACCGGTTTTCCGATCGCCCGCGTGTCGGCGCTGCTGGCCGCCGGGCTTACGCTGGACGAGATCCCGTATTGGAGAGGGGGCACAATGGAGAAATATGTGCCGTACGGGGATTACATCGTCCTGAAGTTTGCCCGGTGGGCTTTTGAAAAATTTCCCGGCATCGAGGACAGGCTGGGGACGCAGATGCGGGCCGTCGGGGAAGTGATGAGCATCGGGCGTACTTTTAAGGAGACGCTGCAAAAAGCCGTGCGGTCTCTGGAGATCGGCAGGAGCGGGCTGGGGTTTGCCGGCAATTTCAACGAGCTGGGCATGGAGGAGTTGCTGCAAAAGATCGCCGTGCCGAACAGCGAACGGTATTTTGCCATATACGAGGCGCTGCGCAAGGGCGCGGGCGTGGACACGCTCCACGACATCACAAAGATAAAGAAATACTTCCTCAATCAATTAAAAGAGCTTGTGGAGCTGGAAACCGAAATCCTTGCGTATAAAAAACGCGTCCTGCCTGACGAGATGCTGTCGCGCGCCAAAAAGGACGGTTTCGCGGACAAATATCTGGCAAAGCTGCTGGAGGTGCCGGAGGACTATATCAGGCTGCACAGGAAGGTCGCCGGGCTCGCGGAGGAATGGGATATTGTGCCGGTCAGCGGCGCCGACGCCGAGTATTTTTACTCGACGTATAACGGACTGGGAAAGCTGGGCGGCGAATTGAAAGCGTCGAGTGAGAGACACGGCGCCGTCCCGCGGGCTGACAGGCGGGTGAAGGTGGTCATTCTCGGCGGCGGGCCCAACC
>JAIRUE010000111.1 GCA_031254575.1 Oscillospiraceae bacterium | reverse complement strand
ATCGACTATACCGAGGAGCCGTTTGTCAAGGCGGACATTATCACGCCGCAGGAGTATGTCGGGAGCCTGATGGAGCTCTGTCAGGAGCGGCGCGGCGTTTTTAAGGATATGCAGTACCTTGACGGCGCGACAAAGGGCCGCGTCAACCTGCATTATGAATTGCCGCTGGGCGAGATCATCTATGATTTTTTCGACGCCCTTAAAAGCCGCACGCGCGGCTACGCGTCGCTGGACTATGAACTGCTGGATTACCGCAAAAGCGACCTTGTGAAGCTCGACGTGCTGCTCAACGGGGATCCCGTGGACGCGCTGTCGTTCATCGTCCACACCGACAAAGCCTATCCGCGCGCGCGGAAAATCGCCGAAAAGCTCAAGGAAAATATCCCGCGCCAGATGTTCGAGGTCCCGGTACAGGTGGCGGTCGGCGGCAAGATCATCGCCCGCGAAACGGTGCGCGCCATGCGCAAGGACGTATTGGCCAAGTGCTACGGCGGCGACATCACGAGGAAGAAAAAGCTGCTGGAGAAACAGAAAGAAGGGAAAAAGCGCATGCGCTCGCTCGGCACGGTGGAGGTGCCGCAGGAGGCGTTTATGGCGGTTTTGAAGCTGGACGAGGATTAACGCGGAGCGTTTTGTAAATTCTAAGCCAACGGAGGTGCGTCCCCCATGCCAAATCTGGGCGTATACGTCCACATCCCGTTTTGCCAGAGCAAGTGCGCTTACTGCGATTTCTATTCGCTGCCCAACCAGCCCGAGGCAACGATGAACGCCTATGTCAAAGCTCTGGCACAGCATATAGAGGAGGCCGGGAAGTACATCGGCAAGGGCTCCAAGGGCGGCATCCCGGCCGACACGGTGTACGTCGGCGGCGGCACGCCGGTCGTCCTGGGCGCAAAGCGCCTGGACGCGGTGCTGGCGGCGCTCAGGAAAAATTTCAACCTTTCGACCAGCGCCGAGATCACGGTGGAAGCCAACCCCGGCGCCGTTGACGCGAGGGCGCTGAAAAAACTGCGCCATTCGGGCTTCAACCGCATCTCCTTCGGCGTGCAGGCGCTCCAGCCGGAACTGCTGGCGGCGCTGGGCCGCGGGCATACGGGGGAACAGGCCGCCGACGCGGTGCGCGAAGCAGCCGACGCGGGGTTTCAAAACATCAGCGTCGACATCCTGTACGGCGTTCCCGGCCAGACGCGGGCGCAGCTGACCGAAACGCTGCGTTCGGTCTGCACGTGGCGTATCACGCACCTGTCCCTTTACGGGCTCAAACTGGAACCGGGTACGCCGCTGGCCGAGGCGGATCCTTTGCTGCCCAAAGACGATGAGCAGGCGGATATGTATCTGGAGGCGGTGGAACTGCTCGCCCGCGAGGGCCTGCGGCAGTATGAGATCTCCAATTTTTCACGGCAGGGGTATATATGCCGCCATAACTATAAATACTGGACGCTGGAACCGTACGTCGGATTTGGCGCGGCGGCGCATTCCGACTTCGGCGGCAAGCGGTACAGCTTTATCAAAGACATACAGGCGTATATCGACGGCGTGCGCGACAGCGAATCGCTGATGGAGGAGATGCAGGCCGTCCCGATGGAGGAGCGCGCCGGAGAGTATGTGATGCTGGGCCTCCGCACAGTGAACGGCGTATCCTCCAATGAGTACACGCGCCTGTTCAAGGCGTCGTTTGACAGCCTGGAGAATAAACTCGAACGGTGCGCCAGATGGGGCCTGGCCGAAACCGAGGGCGACCGCTGGCGGCTGACGCCGAAAGGGTTTTTGGTGTCAAACCAAATCATCGGGGAATTGCTGGACGCTAACGCAAAAGCAAACTGACGCCCCACGCGATGCCGACGCCGCCCGCGCCCAGCAGCGTGTATGCCAGCGGCGGCCAGCGCTTTCGCGTTTTTGCGCCGGTTTGGCGCTGCGCGATTCGGCAGGCCTCGGCCAGCACCTCGTCGGCGGAGACGCCGCGCGTGACGGAGGCGTCGTCCCTCACCACGAACAGCGCCTGTTCAAAGACCCCCGCCTCGGGATACCGTACCATCACCACCCGCCGCGACAACCCTTTGACCATGACAGAACACTCCTAGAAACAGCAGTGCTATCAGTTTATCCCATCCGCGGGAAATTATACCGCGCGGCGTCACGCCGCGCCCAATCCGCTTTTCGCGGGAACGGAGGAAAGGCATGCCAAAACTCGCCGTCATCATCAACGGCAGGCCCGGCGCGGGCAAGGACTTCCTCTGCGACGCCGTTGTCGGACAGGGCCGCGCTCTGAAAGTTTCCTCCATCGACCCCATCCTCGGGATCGCGTCGCGTGAATTCGGCTGGGACGGGATAAAGGACGCGAAAGGCAGGAAACTCCTCTCCGGCCTCAAGCGCGTTTCCGCCGAATATAACGACCTTCCTAACCGCTGCGTGTTGCGGGCATATGAGGATTTTCTGCAAAGCGAGGCGGAGGTCCTGTTTGTCCATATCCGGGAAGAAGACCAGATAGAAGCCTTCAAAGCGGCGGCGGGGAACTGCGTCACCCTGCTGATACGCCGCCCCGGTACGGACGGAACGGCGGGCAACGCGTCCGACGACGGGGTGGAAGGTATCCGCTACGACTATATTTTCACAAACGACAAACCGCCGGAACAGGCGGGGGAGCTTTTCCAAAACTTTATCGGCGAACTTCTCAGCCGCCATGCGTGAACAGCTGGAACGCTACCTCCAACTCCTTCTGGAAGCCAACGCCCGGTTCAACCTGACGGCTGTCCGCGACCCCGCGGAGATCCGCGTGCGGCACTTTGAGGATTGCCTCAAACTGCTGGGCGCGGCGGACTTCGCGGGCAGGCGCGTCCTTGACGCCGGCAGCGGCGCGGGGTTTCCGGGCCTTGTGCTGCGCATCGCGGAGCCGTCCGTACGGCTGACGCTGCTGGACGCGACCGGGAAAAAGGTGCGCTTCACACAGTCGGTCTGCGGCGAACTGGGGCTGACGGACGTATCCTGCGTCCACGGGCGCGCCGAGGAACTGGGGCATGACGGGACCTTCCGGGAATCATTCGACGTCGTGACGGCGCGAGGCGTCGCCGCGCTGCCCGCCCTGTGCGAGATATGCCTGCCGTTTTTGCGGACAGGCGGCGTTTTTCTGGCGATGAAAGAGACGGCGGAAACGTATGACGGCGCGGAACGGTTCGGCGGGACGCGGGAAGAGCCGTACCTCTACACGCTGACGGACGGCCGGAGCCACGCCGTCTGCCGCTTCCGCAAAACCGCGCCCACGCCGCCGCAATACCCGAGGGCGTGGGGAAAGATCAAAAAGGACAGCCTGTGACACGGGCGTTTGCGCCCCGCTTTCCCATACATTACCTCTGTACAACAGGCCCGCTCCCCATGTATACTAAAGTGAGGGCACAGCAAAGAGGGCGGACACGGAAAGGGCGTGGGTGTGTGGTCTTTGTGCAGAAAGACCGGGTCGGGCTGGCGTTTACGGTGGAACGCCGCGAGGCGGGCGGTGCGTTGCGGCAGGAGGACGCGGAGGCATATGCCCTGCGGGAGCTCGAAAAGGCCGGCATATCGCCGCGCGGCGTCGTGATAGAGGCCTACGAGAGCCAAACGGGATGGCTGGTGTTCTGTACCGCCGTGAGCGAGCCGGACACCGAGCTTTACATATCGTTTGAGAATAAGGACGATTTTCTGGACGCCCTGCTCGCCTGCGGCACGGGCGGCGTATTGCTGCGCGGCTGGGAAACGGACGGCTATACCGTCCGCATATCCGGCCCGCATGAGCGCGTCTCGGCCTGCGCGGCCCACCTGAGCGAGTACGGTTTCCTGTTCGAGGCCCCGGCGGTCTTTGCGCGGCATCTGGAAGACCAGACCCCTTGACGGATACCCATATAAGATGCCCCCGTTTGCCCCGCGCGGCCGCGCGGGGTTTTTATTTGTGAAAAAATACTTGACAGACGCTTTCGCCGGGTATATAATCCCCCCATAACGGGAGCCGGCTTGCGCCGTTCGCGCATGGTACCGCCCCCGCGGCAGACTTTGGTGTCCCCACACCAAAGCCCTGCGAAGGTGATTGGTCCACCTTACGCAACCGTTTCCGGCGCCAACGGGAGCACCACCATTATACACTCTTTCGCTTCCTTTTTTCAAGCGGGGAGTTATGGTCCGTCCCGGAGCGGGCATGTCCGCGATTTTTCGCGCGCATCGTAAGGTATTCGGCAGCAATGCCGTCACCTGCGGCGCGCGTTTTACATATGCGTTTTTTCCCGCCAAGCCGGCCTCCGCCATTATTTTGCCGGAGGTCATGGACATGAAAACAAAAATTTTATCCCTCGCGCTGGTGACGACCCTTGTCCTCGCGCTCGTCCCGTTCGCCGCGCCCGCCGCGCAGGCCGCCCCGCCCGCGGGCAGTATCATCCAGGACCCCAACTTCTACGCGGCGGTGCTTGAAATCATCGGCGAATCTGACGGGTATGTGATTACCCCGGCGGATGTGTCGTGGATTACAGTTTTGAATGTACTTGATAAAGGCATATCTAGTTTAGCCGGTATTGAGTATTTCACCGCGCTGGAAACGCTTTATTGCGGCAGTAATAATCTGACTACACTGGATGTGAGCAACAATGCCGCGCTAAAATCGCTTGGCTGTTGGGATAACCAACTAACCACGTTGAACGTGAGCGGGTGTACCGCACTGGAAATGCTTTGGTGCCAGAACAACGAACTGACCGCGCTGAACGTGGGCAACAACACAGCGTTGGAAGTTCTCTATTGTGTTAGCAATCAACTGACCGCCCTGGACGTGAGCGGGTGTACCGCGCTGGAATCGCTTACGTGTAGTCGGAACCAACTGACCGCATTGGACGTGAACAACAACACCAATCTGGAAACGCTTAATTGCGGCTACAATCAACTGACCACACTGAACGTGAGCAACAACACCAAGCTAGTAGATCTTTCTTGCTGGGACACCCAAATTACAGTGCTGGATGTAAGTAAGAACACCGCATTGAGAAGTCTTTCTTGTGACAGCAATCAACTGACCGTACTGGACGTGAGCAACAACACCAAGCTGGAAACGCTTTATTGCTACTACAATCAACTGACCGCACTGAATGTAAGCAACAATACTGCGTTGATATATCTTTGGTGCACTAGTAACCAACTGACCACACTGGATGTGAGCAAGAACACCGCGTTGGAAGTTCTCTATTGTGGTAGCAATCAACTGACCACACTGGATGTGAGCAATTGCACCGTGTTAGACTCACTTCAATGTAGCGGTAATAAACTGACCATATTAGACGTGAGCAAGAACACCAAGCTGGAAACGCTTTATTGCTACCACAACCAACTGACCGCGCTGGATGTAACAGATTTACCGCTTGAAGGGCTGAGCTGCTTCTCCAATAATCTGCCAAACAAAGCCGCCGTCAAAGGCTTTACCGGCACATGGGGCGCTGTAAATGAATGGGGACAGGAAAAATACACTTACGACCCGCAGAATGTTACGCAAATCCCCGAACCCGCAGACCCCTCGCCTTCTCCTTCTCCGTCTCCGTCACCTTCCCCGTCTCCGTCCCCGTCCCCGTATATTCCACCCACACCTTCACCTTCCCCTTCCCCTTCACCCACACCGTCTCCGTCCCCATCCCCCGCGCCGGAGGAAAACACCGTCACGGTCGAAGCGGATGACGAAGGCTCCGCCACGCTCACCAACGCCCAGCTCAACGCCATCAAGCAGGGCAAGGTGAAAATCGAGGTCAGTTTCAAGGAGGAGGAAAGCAAGCCCGCCGCGACCGTCGCGTTCAGTGAGGCGGCGGCGAAACAGCTTGTCTCCGACGCCACCGGCGGCGGCGTCACCGTCTCGCTCAAAGCGGCGGATTTGACGCCGGAGCAGGCCGGGCTGGTGGGGGACCGCCCCATCTATACCCTCACCGTCACCGACGCCAACAACCGCGTGATTACCCGCTTCGGCGGCAACGTCACCGTGACAGTGCCCTATACACTGCAGCCGGGCGAGGACCCCAACGCGGTCGTGGTCTATTATCTCTCGGCAAGCGGGAAGCTGGAGATTATGACAGGACGCTACGACGAAACAAAAAAAGCGGTTGTCTTTATCACAACCCACTTCTCAACATACCTCATCGGCTACAACCCCGTCCGCTTCAACGACGCCGCGAGCTGGGGCAACGAGCACGTGGCGTTTGTGGCGGCGAGGAAGCTCTTCAACGGCGACGAGAAGAAGAACTTCAACCCGAATAAGAGCATCACCCGCGCCGAGTTCGTGGCGGTTCTGCGCAACTTCGACAGCGCGGACCTGAGCCAGTACACCCAAAACAGCTTCGCGGACGCGCAAGGCAATTGGTACACCGCCCCGATCGCCTGGGCGGAGCGGAACGGGATACTGGGAAGCTACGCGGACAGCGATTTCCGCCCCGGCGAGGCGATAAGCCGCGCCGACATGGCGTACATGCTCTATAATTTCCTGCAATACAAGGGCTTTGAGCTGGAGAAGGCGCGGGAGATCACGTTCTCGGATATAGCCGACGTCCCCGCGTACGCGCGGGAGGCGGTCACGGCGCTTGCCGAGGGGCGCGTCCTGTCCGGGCGCGGCAGTTTATTCGACCCCAACGCCGCCACGACCCGTGTTGAGGCGGCGGCGATGCTCGCGATGCTCATTCGGGCGCTCACGCCGTAAAAATTCCTACCCGGCCATCGCCACGGCGCGCACAAGGCTTGCCTCCGCCGCGATTTTCAGCGGAAGCGCGGCGACGGTGAAGCGTTCCAGCCCGCAAAGCGCCTCCAAATTGGCCGCGTTTTCCAGAATGAACACGCCGTTCCCCAACAGCAGTTTATGCACGGGGAACGGCGGTTTGTCGGGCGCGGGCGCGTCGATGCCCAGCATTTTGATCCCGCCGTCCAGCAAAAACCGCGCCAGTTCCTCCTCTACCGCAGGGTACGCGGTGAAATAATCCGGCTCGTAAAACCGCCTGTCAAACCCCGTCCAGAGCAGGACGACCCGCCCCCGGAGCGGCAGGGCGCGGTACGCCGGTTTCATGCGGACGGGGTCCTCCCCGCGCGCGTCGAGCAGCAATCCCTCCCCGGTAAACAGCGCCGGGTCATAGTCGCACGCGAAGCGCGCGTCCTCAACCATGTGCATCGGCATGTCGATATGCGTGCCGGCGTGCAGGCCGGTGCGCAGCGCATACGCCGTATACTTGTCCCATTCGGGCGTTTTGGTCTGTTCCAGCGACAGCGGCGGGTCGCCGGGGTAGACGGGGATCTGTTTATCGAGGCGGTGCGACAGGTCGATCACGCGCATATTCAACCCCTCCCGACACGAGTATACCGCGCCGCGCCGCTCATGTAAAGCATGGAACGCCTCACTTCCGGGCATACTATCCAAAATTTGACCTTTATGCCGGAGGCACAGATGAAACGCTTTACATCGGGCGGAGCCACGGCCCGCATCCTGCGCGGCAATATCAAAACAATCGAACAGACGGCGGAGCGGGCGGCGGCGTGGAACGGGACAAGCCGCCTGCTGCCGCAGGAGATCGAGTGGCTGCTTGACAACCGCTACCTGTGCCGCCGCGAGGGCGTGGAGGCGTTGGCGGCGCTGAAGGGGGCGAAGACCCTCCCGGCGGAGGGAAAACTGCCGGCCGTATATGGCCTTGCGCAAGCCATGCTGGAGCAGAGCGGCGAGATCACGGAAGCGGGTATCGGGCGTTTTCTCAAGGAAAAACAGGCCGCCCGCCCGCTTTTTGAGCGGGAGCTGTGGCTTTTCACCGCCATGCTGCGCGCGGCAGTTCTTGCGCGGATTGCCCTGTGCTGCCGCGACATTGACGGCATTCTGGACGCGTATATGAAAACGTCGGGTGACAGCCCGTTCACGGCGGAGGCCCGCGCGTTTGCCCTGCGGCAGACGGGGCGCGTTCCCGACCAGGGCACGGAGGAATTTGCCGGGGCGGCGGAGGGGGCGCACCGGCGCAACGCGGAGAAGATCGGCGCGCTGATCACCTCCCTGCGCTTCCTCTCCTCCGCCGATCTGACCGAGACGCTGCAAAACGAGGGGGCGCTGGAAGCCGTTTTTTGCCGCGACCCTCTTTACAACGGGATGGACGAGGAGACGCGGGGCGCGTACCGCCGCAGGCTCGCGCGGCTCGCGCGGAAGGCGCGCCTGTCCGAAAGGGAGGCGGCGGAAAAAGTCCTCGCGCTGTGCGGGGAGGGAAAAGACGAAAAAGAGCGGCACGTCGGGACGTATCTTTGGGAGAGGCCGTTGGGGCGCAAACCGTCCCGGACGCCGGGGTTTCTGTATTTCTGCGCTTTCGCGCTGCTCACGTTCGGGCCGGGCGCCGCCTGCGCCGCGCTGACGGGGCGCGTGTGGGCGGGGCTGTTACTGCTGCTGCCGCTGGCGGCGATGGCGAAAAATATCGTGGACGCCGCCGCGACAAGGCTGGCGCCCTGCCGGCCCGTGCCGAGGCTGGAACTGCCGGACGGCCTGCCGGAGGAGGGCAGGACCCTCTGCGTCGTATCCGCGCTGCTGACCGGCGGGCAGAAAGGCCCGGATTACGCGAAAAAGCTGGAGGCGTACCGCCTCGCCAACCGCGACGCAGGCGAGAACCTTCTGTTCGGGCTTTTAGCCGACCTGCCCGACAGCACAAAAAAAAGCCGCTCCACCGACGAGCGCGTCCTCAGCGCGGCGCAGCAGGCGATTTTTACCCTCAACAGGCGGTACGGCGGCGGTTTTTACCTGTTCACCCGCGACCGCGAGTGGAATGTGCGCGACAAAACATTTATGGCGTGGGAACGCAAGCGCGGCGCGCTGCTGGAACTGTGCCGCCTGCTGCGCGGGAAAAAAAGCGCCCTCCGCGTGGCTACGGGCGACAAAGCGGCGCTGGCCGGGACGCAATTCCTTATAACGCTGGACAGCGACACCGCCCTGACGCCCGGCGCGGCGCGGCGCATGGCGGGCGCGATGCTCCACCCGCTCAACCGCCCCGCCGTCGATTCCCGGCGGCGTGTGGTGACGGCCGGGCACGGCGTTCTCGCGCCGCGGATGGCGGTCGATCTGGAAGCCGCCGGAAAGAGCGTGTTCTCCCGCGTTTTCGCGGGACAGGGAGGACTGGACCCTTACAGCGGCACGGCGGGTGAGGTCTACCACGATCTGTTCGGGCAGGGCAGCTTCCACGGCAAGGGCATCTTCGACATCGACGCCTATCTCGCCTGTCTGGAGGACCGCCTGCCGGAAAACCGCGTCCTGTCGCACGACCTTCTGGAAGGCGGCTTTCTGCGCGCGGGTTTGATGGAAGATGTCGAGCTGACAGACGGGTTCCCGTCCACGGCGCGCGCCTGGTTTATGCGCCAGCACCGCTGGATCAGGGGCGACTGGCAGGCCGCGTCATGGATTTTTGACAAATCCCTCGGCCCGCTCGCCCGCTGGAAACTGTTCGACCCCCTGCGCGGCAGCCTGACGCCTGTCGTGACGCTTGCGGCGCTGACGGCGGGGACACTGCTTCCGGGAGTCGTCTTCGGCACGATACTGACCGTGGCGCTGACCGCCTCCGCGTCGCATCTCCTGCTCTCCCTCGCCGAGCGCGCGCTGAAACCCGGGCGCTCCAGCCGGACGCACGCCGCCATCATCACCGGTATCCCGGCGGTGGCCTGCCAGACGCTCTTAATGCTCGTCTTTCTGCCCTACAACGCCGCCGTCTCGGCTCACGCGATCTTTCTCGCGCTGTGGCGGCTCTGCGTGTCCCGCGAACATCTGCTGCAATGGACGACCTCGGCGGAGACGGAAACCGTCTTTTCCGGGGCGGTACAGACGGCGCGGGACATGTTTCCCGGCCTTGCGTGGGGCGTACTCACGGCCTGTCTGTCACGCTCCGCCGCAGGCTGGGCGCTGGGCGCGGGATGGGCGGCTTCGCCGTTCATCGCGTATGCCGTCAGCAAAACGAGCCGTCCTGCGGAAAGGCTGCACGGCGCCGACCGCGCGTTTCTGCTGCGTCAGGCCGCGCTGATGTGGCGGTATTTTGAGGACTTTCTGCTGCCCGACGACCACTATCTTATTCCGGACAATTTTCAGGAACAGCCCGCGGCGGGGGTCGCGTACCGCACCTCGCCCACCAACATAGGGCTGTCGCTTCTCTGCGCGCTGGCGGCGGCCGATCTGGACCTGTGTACGCGGGAAAAAATGTTTTCGTTGATCGGGGGCATCCTTCAAACGCTCGAAGCCATTCCCAAATGGCACGGCCACCTGCTCAACTGGTACGATACGCGCACGCTGGAACCGCTGCCACCGCGCTATGTATCGTCGGTGGATTCCGGCAACCTCTGCGGCTGTCTGATCGCGCTGCGGGAGGGTTTGCGCGAATTTGACGGCGGGGCGGCGGAAGGGCTAGCGGCGCGTGCGGGCCTATTGGCCGACAATATGGATTTCCGGCCTCTTTTTGATCAGAAACGCAGGATGTTCCGTATCAGCGCGGATCTCGATAATCCCGAAGCCGAAAACGGCGTTTACGACCTGCTGGCTTCGGAAGCGCGGCAGACGAGCTATATCGCCGTGGCGCGCGGCGAGGCGGACAAAAAGCACTGGCAGCGCCTCGGGCGGGCGCAGACGGCGCTGGGGCGCTATCGGGGCATGGCGTCGTGGACGGGCACGATGTTCGAGTATTTCATGCCGCACCTGCTTCTCCCGGCCTACCGCAACTCCCTGCTGCGCGAATCCCTTGATTTTGCCGTCTACGCCCAGCGGGAACAGGCCTCCAGGCGGGGCGGTCCGTGGGGGGTCAGCGAAAGCTGCTTC
>JAIRUE010000062.1 GCA_031254575.1 Oscillospiraceae bacterium | reverse complement strand
ATATTGACGACCGCTCCGTATCCCCTGACCTGCGCCGCCTGCATCTTCGTGAGGTCCTCCGGCGGCACGACTGACGCCTCCACCGTGACGGCTTGCCTGCCCGCCTGAGTTGCGAGCGTGGCAAGCGCGTCCGGGCCAAGGGTGACTGTTGCGTTGGGAAAGATGAACGTCACCGCGACATTCGCGCCGCCGAACGCTTTCACCGCGTCCGCGCTGAGGACGGCGGCTTCCGCGTTCCTCACGCCGGTGAGGTCAAACACCGCCTCGCCGTCGTGTGATGTATCGAGGATCTCCGCGATCTTGCTGTTGGTCAGGGTAAGCGTCACGGTTCCGCCCGATTGCGCGTAGTGCACCCGCACCGCGCCGCCGTATACATTGGATGCTATTTCAGCGTTGCCGTCGATCGTAAGGGTGACATTTCCGCCGACCCCTTGGGGGGGAATGAGGGCACCGCCATCCGGAACGAAATAATTCAAATTATAATTCCGACATCCGCCGGCAAGAAAAGACGTAATTTTCGCGTCTCCGCCAATACAGACATTAACATCCCTCTCGACGCCGGCCGCGTCTCCGCCACCATAAACACCGGTCGCAGTTCCGCCGGTCATGCTGACGTTTGCAGCCCCTACTGACCCGAATAAACCGCCGCCGAATATGTAATCTAAGTTTCCGCCTTCTATATTCACATTGGCGGTACCGTTGACTTTACCTTCCTGCCCGCCGCCAAAATCAGCGAGCAGATTTTATTTGTTTTCATGTCCGAAACCCTCCGTATCCGTTTTTTGCGTTTTTGCGCGCTGAAAAAACGCAGGCATTGCAGCCTGTGTACAATTTTATGGCACTGAAGAAAAAAAGTAAATCCCCCAAGGGTGAGGTTTTGAAAATAAATTTTATGAGGCGTTTAATCCGTCAACGCGCTCTGTTCGCCGCGGAGATCCTTTTGCATTCGCTCTTTGACCGCCGCGGCGTCGTATCCCTGCCCCAGCAGGAACATCATCTTGACCAGCGCCGCCTCCGGCGTCATATCCGAGCCGCTGATGACCCCAAGCCGGGGAAGATGGGAACCCGCCTCGTACAGACCCGTCTCAACCGCGCCCTGGTTACATTGGGTGATGTTGACGACCACGAGCCCCTTCCTGTTGACCGCGTAATCTATTTCGTTCAGGAATTCGCCGCTTGCGGGCGCGTTGCCCGAGCCGTATGTCCTTAAAACAACGCCTCTCAGCCCCTGAATATCAAAAACGCTTCTGAGAGCGGCGGCGCTGATGCCGGGAAATATGTCAAGGAGCATGACGTTTGGATTCAAAGACCCGTGTACAACGAGCCCTTCCTTCGAGGGCTTCCGTATGAGGTTTGCGTTCACTTTGATAGGTTCCCCTATCTCTGCCAACACACCGTAATTCGGGGAATCAAATCCCGATAATCCGGTCGCACTCACCTTGCGGGCGCGGTTTCCCCGGAGGAGTTTGTTATGGAATAAAACACAGACCTCCGGCACGGTGTCAATGCCGTCGGAAGCCGCGATCTTCAGCGCCGTCACAAGGTTTTGCGCCCCGTCGCTCCGCGGCTGCGCGAGAGGCAGCTGCGACCCGGTGACAATAACGGGCTTGTCCAGATTTTCAAGCATAAAAGACAACGCTGTCGCCGTATAAGTCATGGTATCCGTGCCGTGCAGAATAACAAAGCCGTCGTAATTTGCGTATTCGTCCCGGATTTTTCCCGCCAGGCCGACCCAATACCCGGGGTGCATGTCCGACGAGTCTATGAGCGCCATCTCCTGTGTGTCGACGTCAAACGGAAGCTGTGTCACGGCCGGGCAGAATCGCTTAATGGACTGCCAGCTGGCCGGGGCAAGGGCGCCGTTTTCATTTGGAAGCATTCCGATGGTTCCCCCGGTGCAGAGCATCAAGACTTTTTTGCGCATAGTTGTCATCTCCCGATCAAGCCCGGCGATATTTACGCAGCATTTCAAATACCCTGTCAATATCGAGCGGTTTGCCGAGATGATTGTCCATACCCGCCGCGAGGCACGCCTCGATGTCATCCTTAAAAACATTCGCGGTCATCGCTATGATCGGCAGTCTCCCGCGCCGGGATACGGGCAGGGCGCGTATGCGCCGCGTCGCTTCAAGCCCGTCCATTTTAGGCATCTGCACATCCATGAATACGAAATCATATTTTTCGGGCGCGGCTTCTATCATCTCCAGCGCCTCTTTGCCGTTTTCGGCGCAGTCAATCAGCAGGCCGGTATCTTCCAGAAGCGCGATCAGTATTTCACGGTTGATCTCTATATCCTCGGCCAGCAGGAGCGTTTTGCCGGAAAACTCGTCCTCGCGCAAAACCTGCCGGGCGCCGCCGTCTTCAAGAGAATCCTCCTCCGGCACGGGTTTGCCGACAAGCATTTTTACGGTGAAAATAAAACGCGCCCCTTTTCCCGCCTCGGATTCGACCCAAATGCTTCCGCCCATAAGCTCGACGATACGCTTGGATATGACAAGCCCCAGGCCGGTCCCGCCATATTCGCGGCTTGTCCCGCTTTCCGCCTGTACGAAAGCGCCGAACAGCTTCTCCTGCTGTTCGGGCAGTATGCCTATTCCGTTGTCGGCTACCTCGACGCGCAGCTCGCAGTTTTCTTCGGTTTTATCGACCAGGGACGCCTCAAGATGGATACGGCCCTCTTCGGGGGTAAATTTTACCGCGTTGGATAACAGATTGGTTATGACCTGCGCTAAACGCTGGTCGTCTCCTATCAGAAAGCGCGGGATGCCGTTGTCGACATTCACGGTCAGCCGCTGCCGCTTTTCATCCGCCCGGAACTGAATAACGGCCAGCGTCTTTTGCAGCAGCTTTTCAAAATTATACTCAACGGACGCGAGTTCCAGCCTGTTCGCCTCGATCTTCGCCATATCGAGCACGTCGTTTATGATGGCGAGCAGGTGGGAGGACGCGCCGTCGATTTTGTCCAGAGCGTAATTTTTTTGATCTATGGTTTCCGCGTTCCTGCCTATCGTCGTCATGCCGATGATCGCGTTCATCGGCGTCCGCATTTCGTGGCTCATTGTGGACAGAAAATCACTTTTCGCCTTACTGGCGGCGGTTGCCTGCTCCAGCGCCGTTTCCAGTTTGACCGAAGTGTCCCGGAGGCTCAGCGTCATTTCATTGCGCACTAAAGCGTGCGTGAACAACAGACTGACGGAACGCAGGATCGCTTCCTCTTCCCCGGTAAATATCCGCTCATTGTGACAATCGTCGAAACCGACAAATCCCCAAAACTCGTCTTTCATAAAGACCGGCACTACCAATAAGGAAACGATTCTCTGGGAGGATAAAATTTCCCGTTCACCCGCGGGCATATTCCGCAGCAAATCGTTTATGCTGTTTCCGGCCGACAGGATTTTTTGCCATCTTGGGAAATGATCGCCGTAGGACTGACTTGAGGCAAACTCCTTTTCATACTCCATTTCCGCGCTCTCGGCCCATTCGTACAGTCTTTTGCCGTAGAGCCGGTCTTCTACCGTGTAATTTTTCCATATGTACATACGGTCGGCTTTTACCGCTTCGGTCATGATCTTCATGCTTTGCAGCAGGTTGTTTTCAAACGAATCCATATCCGAATTCAGCAGAAAAGCCGCCGCCTGATTCACCGCCCGCAGAAGACGGTCGCGGTAACCCACCTCATGTTCCATCTCATTGCGCAATATGGCGTTCGCGAATAAAAACGCGGCCGAGCGCATCATTTCGGCGCTTTCGCTGTCAAAAAAGCGTTCGTTATACCGGTCCTCAAACAGCGTGAATCCCCAGAGAGCGTTATCTATAAAGATGGGCGTGACAAAAGCCGACACCACCCCGAAGGTTTTCATCGTCGCCGCTTCCAATTCCGGCATCAGCCGCGCGGGGGTGTTTATCGCCTCACCGGTCTTGAAAATCCTCTCCCAGCTCGGCGCGAACTCCGCGTATGTAGCGTCGACAAACGCTTTTATCGGTTCCCGGGTGCCGCCGCTTTCTTTGTCCCAGCAGTAAATCATAGAGGTGTGCAGAACGCTGTGCGCGGAAACGGAGGCGTTGCGGAAAATGCAAACCCTGTCCAGCTTCATGCTGTCGGCGATAGCCCCTACCTCGCGCGTGATGACGTCGCCGTATAACGAATTGTCCTGCGTGAGAAACGCGGCGGCCATATTATTAAGCGTTATAAGCTGCTTTTCGCGGTGTTCGAGCTTTTCCTGCGCCTTTTTAATATCGGTGAAGTCCACGCCGTATTGGATGTGGACTTTTTCCCCGCCGGGCCAGTCGACATACCGGTCGGTATGCCGGTAGTAAATGTCCCTTGACGCGTCGTGTTCTTCCCAGACGATTGTCGCGTCCGGTTCTGTATCAAGCTGTTTACAGGCGCAGAACTCACACCGTTCGTCCATATTTCCCCGCAGCGCTTTATAGCAGTATTGACCGGTCACGTCCCCTTCAACTCTTAAGAGCCGCTTCAGGCTGTCGGTGATAAACAGGATCTTATCCGTATGCAATTCGGTGACATAGACATACATATCCGATTGATTGATGACGCTTGTCATGGTATCGCGGACCCGGTTTGACTCGTCCAGGGCTTCACGGAGTTCTCTCTCCATCCGCTTTTGCTCGCGCAAATCCCGCGTATAGCCCAAAGTCGTATAACCGCTCAGTTCCAACCCCGCGCGAACGAGGGTTATTTCAGCGGGAAACAAGGTGCCGTCTACGGTCCGGTGAGTCCATTCAAAGACGTATCTGCCGTCTTCGTAGGCTTTTTTTAAGTATTGGGCGGCAAGCTCCGAGGAAAGCTGACCGTTAGGCTGGTACTCCGGCGACATTTCGCTGAATCTTTCCCGGAATTCCTGTTTATTTTTGACCCCAAACAGTTTGACGGCTTCCTCGTTGCAGTCGGCTATTCTATAATTTTCGTCGCGCAGGGTACAGGCAAGCGGCGTGAAGTCCAGCATAAGGCTGTGGAGGTCAATCTCTTTTTTGTTTTCCGCAGCCCGCGGCTCCGGTCCGCCCGGCAGTCCTTTTTTCTCCTTGTTTTCCGTAGACATATCTCATTCCCCATCAGCATGATATACCCCATACGCATTCGCGGTATTCAGTATATCACAATCAGGCAACCCTGTCAAAGCCGCTTTTTCATCCTTCTCTTTATCACCGGCATGGTTTATTACGAAAAAATAATAACAATGGAATGTCCTGTTTCCGCCGGCGCCGTACGCTGAAATATTTCGATAAATCAATTTTCGACAGCTTGCAAAATGCGTTGACGGATGGTAAAATGCATTTTAAGGGAAGGCGGTAGTGATTATGGCTATTGTGGAAGTCGTCAAATACAACGGCGGACCGGATGTTTTCGCCTGGAAATATCCGGGCGAGGAACTGGGCACATGGACGCAGCTTATCGTGAACGAATCACAGGAAGCTGTGTTATATAAGGGCGGGCAGGCCCTCGACATATTTGCGGCGGGACGCCATATACTGTCAACTAACAATATCCCGTTCCTGAATAAAATCATAAACCTGCCGTTCGGGGGACGTTCGCCCTTCACGGCGGAGGTCTGGTACATAAACAAGGTCCACTCCCTGGACATCAAATGGGGGACTCCGACCCCCATTCAATTACAGGACCCGAAATATAATATTTTTATTCCGTTGCGTTCGTTTGGTCAATTTGGCATTCAAATCGGCGACGCAAAGCAGTTTTTGACAAAACTCGTCGGAACGCTGCCGGTTTTTGATAAGGATAACGTCATTAAATTCTTCAGGGGCTTGTATCTGACGAAGGTCAAGGACTCCATTTCATCGTATTTGATCAAAAAGAGCGTCAGCGCCCTTGAGATCAACGCCTATTTAGACGAGCTTTCCGAACATCTGAAAGAGAAAATCACCCCGACATTAGAGGAATACGGCATTAGGCTCCTCAGTTTCTACGTCAACGACATTAACGTGCCGGAGGACGACCCCGCCGTCAGGAAACTGAAAGAAGCGCTGGCGAAAAGAGCGGAGATGGATATTGTCGGGTACAATTATGTGCAGGAACGCTCATTTGACACACTGGAGGGCGCCGCCACCAATCCCGGTTCCGCTCAGTCGGGGCTTATGGGAGCCGGTATCGGATTGGGCGTGGGTCTGGGCGTTGGCGGCGCGATGGGTGCGCAAACGGGAGGGCTGGCACAGGCTATCAACGTCAGGGACATGAAAAAGTGTCCGGGCTGTGACGCCGATATGGACGCCGCGGCCCGGTTCTGCTCCGTCTGCGGGCATGATACGCGGAAGGCAAAACCGGAAGAAGCGGCGGATAACACGGTCGAGTGCAGCGAATGCGGCGGCGTATATTCCAGAAAAGCAAAATTCTGCCCGGAATGCGGCGATGTCTATAATCCGTGCGCGTTTTGCGGCGCGGATATGAAGACCGGTTCCGTTGTCTGCCCCAAATGCGGCAAATCCGCTCCGAAACCCTGTTCCAAATGCGGCCATCCCATAGAGAATGAAAAAATGAAGTTTTGCCCGGAGTGCGGGGAATCGCTTGCCAGAAAGTGCGGCGGTTGCGGGACGGAGATAGTGGGAAGCCCCAAATTCTGCCCCGAGTGCGGGAACAAATTATAGGAGGTATCGGTCATGCGAAACAAAAACGGCGTTGCGGCAATAGGGATTATCGGGTTACTTATAGTTATTTTCTCATTAGCCGCGTTCTTTTTGCTCGAGATAGAGCGGATTGCCATAAACGGGCTGGCGCTGGCATGTTTGCTGCTTTCGGAGTGCGTTTTGTTCGGCGGGCTGATCGCGCTTCGGTTTGCGGGCGCGCGGCACAATAACGTCTTTTTGAAGGCGGGGGTGACGACATCGTTATCACTGTACCTTGTTGCCACGATAATCAGTTTGTTTTTTGCGGGCATGTTAAAAGAAAAAATATACGTCTTTATTTTAATTGAACTTGCGATCATCATTTTGTTTGGGAGTATCACTATTTCAATTTTCGCGTGGTCGCGCGGCACCGCCCGCCGGGACGCGGAGGACATGGCGAAAGTGGGAACCAATGAACCGAAGCGGGGAGGATTCTGAAAATGGCTCTGAGCAAGGGAGAAGCGATGATTTACTCTCTTGTGACGGTAAACAATGTGACGTCAATCGGCCAGATAGTTATATGCGCCGGATGCGGAGCGGAAAACACGGTTTCCGAAGGAGCCGCCGCGAAGTGTTCGTATTGCGGCGCCTCGATTGTTTAAGCGGATTTCACTTTGAGGAGAGAGTGTGTAATGGCGAAGGCTGGACAAAAAGAGAAAAGATCAATGGCCTGGGGCTGGATTATTTTTTGGTTTATCCTGTTTTGGCCGTTAGGCGCGCTCTTTTTATTCAGGAAACTGAGCGCGGACAAGGCGGCGGTCTTAAAGGACGGCAAAAAAGTTACCGTTGTTTCCTTTATACTGATGGGTTTGGGCGCCTTTATCTTTCTGGCGGCGCTGGACGGCAGCACCTATACTTTTTTTTGGGCTGTCGCGCTTGTCGGGGGCGGGATTTGGGCGTTTGTCCTTGCAAGGAGAATGAAGGTTGACGGGGAGCGGTATAAAAAATATATTGCCATGATCGTCAACCAAAGCCAGACGTCCGTGGACAATATAGCCTCAGCGGTCGGCGTCTCCTATGAAATTGCCGTGAAAGACCTGCAAAAGATGATCGATGCGGGCTATTTCGCCGGGGCGTATATTGACGCGTCCCAAAGAGAGATCGTACTGGCGAAAAATGCTCCGCCCCAAGTCTCTGCCGGCCCCTCCGCCGTTCAGGTACAGGAGAGGGTCGTCACCTGCGGAAGCTGCGGCGCGAATAACAAAGTGACGGGGCATACCGGCGAATGCGAGTATTGCGGCTCTTATTTGCAATAGATATAACCCTCTCGGCGCACGCGGGTTTCCCGGAAATTACAGGCTAAACGGTTGAAGGAAATAAACGACGCCCCTCCGCTTAGGGAGAGGCGTTTGTCTTATTGAACGGTACTTTGTTCCCGCGTTGTTACCAAATTATTATTAAGTACGCATTATCGTCGGGGGATGGCATATCAATACGCATGCGGTCATAAAGCATATAGTAGCAGGTATCCGCTTCATTCCAGCCTGCTTCTGCCGGACGGCCGAGAATTTCAAGTAAAGCCGCTCGGTTTTTATCTAACGCTATCCCCTTTACCGTAAATGCGTTTGGATCATAAATGGCAATATAACCTATATTTCCGGTTTCGTAATCAAAAATAAACATTACATCGCCGTATCCCCAATACTCGCTACCTTCATAATAATAGCCGTCTATGGGCGTACCGTATTCCGGATAGCCAAAATAATCGTATATACTCTGTGGACTGGCCCCAAGCCAGGTAAATATCGGATTGCCGCCGTATAATATTTCGCCCGGGTAAACGAGCTGCGACTGCGAAGTACCCCAATACCTGTTATAATAATCATCCAATGGTTCGATAACAGGCGGACCCGGGTTCTCGCCGTCATCTGTTTGCATAGCGAACAGCGCACCCGTTTCATTGTGCACCAAAATGTTAAGCCAATACATATAATTTCCATATATGTCGCCTATATCAAACTTATAGTATTCCTCGCTGTCGGCTTGATGTAAGTTATCAGACGACCAGCCGACAATAGTTATGCCCATATCCGGATGAATGTTCAGCCACGTCTGAGCGATCCCATACGCGTCGTTGGCGGTTAAAGTCTCCGATACGGGTCCATCATTTTCATTTTGATTAGCCGTTCCAGAGGCCCGTGTTATTGGCAGCGTGATTATTACCTCAATGTCGCTTTTTAGCACTCTGGTTAATTCTAGTACATAGTCTCCATCTCCGTCATAATATAAAGTAATATCTACGTTTCGTGATGCGCCTGGACGCATTTCACCGACAGTACTTATACCGCCATATGTTGTTATGTCATTAGGACTCCATGTTTTTCCTACCCATAAGTCTGTAGTGTTATTAGCATTACTAATGTTTGTTATTTTTACAGGAATATTGATATAGTATCCATACTCATCACTTCCTGAAATATCCCAACTATCGCCGATTGTGTATTCCATACCTTGATGCCTGAACGTAGAGCCAAAAGTTACTGAGATGGCGCCATTTGCATTGGACTCAGCGTCTGCAGAATAAGAGGCGTTACCGCTATCAAAACCGCTATCAAAATCAGAATTAGAATCATTGCTGCCATGGAGTATTATGATAGCTGTGATGATGATCGCGGCCAAAGCGGTTCCGGCAATCCCAAAGGCAAGTCCCTTAAGATGCTTTATATTTATCCGCGGTGAAACTATTATAATAATCGCTCCGGTTATCATAAAAACAAAGCCGCCGATAATAAAAGGCAACGCAAAATCCCTTGCGTACGAAATCGCGACATGCTGCTCGGCGGTAATAATGGGGCCCGATGGATATGACGGGGTTAACATAAATCCAAGCAGAAGCCCTATGGCTCCTAATACGGCACATACAAGTCCTGCGATACCGATTGCGTTTAGTTCTTTTAACAGGGTTTTAATATTCGTTTTTTCTGTTTCAGAGGGTTTTGTCACCAAATGGTTTTGATTGCAGAGAATATCACCCCATTGCCAGTTCAGCGCGACAGGGGCGTTCCCCTCCGGAAGATCGATCCAGATGCTGGAGCGGCCAATCTTAACGCAGTGCGGTCCGGGCGTAATCTTTAATGATGACGTTACGCCGTTTGATACTCTCCCTATTTTGGCGCCGTCTACAAACACATCCAACTTATACTTATTTATACAGGTGACCGCCAATTCAATAGAATCGGCCGGCGCTTCAGTATCGGTTGGCGGCGTGTCCGCCGCATTGGAAACAGCCGGGACTTTCGGTTGTAATCGCGCAGGTATCGGTGTGACCGCCTGGGCAGACGCGGGTATTTGAGCCGCCGTTTCGTCTTTAATCAGCTTTGCCCCGCATTTATAACAAAACCCCGAATCCTCGGGGAGTTGAGTTCCGCATTTACGACAGAACACTTTATCTCCTCCTCTGTTGTATTTATATTACAAAATCCTGTCCATCGCTGTTGATAAAAGAGACAGGTGCGAACACCCGCCTCTTTTCATTTATTCTTTTATATCCAATGTTTCATTTATAAATGACCTTACCTCGTTGCTTTCCGATTTTGAGAGCAGTCCCATCACGATATTGTCAATAATCACAACGCAAATCAACACCACCCAAGGGAGGAAAGCGGGCCAGTCAAACTCCTCCGCCGCTACTTCAAGTGCAATTATAACCCCGATGTATAGTATATAGCTGATTATCCAAGGGACGGATAGCCTGTTGTATGGCATAGTAACGCTGTAATTTCCGTCCTTAACAGTTATGGTATAATTTATAAACCTGGCTTTCAATATTAAAAAACCATTCCTCGGGGATACTTTTTTGATTCGCGGACAACGCCACACACTGGCGTTTAAGAGGTTGTGCGCTTCCGTAATGCTTTTACCGTTTGTTTTGGAAACAAAGTCAGGGGTATCCGCCGCCGGCGTGGCAGGTTCAATAGGTTCCGGTATAGTTGCGGTTGCAGGCGCGACAGGCGTTTCCGGCGCACCTTCGTCTTTTATTAACTTTTCCCCGCACTTTTGACAGAATCCCGAGTCCTCGGGGAGCTGAGTTCCGCATTTGTGACAAAACATGCTTATTTCCTCCCAATAATCAATGTTTTAAGCAGTTCAAGTGTAGCGAGTGTAGCGGATACAGAATAGACCCTAATTGAGCGGATGTCAAGGAGTTTTGCAAAATTTTGATGAAGAGGCGGCGGAAACGCCGCTCCCTTGACATATTTTTCAAAATATTTGACAAAAGAAATAAAGAATGGTATTCTGCTAAGAGGCA
Organism: Oscillospiraceae bacterium; assembly: GCA_031254575.1. GTDB lineage: Bacteria > Bacillota > Clostridia > Oscillospirales > UBA929 > UBA929. Next base: position 17,777 of record JAIRUE010000062.1, on the reverse strand, counting down.
GCGGTAAAATCGCCGCTGCGGCTGAAGGAGGATTTTATGAAAAATCTTAAAAGTAAGGCGCTCGCCGTTTTTGTCATGCTGATGGCCGTATCCGTGTGCGCGAACATACCCGGATTCAGAGTTATGGCCGCGTCTTCCGCCGACGCTCTGGTCTATGTCGCCCTTGGCGATTCCGTGCCGGCCGGCTACGCCCTGCCGGACCCCGAAACCGAAAGCTATGTCGGATTCCTTTCCGAGCAGATGAAATCCGGCGGCAAAACGGTCGAAACATACAATCTGGCCCGGTCCGGGCTTACCACAACGCAGCTTCTGGACGCGCTGAACGGGATGGCGGCGGCGGAACAGGCCGTTTTAGCGGGCGCGGACGTTATCACGCTTAATATCGGCGGAAACAATATCCTGGGCCCGGTGATCAGCAGGATAGGCCAGATCGCCCTTGACGCCGGGATAACCGGCATGGATATAACGAACGCCCAGCCTGAGCAGATCGCGCAGATATTTATATCTTTGATGACTTTTGTCCCCGACGAGGCGCTGGACGCGTCCCTCCAAGCCGGTGTGGCCGCTTTTACGTCAGATTTTGCTGAGATTATCGCCCTCTTAAAGGCGGAGGCCCCCAATGCCGCCATGATCGTAAGCACCGTCTATAATCCCATCCCGGCGGGCCTGGGCCTTTCGGATACGGCAAAAGAACTGATTACTGGCATGAACGCGCTCATCCTTGGCGGCGCGGAAACGGGCGGCTATGGCATCGCGGACACTTACGAAGCCTTCACGCTGGCGGAAGCCGCCGGCATCCGGGTCACGAACGTAAATCTGGACATGACAAAAGGCCCTGTCAGCATTGATATTCACCCCAACGCCGCGGGGCACGCCCTTATGGCGCAGATTCACGCGGCTGTTTTATACCCCGATATGCCGGTAAAGCGCGGCATGGCCGTTACGCTTCTGCACCGCCTCATGGGAAGCCCCGATGCCGGCGATATGACCAATCCGTTCAGGGATGTGTCCGGGGACGATTACAGCGTCCGGGCCGTAACCTGGGCCGCTCAGACCGGGCTTGTCAAAGGCTACGGCAACGGGCTATTCGGCACGGAGGATGATGTATCGCGGCAGGATCTGGCGGTCATTATCTGGAAGTTTCAGAACATAACGGGGTACATCCTTCCCGATATACTGATGGGTAAGGAGTTTCCCGATTGGGACGATATAAGCGATTACGCGAAAAGCGCCGTGAACAAGCTGACGCTGCAAGGGATTACCAACAGCGGGCAGGACGGCAAATTTGCCCCGCGAAGCGGCGCGACCTGCGCTGACCTTGCGGAGATGCTGACGAAGTTTTTAGGGTTTCTTGACTGATAACGCGGTGCGGAATATAGCAATCGGGGAATCGCCGCCGCAGCCGTGACAGTCCGTGGGCGTGAAGGGAAAGCTATATTTTCGGAGGCAACATATGTCTGTGCGCATTGAACAGTATAATAACATATGGGGATATTCCAAAGATTTTCACGATGTGTGCGATTTTTTGATCCGTATCAATGAGGATAAAGTTTTGACGCCCAACTATTTGTGGGCGAGGTGGGTATGGCAGTTTGGCCCATACATGAGCAGGGAAAACCTGTCGCATATAGGTCTTTTCAAAGATGGCGGCAGGATTGTAGGGCTTGCGACGTATGAAGGCGATATTGGTGAGGCTTATTTTTGCGCGGACCCGAAATATGACGGGTTGAAAGCCCAAATGATACGCTACGCGGTTGAAAATTTAAGCGCGGACGGAAATATCAAAATACTACTGCCCGACGGCGATTTGGAGTACCAGCAAGCGGCCGTTTCATTGGGATTCGTTCCCACCGGGGATAAAGCGGCGGTCGCGTGTATCGACATTGGCAGGAACGGGTATGCCCTGCCGGAAGGCTTTTCAATCATGAGTTTTGACGACAGCCGCTTTGACGCCGGCAAATACTACGGCGCGATATGGCGGGGGTTTGACAATACCCGTGAGCGCAACGAAATCGAAACGGAGAGCATGAACAAAAGAGCAGGTTTTGACGCGCCGCGTTTGGACTTGCGGCTGAGGATATTGGTGGTGGCTCCGAACGGAGACTACGCTTCCCATTGCGGGATGTGGCATATACCAAACAGCGAATATGCGTATGTCGAACCGGTTTTTACGCTTCCCGAATACCGGAAAACGGGGCTGGGGAAAGCGGCTGTGCTTGAGGGCGTAAAACGGTGCGGGGAGCAGGGCGCAAAGCGTGCCTTCGTCGTCTCGTCACAGCAGTTTTACTACAATATAGGATTTTATCCCTTTCACAACGAAACGTGGTGGGCTCTGAGAAAATAAGAAAACCCCGGCGCGGCAATCATGCGCCGAGCCGGGGTTTGTGCGCGAACGGCCCTATTTCTGAAACCAGTCCCACAGCTTGAGCATCGTCGAAATGCTCTCCTCGCGGGTGAATTTTCCGTCCGGGTCAAAGGTATCCGCGCTCTTGCCGCTCATGATGCCGGGGGACACCCCGCGCCTCTATCGGTTTGCCTGTCAGCTTTTCGATCAGCGCGACCGCCAACTCGCAAAATTCCGCGCGGGTGGTGTTCTGCTGATAGCTGCTTTGCAGGGCTTCGGGCAGGATGCCGAGGTCTTTGGCTCTGCTGACGGCTTCAACCGCCCAGCCGGAGGGTTCGCCGGCGTCAGGGTCTGTTGGAGGCGGGGTCGGGTCTTGCGAGCCCGTGCCGCCTGATGATACATATTTAATATTATTGTTCTTTGCGTATGTTTCAGCAGTTGACCCCGCTACGACATGAAGCGTCAGGCTTGAAAGAGGGGTTTTATCCGTACGGGATTTAACAAACGCGTCGGCGCCAATGCTTGTCACGCTTTTGGGAATCGTTAAGTCTGTAAGCTGTGCGCATCCCCTAAACGCGCCTTCGCCAATACTCGTCAAACCGTTGGGCAGTGTTATGCTTTTAAGGCCTGAGCATCCAGCAAACGCGGCATTGCCAATGCTCGTCACGCTGTCCGGCATGGTTACGCTTTTAACCGTTATCCAATCCATAGTGAACGCATAATCGCCAATACTTGTCACGCCGTCAGGTATGACGACATCGCCGCCCCTGCCCATATAGAGTTTTAACACGCCGTTTTCGATGTCAAAAGCACTGGCGGTGTCAGCCGCCGGCGCGAGGTTCACCCGCTCACCAGTTTCCCGTCCGGCAGCGTGAAATAAAGGTCGCCCGGGTCTCCCAGATCGGGGGCCTGGGCGTCGCACGCATAGGCGGCCTGCCCGTCCGCGCCGGTAAACGCCGCCCTGACCAGCAATCCCGTCTCCAGCGATACGATGTACTCGCCCTGATAAACCGCTTCCCGCGTCCACACGCGCAGGCAGCGTCCTTCCTCCGGCAGGTACAGGTATTCCGCGGATACGATACTTTCCTGCGGCAGCGCCGCGACGTCCTCCCATGTGGGCACGCCGGACAGGGCCTCGGCGTCCGCGTCCTCGGGGGACACCGTGTGGGACGGCATGGCGTCTCCCGTCCAGACGTAGGTGACGTCGGGCGTGACAATGCGGTTTTGCGACGGATGCCCCTCGTCCAGAGTCTCCACGCGGGTCAGGCCGCCGCGCCGCGCCCACAGGTGCGTGACGGATTCTTCCCCGCCGGGCCAGTATGAGGTGCACACAATTGTCTGGCGGTAAGCGCCGGGCCGCTCGACCGTGGCCAGCAGCGTCCTGATATTCCGCGCGTCCACGGCCAGCGGAATATAGGACGTCCCGCCGGAAACCGGCCCCGGCCCGGATACCCCCGGCGACGCGTCGGGCGGCAGCGGGGGCGGCAAGGTGAAGTCCGCGGGCCTGCCGGTGAAATAGATAAACCAAACGCTGCCCATCAGGACCACCGCCAGCAGCAGGGCGGCGGCGACCGACAGCAGCGTTATTTTATGCCTGCTCATAGACCGAAGGCCGGGGGAGGATCGGACGCCAGCCCCGCGAAATACCGCACGGCATGGACAATGCGCCCGGAGGCGTGCCCGTCGCCGTACGGGTTTACCGCGCGCGCCATGCGTTCGTAAGACGCCGGATCGTCCAGCAGTCCCTGCGCCATGCCCGCGATGCCGTCCCGCTCCACGCCGGCCAGCACGACCGTCCCGGCGGCGACGGCCTCCGGGCGCTCCGTCTCCCTCCGCATGACCAGCACCGGCTTGCCCAGCGCGGGCGCTTCCTCCTGCAGCCCGCCCGAATCGGTCAGCACCAGAAACGATCTCGCGATGAGGTTGTGCATATCGAGCAGCCCGACCGGGCCGGTGAGCACGACGCGCTCCTGCCCGCTCAGCAGCGGCATGACGGTATCGCGTACCGCGGGACTGAGGTGCACGGGGTAGACAATGACGACGCCGGGGTTTCGGTCGCGGAGGTCGAGCAGCGCGCGGCAGATATTTTCCAGCGCCTGCCCGTAGTTCTCGCGCCGGTGGGCGGTCACGGTCAGCACGCGGCTGTTCGCGAAATCCAGCCCGCGCAAAGCGGGGTCGTCAAAGGTATATTCCTCCCGCACCGTCATCTTCAGCGCGTCGATGACGGTGTTGCCCGTCACATAGAGCGCTCCGGAAACCTGCTCCGCCTCAAGGTTGCGTTTGTTGTTCCCCGTGGGGCAGAAGTGCAGCGTCGCGAGACGCGCCAGCATTTGACGGTTCATTTCCTCCGGAAAGGGCGAATACCGCGCGCCCGTCCGCAGACCCGCCTCCACATGGCCGACAGGGATTTTATGGTAGAACGCCGCCAGCGTCGCCGCGAACCCGGTCGAGGTGTCGCCATGCGCCAGCACGAGATCGGGCTGCAACTCCGCGAACACCTCGTCCATCCCGGTCAGCGTTTTGGCGGTGATCGCGGCCAGCGACTGCCGCGGCGTCATGATGTCGAGGTCGTAATCGGGTTTGATGCCGAAATGGGTCAAAATGCCGTCCAGCATTTGGCGGTGCTGGCCGGTGACACAGCAGACGCTGTGGATTTCGGGGTCGGCGGCCAGCTTTTTGACCAGCGGCGCCATCTTCACGGCGTCGGGCCGCGCCCCGAATACGCTCATTACGACGGTTTTGGCGTTCATTGGCATTTTCCCCTTCTATGCGGTCAAGCCATTATACCGTAAGTTTTGCCCCCATGTCAAATCAGATGGCGAAAGAACGGGCGCGGAGGGGTTCCGGCTTGTGTTCCCGTTTTCCATCGAGAGCGTATTTTCCCCGATACCGCGGGGCATCCCTAAAATCACCGCGCCGCCGCAATGCTCGTCCTCAGCGGTTCCGACACGTCGATCCCGCCGTATGTTTCCAGCGGCTGCCCGTCCACCAGCAGGCGCAGCGACGATACACCCGGCAGCGACGTGACGGAGCGCACCAGGCAATTGAGCGTCTGCCGGGGCGAAACCCCGCTGTTCCCCGCGCCCGGCATAAACTCGCCCGAAAAGTTGATAACGGCGCAGGCGCCGCCTTCCACAATGACCGACAGCAGCCGGGTCCCTTCGGGAAGCGCGGGCCGGAACCCCGCCGTCTTGGGCCCGGCGATCATCTCCTCCGCCATGTAACGCAGATACCAGTCCACCGTATCCGTCTCCCGCACGACGAGCTGCCGCGTTTCCGACACGGTCCTCTCACCCAGTTCGTCGATAAAATACAGCGTGATGATGCGCTCCGTATCGGCCAGCACCAGCGAGCCCGATATGAAATCGGACGCGCGGAACAGAACGGGCTCCGCATCCTGCCCCTCTATCTTCAGCGTCACGCCGTTAACGCCGTCCAGCGCGGTCAGCGTCAGGACGACGCAGGCGCGCGCCTGCGTGAGCGCGAACCCCGTCAGCGGCGCGGCTTCTTCCGACAGGCTGACGTTCGCCACGCCGTCCGCCAGCGCGGACCCGTCCGCCGTCACGCCGGAGGGAAACGCGGAGTGCCCCCCCGCCCCGCTAAGGACCCCGTTCAGGGCAAATACCCACAACGTCTCGCCCTCCGGGCAGTACAGGGTTTTTTCCACCACCGCCGCCCGGTCGTCCGGACCGCCGGGAAGATAAACGGTCACGGGCGTCCCCGCCTCATGCGGTTCCGCGCCGCACGAGGCGAGCAGAAACAAAGACAGCAGCAGCATGGCCGTAAGTTTCATACGGAGCCGCCCCCTTCCGGCAGAGGAAATCTCACCGTAAACCGCGAACCCTTGCCGGGTTCGCTTTCCGCCGCAATCGTCCCGCCCATGCGGGCCACCGTCCCGGCGGTGATCGAAAGGCCCAGCCCCGCGCCTCCCGCCTCCCGGCTGCGCGCCTTGTCCACGCGGTAAAAACGGTCAAAGACAAGCGGCAGCGCTTCCTGAGGGATACCCACGCCGGTGTCCGTCACCACGATATACGCCTCCCCGCCCCGGCGGAAGACGAATATCTGCACCGTGCCGCCCGGTTTGTTGTATTTGATGGCATTGTCCGCCAGGTTGAACAGGACCTGGTGGAGGTCGTCCTCCGCCCCCGCGATACGGCAGTCCTCCGCCAATTCGCACCGCAGTTCGACGCCCGCGCCCTCCGCCAGCGGTTCCAGCATCCGCGCCACGCGGCGCGCCACGGCGGCGGGGTCGGCCGAGGCGGCCGTCTCCGCCGCCCGCGTGTCCAGGCGCGAGAGCTGCATCAGCTTTTCGGTCATGCGGCTGAGGCGTTCCGTCTCCCCGCCGATGTCGGCGACAAATTCCCGGAGCGTTTCGGCGGGCATATCGGGCGTCGATAAGATCGAGTCGGTCAGCAGCCGTATCGCCGCGAGCGGCGTCTTGAGCTCGTGGGACGCGTCGGATACGAACTGCTGCCGCAGTCCCTCGGTTTTGTGCAGGATGGAAAAGAGCTGATTCAGCCGTTCGGCGACCTCGGCCAGCTCGTCGCGCCCGCGCACGGGCAGCGCGTAGGCGTAATCGCCGCCGTAAGCGGCGCGGATGCCGCGCAGGATGACCGAAATGCGGCGCGTCAGCGCCAGCGCGATAAAAACGGAAAACACCACTACGATGGCAAAGATGACGATCGACACCGCAAACAGGTCGGACTGCAGCTCGGACAGCAGCACGCCCTGATCCGTGTCGTACCGGCCGAGATAGAGCGCGCCGGTCACCTCGCCGTGCGCGATGACCGGCATGGCGCAGCGGCTGTCAAAGGCGGCGTCTTTATAAATCGAGCGGAACACGTCGAGGCCGGAGAGCGCGTCGGCCACCTCGACGGCCAGCGCGTACCGGCCCACCACCGCGCCGGAGGTCAGGTTGTCGTAAACCGCCAGCCCCTGGCGGTCCACGACGACCGTACGGTACTGGGTCTGGTCGTCCAGCACGGCCATGATACGCGCCACGTTCTCGGCCGTCATGCTGTCCAGCCCGGAGAGGGTATTGGTCAGCATCGAGGCCCGTTCCGTCATCGTGGTGCGGGTGTGGCTGAACATGAAGTTCTGTGAGATCCAGACGGGATACGTGTTGAGCAGGACCAGCATAATGATGAGGATGCTCATATAGGAAAGGGCGATCTTAAGCTGGTAACGGCTCAGGGGCCGGCGGCGTCTATGCTTTACAATAATACCCCACCCCCCATTTGGTGAGCAGTATCTCCGGATTCGCCGGGTCGAGCTCCAGTTTTTCACGCAGGCGGCGCACATGCACGTCCACGGTGCGGATGTCGCCGGGGTATTCGTAGCCCCACACCAGATTGAGCAGGTTTTCCCTGCTGTATACGCGTCCCCTGTTGCGCATCAGCAGTTCCATCAGGTCAAACTCCTTGGCGGTCAGGTCGGTGGCCGCGCCGTTCACAAAGGCGCTGCGCTGCGCCGTATTGAGCGTGATATGCTCCAGCGCCAGTTCCTCTCCCTTGCCGCCGCCCTGTCCCTGCGCCGACGAGCGCCGGAGGATGGCGCGGATACGCGCTTTGAGCTCCATGATGTTGAACGGCTTTGTCATGTAGTCGTCCGCGCCGTACTCAAAGCCGATGAGTTTGTCGGTGTCCTCGCCGCGCGCCGTCAGCATGATGACCGGAACGCCGGAAAACTCACGGATCTGGCGGCAGGCTTCCAGCCCGTCTATTTTGGGCATCATCAGATCCATAACGACGAGATCGAAGGCCGCGCCGCGGGCTTTTTCCACGGCTTCCTCGCCGTCTTCCGCCGTTTCGACCTCGTACCCCTCGTGCTCAAGGTTGAATTTGATCCCCTTGACAAGGTTTTTTTCATCGTCCACCACAAGAATCCTCATAATAACCCCCCGTAAATGATGCCCACCGTGAGCAGCCCGAACAGAATCGCCAGGCATAATAACGCCTTGTCGCGGAACAGCGCCTCCACAGGATCGCCGTCGCCCTGCCCTTCCGTCACAAGGTTGTATCTCAAACAGATTATCAACGCAAGAGGGACGGTCCAAACCATATTGCCGCCCAAACGCTCCACCGTCGCCGTATCGACGCTCCACAGCGAATAGAACACCAGCGCGAGCGTCATGCACAACGCCATGTTTTTATCCAGAAACCCGTAAGTGTAACGCCGCAGAACGCCGCGCGTCGCGCCGCCGGGGTTTGCCACCAGTTCGCTGCGCCGTTTGCCCAATCCGAGGTAAAACGACAGGGCGATCACGGTCAGGCACAGCCAGTTTGAAATGGCGATGCCGGTGACGGCGGAGCCGTACAGCAGCCGCAGAAGAAACCCCGCCGCGAGGGCGGCGACGTCGGCGACGGGAATATCTTTCAGCCCGAAACTGTAGGCGAGGTTGAGCAGCAGATACAGCCCCGGCCAGAGCCACGAAAGCGGGTCGTCCCGCCGCGCGAGAAACTGCGCCGCCGCCGCCAGGACGACCAGGTTCCCGGCCAGCGCCGCCGCCGTTCCAACCGGCACCGCGCCGCTCGCTATGGCCCGTCCGCGTTTTACCGGGTGCCGGCGGTCGTTTTCCGCGTCCCGGATGTCGTTGACGATGTACACCGCCGAGGAGAGCAGGCAGAAAGCCCCAAACCCCCAAAGAGCGGAGGGCAGCGTTTCCGTGTCAAACAGGCTCCCGTTGAAGACGAGGGGGAGCAGGACCAGGATATTTTTAACGTAATGCCTGACCCTCAGCATCCGCCCCGCTGCGGAAATCCCTTTTCGTATCATAAGGCACCCTACCTTGCCGGATAATATTGGACGCCGAACCGGATGATTTGGTAAAGGCCGGGCAGGTTAACCCCCAGCATCACCGCCGCCGCCGCCGCGTAAACGGCGCCGCGGACGGGTTTCCAGCGGGCCAGCGCCTTTTCGGCGAACATGAAGACCAGCGACAGGTATGCCCACGAGAAATACAGCGTATACAGCACAAGCCCGTTTTCCGCCGTCCCCCAGCCGACAATGCAGAGGATGATAAACGAAAACGCCGCCCAGCCCGCGCAGATCCGGGCGAAACGCTCCTTGCGGTTCAGGATAAACCCCAGCGCGGCGGCGGACAGCATAACCGCTCCGAAAACATTGGCCGGCGCGGACGGCTCCGCCTGCCACGAGGGGTACCAGAACGTCCCCGTATCCAGCCCGGCGCGCGGCGCGGCGAAACAGGCGGCGATAAACCCTAAAAACTGGAGCAGCCTGCCGGAAAAGGGCAGCGTCACGCCGGTAAAGCGCGCCAGCCCGCGCAGCGACGGCACGGCGTTCAGAAACAGCGGCAATTGCCCGAACAGCGCCGCAACGGCGAAGAAGCGGAGGGCGCAGCGGCCTGTCTCCCGCGCTTTCCCGCGCAGGGTTTTTGCGTCGGTCAGCAGAGGAAACAACACCCCGCCCGTCAGTGTCGCCCCGGCCGCGGCGATGAAGGCCCAGTCCCTGCCGCCGCTTTTTTCGGCATACAGGTAGATCAGCAGGACAAGCCAGAAAAAGGTAAAGGTATACCGCTCCATCGCGAGGGTATAGAGCAGAGCCGGGAACGAGGCGGCGGAGAGCGCGAGATAGAGGATCTTAAAAAGCCCCGTCAGGCGCAGGAGCCGCCCGAGCATGACAAAACCGCACAGTAGCGGGACGACCTGTATCATGCCAATGACAATAGGGTAGGCGTTTGGAACAAAGAACAGCAATTTTGAAACGGCCCCGGCCGCCAGCCCGAACGGCATGGCGAACAGTCCGAACAACGGGTGGCGGATGTCGTTTTCCTTGGCGTTGACGCTCTGATATGTATTGGTGTCCATCAGAACGGACGAATCGGTGGTGTAAACGACGTCATAGACGGCGGACCCGCCGGGCCGGGGGGCGTAGAACACCCCGGTGACGGAGAACGTCACGGCCAGAACGGCGCAGAACAGCGGCGCGCAAACGGCCAGAAAGGCTTTCTCCGCGCGGTCCGCGCGGGAAAACCAGGTTTTTGCAAAAGAAAACGCCCGGACGGTAAAGAAGTGCGTGAACACAAACACGGCGGGCAGCGCGATCCCCGCCAGCGCGGCAGCCGCCGGTTTCGCCGCGAAAACACGGTGAAAATCCACCGCGAAGCGGTACCCCGCCAGAAGCGACAACCCCGCTGAAACGGCGCCTGTCCGCCGGTTCAGGCCGGAAAACGCCCTGTCCAAAAACCCGGACCGGAACGCCATGACGCCCAGCGCGGCCAGCGAACACGCGAGCCCGATCCCGCGCTGCGCCGCCGTGCCGCGCAGGGAGAGCAGCGTGGTGACGGCCAAGCCGGACAAAACAAACAGGATCTTAGCCGCCGGGTGCTTCCGCAACTGCCGCATATGGCCTGAGTCCCTCCAAAACCTTTTCCCCGATGCCTTTCACATTCAGCAAGCCGTCCACCTCCGCGAACGGGCCGTACTGCTCGCGGTATTCGATGATCCTCCGGGACAGTTCGGGGCCGATGCCCGGCAGATCCGTCAGTTCCGTGGCGGAGGCCGTGTTGATGTCTATTCTGCCCCGGCTGTCATCGGCATAGTCCGAAATCAGATCTCCCGTTTCCCGCCTTCCCCCGATGACAAAACTGTCCGAGGGAACCGTTTCCCATACCGCGTACCCGATCAGGAAACCGAGCAGCAGCGCGGTCGCCAGGGCAAGCGCCGGCAGGACAATCTTCTTTTGCACTGTTCACAACCCACTGTTTTTGTGATATACTGTCCGCAAACGCATAGCGTATGATTTCAATACATCCCGTTTCGCGCCCGCGAACCGGCGTATCCCGCGCCTGCGGCATACTGTATTCTACCACATAGCGGAAGGGATTCCTATACATGACAAGAAAAAAAAAGGCGATCTTACCCGTACTGACAGCCGTATGCCTCCTCCTGACCGCGCCCCGCGCCGCGGCCTACAACACATTGCCCGAGGTGGACGTCCAGGCGCGCTCCGCCATCCTGGTCCACGCCCAGACCGATGAGATCCTTTTTGCCCACAATATCCACATCCGCCGCGAACCGGCCAGCATCACCAAGATCATGACGGTGCTGCTCGCGCTGGAGCTGGGGGAGCTGGACGAGGTCGTCACGGCGGAGGAGGGCGACTTTTTCGACATCATCCCGGAGGGCAGCACCGCCGGTATCAAGGCCGGGGAAGAGATGACCCTGCGCGATCTGCTGTACTGCGCCATGCTGCCCTCGGCCAATGAAGCCTGCAACATCATCGCGCGGCACATCTCCGGTTCCGTCCCGGCCTTTATGGAGACGGTCAACACGCGCCTTGCCGACATAGGCTGCGAAAATACCCAGTTCACAAACCCCCACGGCCTCCCCGACCCCGAACACTACACCACGGCGTACGACCTCTATCTCATGGCGCGGGAATGTCTCAACAACACCGTTTTTATGGAGATCGCCAACACCGAGTACATCACCCTGCCCCCCACCAACATGACGCCCGACGGCCGCGCGCTGACCACCACCAACAATCTCATAACCCGCCGCCGCTATCCCGATTATATCTACCCGTTCGCGCGCGGTATCAAGACAGGCAGTACCAACGCGGCGGGGCACTGCCTGCTGTCCACCGCCGAAAGAGACGGCCTCACCCTCATCAGCGTGGTATTGGGCGCGGCGGTGGACGAGGAGACGAACCTCGTCCGCAGCTTTACCGAAACGCGCAGCCTGTTTGAATGGGGATTTGCCAATTTCACGATAAAGCGCATCCTCAGCCGTGTCGATAAACTCACAAGTATCAAAGTGATCCAGGGACAGGAACAGGATGAGGTCCTCCTTGTTCCCGAACGCTCGGTCGAGGCGCTGGTGCCGAAGACTCTCAACCCCGAGGAGATTGACCGCCGTGTCACGGTCTACGAACCTGAGGGCGTCCACGCCCCGGTGAGCGCGGGCGACGTGCTGGGCGAGGTCAGGCTGTCCTATCAGGGACACGAATACGGCACCGTTCCGCTCCTTGCCGACAGGGACGTCGAACGTGACACCCGCGAGGCGATCCAGGAGGGGATCGGCGACTTTATTTCGCAGGACTGGATCAAGTGGGCTGTTTTCAGCGTCGTCGGGCTGGTCGCGCTGTATATCCTGTTCGCGGTCGCGCTCAACCGCCGCAGGCGCGCGCGCAACATGCGCTCCGGCAACTACCGGGGCAAAAAAAGATATTGACGGGGAATCCATAATGCTGACGCGTTCCGTTGAGGACACCGAACAATACGGGGAAACTCTCGCCCGCCTGCTGCGCCCCGGCGACGCGGTATGGCTGTACGGCGATCTGGGCGCCGGCAAGACAGCCCTCGTACGCGGCCTGGCGCGGGGTTTGGGCGTGGCGGAACCCGTCACCAGCCCCACCTACGCCATCGTCAACCTGTATCCGGGACGCGTCCCGCTGGCCCACTACGACGCTTACCGCCTCGGGGGCTTCGACGATCTGCTCGGAGCCGGATGGGACGAATATGAAAACGGGGTCCGCGCGGTGGAGTGGGCGCAGAACGCGGGCGGCGGCGTGAGCGGCGTCTGCGTTGCGATAACGGCCTTGAATGAGACGGAAAGGGACATATCGTTATGCTTCTTGCCATAGACGCATCCTCGGTCACGGCGTCGGCCGCGCTGGCGCGCGGCGGGGTCCTGGTGTCGGAGAGTTTCATCAGCAACGGCCTGACGCACAGCCAGACGCTCGCGCCGCTGATCGGCGCGGCGCTGAAAAACGCGGGGGCGTCCCCCTCCGACGTCACGCGGGTGGCCGTCACCAACGGCCCCGGATCGTTTACCGGCCTGCGCATCGGCGTCGCCACGGCTCTGGGTTTCGCCGGCGCTCTGGGTATTCCCTGCGCCGGGGTTTCGTCGCTGATGGCGGCGGCTTACGGCGCTTTGGAGTATGAGGGGACGGTCTGCGCCGCGATGGACGCGCGGCGCGGTCAGCTTTACTGCGCGATGTTTCACATGAAACAATCCGTCCTGACCCGCGTGACGGAGGATTGCGCGATGGATTATAACTCCTTTGTCAGTCAAGCGCCTTCTCCCGTTTTGTGGGTGGGCGACGCCGCTTCCCAGTGCGCGCGGGAGGGCGACCGTATCGCCTCGCGCCCGTATGTGTCGGGGTACGGCGCGGCGCTGTGCTTTTTGAACGGGTTTACCCGTCCGGCGGACAGCGTTATCTACTTGCGCCCGCCGCAGGCGGAGCGGGAGCGGATGGCAAAACACCCCGCTGCCGGCTAGTTTTGTCAGGAAAGCCCAAAAGATTTTGCGCTTGACACAGCCCGCCTCGTATGGTATATTTGGTACCGTGATCGGGAGGCATAGCTCAGCTGGTAGAGCACATGCTCCACACGCATGGGGTCGGGGATTCGAGTTCCTCTGCCTCCACCACGGAACGCTTGAGCCGCAAAGGTTTTAAGCGTTCCCTTATTTTGCTGTCAACTCCGCTCGGAGAATTTACATTGAAAAAACCGCCCTCATTGTGGTATAATGCAACTGGCATTGCATAGGTAACGAGCGGGACGCACGGATGGGGAGAGCCACAGTCAAGCCGCGCGGACTCTCCGCCGGCGAACGCGCCCGCGATTTGTTTGGGCGCCGGGAAAAGGGGCGGCGTAGCTTCCGTATAGGGAGGGTTTATGAGTAAGAAGACGAGAGAGCGGGCAAGGATAAGGGCGGCGAAGGCGCGCAGGAGGCGGAAAATACTCCTGACCGCGTTGTCCGTCGGCTGTGTCGCGCTTCTGGCCGTTTCGGTGATCGTTCACCTGTACGGCAACAGAAAACCGCAGTTCGCCGCCCTGAAAAACCGCATTTTAGCCTCGGAGCTGGGGATTGTCCCGCCCGCCGCTGACGGCCCGATTGTTTTCTTATCGGTCTGCGATTCCAAGCAGCGCGCTTACGTGGCCAAAGGAAAGGCGGCCACATTGGAGGCGGCATGGAAAGCGGCGGAAGAAGGCGCCAGAAAGCTCATTTCGCAAAAGAATATAAAAGCCGTCTGGGTCAAGGCTGATATTGTCAGTTCCGTTGAGGAAATGCCCGCCGCGGATTTGCACAGGGAGATAGCGGAAAGCCGTTATCCGTATTTTTTCAGAAAAGGCATATCGTTTGATCCCGCGTTTGACGTCGCGTTTCTGGAGGGCGAGGTCAACGCCAACAGGATGTTAAGATATACCGACAGCGCCCCGGACAGCGCTGAGAGCCCGCTGAATCTGAGCAACATCAATCAGTATTTGAAAAACTACGGCACGGAAATCAAAAGTCTCCCTGAAAACGTCACCTTGTTTTCAACCGCCGGTTTTTTCTGCGGCCTGGACGGCGTTGTGATCGACTTATACAACGAGGGTCTTGACGCCGGGCGCAGGGTCATTGACGCCGCGGACGACGTGTATATCAAGGACATCATTATAAGCGCGTCCCAATATCTGTCCGAGATGATACAGCCCGGCGGACAGTTCATATATGGATATTTCCCCAATTTTGACCATGAGATAGACAATTATAATATCCTCCGGCATACCGGCTCCATTTGGAGTTTACTCAACTATTACCGGATGACCGGCGATACGTCGCTGATCGCCGGCATCGATTCCGCCGTCAATTATCTATTGGAAACCGCCGTGGAATTCAGGGAACCCGGCGCCGCCTATGTCGTCGAAAGGAAAGACAATGAGGTGAAATTAGGCGGCAGCGGATTGGCCGTCATCATGCTCACCGAATATATGGATGTGTTCGGTACGGACACGTATATCGATATGGTGCGCCTGCTCGCAGACGGGATCCTGGAGCTGCAGGACCCCGGCGCGGGAACGTATTATCATGTGCTGAACTATCCCGATTACTCCCCCAAGGCCGAGTTCCGCACCATCTATTACGACGGCGAGGCCACCTTCGCGCTGACCAGGGCGTATACATATACGCGTGAGCAGAAGTACCTGGACGGCGCGGCGGCGGCGGTCGAAAATTTTATCGCAAACGATTACGCCAGGTACAGAGATCATTGGGTCGCCTACGCGCTCAACGAGATCACCCAATACCTTCCCGAACCCCGCTACTATGAGTTCGCCCTGAAAAACGTGTCGGACAATCTGAACAGGATCTACAATGCGGCCACGCTGCACCCGACCTATCTGGAACTTTTAATGGCGGGCTGGCGAACCCATGAACGTCTGCTGGAAAGCGGCGTACAAATTGACGCGCTGGATGATTTCGATGTGAAATACTTTGCCGAAACCGTTTATAAAAGGGCATTTCACATGCTGAACGGATACTTTTATCCTGAGTACGCTATGTATATGAGGTCGCCCGGCAAATTCACCAATGCGTTTTTTGTAAGAGAGGACAGTTTTAGAATCAGGATCGACGATATTCAACACTATATTGGCGGCAACTATTATTACACGCTGTATTATGACCAAATACGCCCTTATCTGACCGGTGAATTTCTGGACGGCATCCACAAAGGCGGCCTTCTCACGGCGGACGGCGGCGACGGGTATGACGACAGCGGCGGCGACGAAGAATAACCTCCCGGGCCGTTAAGACAGTGGGATTTATCCAAAGAGGAAATCGGGTATAGACAGATAATTCCGCCCGAAAATCCCGTCCCCATTGGCGCTTACGCCTCAAACAGCGGCGTGGAGAGATACCGCTCGCCGGTGTCGGGCAGTATGATCACGATGACCTTGCCCGCGTTTTCCGGGCGTCCCGCAGCCCGCGCCGCCGCCCAGACCGCCGCGCCGGAGGATATGCCGGCCAGCAATCCCTCGGTACGGGCGAGTTCGCGGCCCGCTTGGAAGGCGTCCTCATTCCGTACCGTGATGATTTCGTCATAGATCCTGGTGTCGAGAACGTCCGGCACAAATCCCGCGCCGATGCCCTGTATTTTGTGCGGCCCGGCGCGTCCCTCCGAGAGCATGGGCGAGTCGGCGGGTTCCACCGCGACGATTTTAAGGTGGGGGTTCTTCTCCTTCAAAAACCCGCCCGCGCCGGTGATCGTGCCGCCGGTGCCAATGCCGGACACAAATATGTCAACTTTGCCCCCGGTGTCTTCCCAAATCTCCGGGCCGGTAGTCTCTCTGTGTATCTTGGGGTTGGCGGGATTGGTAAACTGTCCCGGCAAAAACGCGTCCGGGGTTTCGGCGGCCAGTTCCTCCGCCTTGGCGATGGCGCCCTTCATCCCCTTCGCGCCCTCGGTCAATACCAGTTCCGCGCCGTAGGCGGCCAGCAGTTTGCGCCGCTCCACGCTCATCGTTTCCGGCATGGTGAGGATGACGCGGTAGCCCCTGGCGGCGGCGACCGACGCGAGCCCGATCCCGGTGTTGCCGCTGGTCGGCTCGATGATGACGGAACCGGGTCTGAGCTTGCCGCTCCGCTCCGCGTCGTCGATCATGGCCAGCGCGATACGGTCTTTGATACTGCCCGCCGGATTGTAATACTCGAGTTTGGCGACCAGCGCCGCGTTGAGATTTTGCGCCTCGGCGTATTTGCCGAGTTTGAGCAGCGGGGTTTTTCCGACAAGGTCTGTAAGACTGTTTGCGATCCGTGACATGATAAGTCCCTCCGTTTATTTTGATTATGTATTTCAAACGGGCCATCCTTTTTATTTGCTCTATAAAATATATATGAATTGTAGGCATTTGTCAAGCCCATAAAAAATATATTTTCCGTAGTCTTCCAGAGCCCATACTTCCTCATTCAGGTCGGAGACACCGCCGCATTTACGCTCGATATTCGTCACCGAGGGCATGAAGCAGGACGGCGCCGCCCGGATGGAGGCGTTTATTAAGAGCATCGAAAAGGGCGGATAAAATCCTGTTAGGGGTAAACGTAGGGGTAAACGCTCAAAAATAAGTAGAAAAAACGCTGTATCCATTGCAGTTACAGCGTTTTCCTTTGGTGCGCCAGTTCGCCCCAAATACAAACCTTGCCGCGCTGCCGTATGGTTTTGTTATTATCGTACCTCTGAACCGTTGATTTTATATGTAGGAAAGGGATGCTGCCGGTTTTGTCGGCGTCCTTCTCTCGATTTGCCCCCTATCTCTCTTTTTCGTTCGGCTTGTTCTTCCGCCATTCCTCAAATTCTTTTCGTATGTTCTCATCGGCGAAGAATTTTCTTATTTCGGGGAGCAACCGCCTTGCCAAGATTTCGATTTGTTTTTCCGAAACCTTTAACTCCTGCGTCTGCTCTCTCAAAGCCGCCCTCCTTTCCGGCCTTTAGATTCGGCGAACAGGTAAGGGCTTATGCTGTCAATGTCGACAGCATAAGCCCTTTTGATCGTCATATTCATTTTACCGCCGTTTGACTACAAATATAGCATAGCACATAGTCCGGGAATTGTCAAGTCTGACCGAACGGTCATTCGCGGTTACGGAAAGGATCATCCTCATCAAACCAATTCTTTTTGATTTTAGCCAGCGTGGCGGCAATTTCT
>JAIRUE010000054.1 GCA_031254575.1 Oscillospiraceae bacterium | reverse complement strand
ATATTGACGACCGCTCCGTATCCCCTGACCTGCGCCGCCTGCATCTTCGTGAGGTCCTCCGGCGGCACGACTGACGCCTCCACCGTGACGGCTTGCCTGCCCGCCTGAGTTGCGAGCGTTTCCAGCGTCTCCGGGCCGAGGGTGACTGTTGCGTTGGGAAAGATGAACGTCACCGCGACATTCGCGCCGCCGAACGCTTTCACCGCGTCCGCGCTGAGGACGGCGGCTTCCGCGTTCTTCACGCCGGTGAGGTCAAATACCGCCTCGCCGTCGTTTGATGTATCGAGGATCTCCGCGATCTTGCTGTTGTTGAGGCTGAGGGTGACGGTTCCGCCCGATTGCGCGTAGTTCACCCGCGCCGCGCCGCCGTTGACCGGAAGAGTGGGAATGACCGGAGGCGGAGACGGGGTGGGGTCTGTTGGAGGCGGCGTGGGGTCGTCGTCGGTCGCGGGGATCAGTTCAAATTCCACCGTGACGGTATGTATCGCCGCAATGCCGCTGAGCGTGTACGCCGTGTTTGTTCCGTTTGCCGCCGCGCCGTTGTCTTTCCACGCTTTCACACGGTAGCCGGTGTCCGGGTTGGCTGTGAATACGACATTTTTGCCTTGCTGCACCAAAGCCCCGGACGTGACAGCCGACCCGTCAGCCCTTGCCGTCAGAGAACCGTTGCCGCCTGTGACGCTGAAGGTGACGGCGTAGGTCGGTAAATTTTCCCAGATTGCGTAAAGTGTGAGCGCACTGTTTGGCATGGTGACAGTTGCGCCAGCCGCATATGCCGTTGTTGCTCCACCGCTCGCCACCGCATTCCATTCCTTGAATTGCTTACCGATAGGCGCGGTAAACATATTGGACGCCGCCGTAAATGTTTCGCCTTGTATTTTATAAACCTGCGCGGGAGCGGTTCCCGTTCCGCCGTTAGCGTTATAATCTAGGGAAAAATTATCGACAATAGTGCCATACAAGAAGCCGTAGTTTTCCCACTGCGCCAAATTTGAGGACACGTTTATAACGTTCGTACCCGCTATAACCCCGGTTCCCATTCCGCCGCTGTAAATGCTGTAAAGCAAGACGCCATCTCTAAGATTGCCTCCCCAAAAATTGATTGTGACATTTCCGCCTATGTTTGAATGATTGCCGCCGCCGTAAACATCAGCTTTAATAGTTGCGTTGTCTTGAATACTAATAACAACATTTTCGATGACGTCCGTTCCGTTTCCCCCGCCGTAAACAAGGCTGCTCCCGACACCGCCGCTCCCTATGGTCGCATTACCGCCTATCGTGAGTTCGACATTACCTACTGTTGACGTACCGCTGTCTGCCCCGCCGTAAACGTAGTCTTCAACAGTCGCGTTTCCCTCAATCGTTATTTTTGAAGTACCGTTAATATTCCCGTTAGCGGAACCATAAACACTTCCAACAGTTGCGTTTCCCCCGATAATTACTTCGGCAGTACCGTTTACAGCGCTCGCCACAGGATTACCGGAATTATCCCAACCTCCGCTACCGCCGAAAATATGGCTCCAGTCGCCGCTGTTGACAGTAACTTTTGTATTGCCTACCGTTCCGACGGCGCCGCTTCCGCCATAAATATTATATAAACCGTTATATGTTACGCCGCTTCCCACCGTAACATTAGCCGTCCCGCCTACATTCGAATATACCCCGCCACCATAAATATGACTGTTAAGCGTTCCTCCTGTTATGTTTACATTTGTGTTGCCTGTCACATTACCCGCCCAGCCGCCGCCATAAATTTCTGTAACAACACCGTTTCCTCCAATGGTTATATCAGTGTCGCCGCCGACAGTTGCGGTTGAGGAATTGCCGCCGCCTACAATACACGGAAGCGTACCGCCATTTATGGTTAATTTGGTGCCGCCCGTTACACTGCCCGCAAAACCGCCGCCGCAAAGATAGTCTATTGTTGTCCCACCGTTAATTGTTACATTCGTGCTTCCCGTTGCGGCACACGCCTGACTGCCGCCGCCATAAACTTCAAAAATTGTTGCGTTTCCAATCGTTACCGTTGCAGTGCCGGAAACACATCCGTCAGGAGTAGTGGTGCTATCACCTCTGCCGCCGCCATAAACATATCCGACTGTGCCGCCTGTGATGGTTACATTCGTGTTACCTGTGATATTGCCCTGTCGGCTGCCGCCGAAAAGCGAATAATTAGTGAGTGTTCCGCTTTCCATGGTCACGGATGTGTTCCCGATATAATCCGCATTTTCCCAACCGCCGTAAATATGGCAATCGCTGATGTCTGAAAAATAAGTAATAGTGCCGTCCGTGCTGTACAAACCTGTTACTCCACCGACGTCTTTTATGACAACAGGCGTTCCGTTGGCAAATATCCAAGCTCCATTTTGAGTGGGAATACTCGCCGCCTTTGCCGCGGGCGTCACCGCCGGGATAAGGGTCAGTATCAGCGCCAATGCCAAAACCAGCGATAAAAATTTATTTGTTTTCATGTCCAAAAACCCTCTCTTATTTGAATGAGTATGCCTTGAAATTCCCTCGCGCTCACAGGTACGCAAAAAGGCGGCCGCCCTCAAAGAAAGGGCGGCCGCCTACGGCAAAAAGACAGACTTACGGCTGTCTTGTCTTGTCTTGTCTTGTCTTGTCTTGTCTTGTCTTGTCTTGTCTTGTCTTGTCTTGTCTTGTCTTGTCAATTGTACTGCAAATCACCGTGCTTGTCAACCCCTTTTTGAGATTTTACGCTTTTTTTGTGCCCGGCGCGCGCGCTGGAAACGTTCTTATTCCAGCATATTTACCATGATACAGTGTCCGGCAAAAAAAGTAAATCCCCCAAGGGTGAGGTTTTGAAAATAATTTTTCTTGACTTTTACGGGCGCGCGGGCCATACTGAGATCAAGGAAACGGAGTGACGCAATATGGTGACGCCCAACATCAAAAACAACAAATACACGCCCGACCCGCTGCCCGAAATATACGCGCCGCGGCGGGAGCTTGTCGCCCGGCTGGAACAGGCGGCGAAAAAAAAGCTGATTCTCATCTCCGCGCCCGCAGGGTCAGGCAAAACGGTTTCGACGCTTTTGTGGATGCGGGGCTCCGGCCGCAAACCCGCGTGGATAGGACTGGACGCCCTGGATAATTCCACGCTGATTTTTTACAGGATGTTCTGCGCCGGAATCCTCTCCGCGCAGCCGGACAACGCCCGCATGACCTCGGTCCTGCAAGACCCCGCTTTTTCCTCCTCTCCCGTGGAATACACCATAGACCTGCTGTCCGGATTTTTAATGGACGGCGACGAATATATCCTCGCGCTGGATGATTTTCATACCATCACCAACCAGGAGATCCTGAAATCGCTGCCGTTTATCCTGCGCCGTATGCCCCATTCCTTCGTCACGCTGATCCTGAGCCGCAACGAGCCGCCGTTCGCGGAGCTCATCCGGGACGGGCGGGCGGCGGTCGTCGGCCCGGAGCATCTGGCCTTCACCGGGGACGAAATCAAGGAATACTTTATATCGCGCGGGCGCGGCGTGTCGGAGGGGGAAGCGGAAACCGTGCGCGCGTATACGGGCGGCTGGGCGATCGGCGTCAACGCCCTTGCCCAGAGTTCCTCCCCGGCGCCGCAGGGTTCCGGCGGGCACGTACTGGAGAATTACATCAAAACCTACATATGGGACGAGTGGGACGACACCCTGCGGGCATTTCTGCTCACGTCCGCCGCCGTGGATGAACTGCCCGTCCCCCTGTGCGAAAAGATAACGGGGGACCCCGGCGCGGGGGAACTGCTGGAACGCTTGCGGGCGCTGAATATTTTTGTCACCCGTATTGAGGACGGCGTTTACCGCTACCACCATTTGTTTCTGGATTTCCTGCGCGCCCGGCCGGAATACGCCGGCGCGGATAAAAAGAAATCATGGCGGACGGCCGCCGAGTATTACTCCGGCGGGGAGTCCCACTTTATCGCGCGGCGGTACGCCTGCGACAGCGGCAACATCAGGACCATTTTGGACGTCATGTACAAATTCATGAAAAACAGCGGCCATTCGATAGACGAATACGTCAATATCGTGGGCAGGTTTTATCTGGCCCCCGGCATTGAGAACCTCTGCAAGAAATGTCCCGTGCTGTATATCTCCTGCGCGTACGCCGCCTGGCTGGTCGGCGACTCCCGCGCGTTTGAGGCGAATGCGGACAAGCTGACGCGGGCGCTGCCGGGGATCATCCTCAAACACCCCCGGTTCGCGTACGGCGCGTTTTCCCTTGTGGCGCTCGATTACCGCACGCCGTTCGCCAAACAGATCGCCCAGGCGTCCCTGCTGCCGCCGATGGTATTTAAGGATGATGAGATACGCTCGGTCACACTGAGCCTTCAGATGCCTTTTCTGCACAGGAGCTGCCGGGATTTCTACGAGCTGACGGACAAAAAGCTGTATGGCAAATTGAAAAAGACCTACGGGAAACTGCTGAAAAACCACTATGAACTGATTATGCACGGCGTCAGCTCCGGGCTTTATCTGGAGCAGAACCGGATAAACGACGCGCTGGCCGAGGCGCAGGCCGCCGTTTCCGGTCTGAACGGCGGTACGGTAAAGGAGATACGTTTTGGGACCTATATGCATCTCGTGGCGGTATACCTCGCGATGGGGAAAAAGGCAGATTTTGAAGAGACGCTGGAGCAGGCCGGGCGCTTTGTGAACGAGGACGCGCAGTTCCTGCGCCCGAACTTTTTGGCGTTCACGGCGAGGGTGCGGATATGGAACGGCGATCCGGACGCCGCGCGGGAATGGCTCGATCACTATTTCGTCACTGAGAGCGCGACGCTGGAACCTTACCGGCTCTATCAATACTTCACCACCGCGCGCGCCTATGCCGCGCTGTGGGAGTTGGAGAAGGCCAAAGACCTTGCCGCGCGGCTCCGGCAAATGGGCAAGGATTTCCGCCGCCCGCAGGACGCCGCCGAAGCGGGCGTTCTGCTTGCGGCGGTTCTGTGGGCGGAGGACAGCAAGGACGAGGCGCAGAGGATGCTGGAGACCGTACTGTCGGAAATGCAGCCCCTTGCCTTCATCCGGCTGATTGCCGACGAGGGCGCGGCGGTTTTGCCGGTTTTGAAGAAAGTGTCCGGCAAGACGGAGCGCCCGGATTACCGGGGCGGGCTTGACCCTGTGTATGTGAATAACGTATACATTGCCGCCTACGCCGTCAGCAGGCAGCGCAAGGGCATTATGGCGGATCATGAAAAGAACACAATAAAGCTCTCCCGGCAGCAGAAAAAGATTGTCGAACTTCTGGCGAAGGGATACAAAAGGGAAAGCATCATAGAAAAAACGGGGCTTTCCCTGAACACGGTCAAATCGCACACAAGGATCGCGTATGAGAAATTGGGGGTGGGCAACGCCGCCGACGCCGTGATGAAAGCGCGGGAACTGGGGCTTGTGGAATAGGGGCAAAACAAAAGACCCTTAGAACCGTTGGGTTAGCTGTAATAACGATGTACAACAAAAATAATATGTTACTCCGGCAGTCAACCGATTAGGGAAGCAGAAACCCCGCAAGGATAATCAGCCTTGCGGGGTTTCTGCTTTAGATGACATGTGTTGGAGATTTGGTATCGACCAATCGAACGAGAAAAAATTTATTTGTTGTAGGGTTGTCAATGATGTGTTACAAAATTTAAGATAGTGTGTCTGGGGGACAACCAGCGTAACGGTCTCATAGGGAAGTTGTTGTACCATCTGCGATGGGTTGCGAGTTGCTTTTT
>JAIRUE010000011.1 GCA_031254575.1 Oscillospiraceae bacterium | reverse complement strand
GGGTTGCCTATGATGAAGAAACTCGCAAACAAGCCTTGAAAATCTACTATTCAGGGGTGAGTGGGCGCAAAGTGGGCAAACTTTTAGGGATGAGCAAAGCAAACGTATACAACTGGATTAAAAAAAACACTGGGAAATGAACACGCGAAAAGTGCTCAACGAGTTTTCAACGGCTGTTATGAGCTTGATGAGTTGTACTGGTTTGTCGGCAAAAAATCACACAGTGAAACCCGTGAAAACGTTTATGTAATGATGATGGTGAGTCGTGAACCTCGCCAAATTGCGGGGTTTGACGTGGCTTTCGACAAGTCACCGGAACGGATTCAGGCAATCGTTGACAGCGGGCCGTGGGGGGAAGCGTACTTTTCTGATGGTTGGAACGGCTATAAGGACGTTGTATATCCCGGCAAGTACACGCAAAATTTTCACAACAAGAAAGATACGTTTACCGTTGAGGGCGTAAACGCCGATTTGCGGTGTTACATTCCGATTTTGGCGCGGCGTAGTCGGTGCTTTGCAAGAACGCTTGATACCCTGTATGCGGTCGTGGCGGTGTTTGTTGATGCTTATAATGCTTTTGGTGCGGCTAAATCGTGTTGGCGTGCTTCCCATGATAAGGGGGAGGTGCCCTTTGCCGTTGTTGATTTCCTTTAGCGTCTCTCTTGTCCACTCCCATAAAGTCCAAAACCTTGACTTTAGCGCGGGTATGATACCATCGGCGGTGGAAGTCCATCTTGACGCTGCTTCGGCGGGAGTCGTAATCCTCGTGGGCGCGGTGTTCTTTAACGACATCCCGCCTCAGCCGGAAGTTTGTATTGGCTATGAAATGACCTACCATAATGCGGATAGTATCAGCCGCTTCCCCGTAAGACAGATACGCCATCATATCTCCGGGGTCAACATTGGCAAAATAATGCTCGGCGGTCAGTCCCATAGTGCGGAACACTTGCATCCACAAGGTATAGGCGTGTGCCATCCGCCAAAACGGGTCATAACCGGAGTATTTCTCCATGCCTCCGTGAATGTCGAGATAATCCCAAACGAGCCATGCCCAAGTGTCTGACAATGCGAGTTGAAAGTAATCACTTTCATAGACTTCGCGCCATTTTGGGTCGTCAAGTGCTTTATACGGTTCGCGGGGAAAGTCGGTCAATTCCGTCCGCGCTACGATTTCTTCCGGCAGGAGGTAGAACATCATTAGCGAGTCATGACCACGGAAGTGTATGTTCATGCCTACCTCCTGTGTTTATGAAGTTGATTGGTGAACGATTACACCGTATATGTCATTACGACATATTATAGTATGAAATGTTCCGAGTGTCAAAAATATATCTTACGTACCATCGCAAGAAAGGATGTCAGTTGCCTGACACCCTTAATTTGCGGTATAATGCTAATCGTAGACCAGTTCAGAGAGAATAATCTCGTGAGCCTGTTCGCGGTCGGGCATTGTCCGCAACCGGCAAACCGCCGATTTGTCGATTTCACGGCACAAAGGATAGAGCCGTTCAGACAACAAGAGCTTATTGTACAGAATTGGTCTGTGTTCCCGCAGGTATCGCTTGTGAAGCTATCCATACAGTCCGAGCGGAGGCACGTCCGGCGGGTCTGACAGCTTGATTGCGGGTAGAAGATGATTCCCCACGGTAATGTAATTGATTTCCATAATGCAACCCGTTTTGGTTCAAGCGTGTAGGTCTTTCCACAACTCTTGCAATAGCTGCGCTGCGTCCCCGAGAGGTTGTGTCCTTTCAATATTCGATCCTTCGTTTCCCCGCACACAGGACATCTCCGCCCAGCCTTTTCTGTTATCTTTTTCATGCTCCCATTTTACCTCAATGCGTCCCTCTTGTCCACTCCCTTCCGCATTGCTCCCGTCATATATAACCGGCGTGAGCGCTCCTAAACTTTTCGCATAAGGCGGGCGGGCGACACCGCGCTCGGTGACGATGGCTGTCACCAATGCATTTGGAGTCACGTCAAACGCCGGGTTGAGCACGTTCACGTCCGCCGGAGCCATGCGTTTGGCAAACCACATCTCCGTGACTTCATGCCCCCCGCGTTCCTCTATGGGCATGTCTTTGCCGGTGGCCGACCGCGGGTCAACGGTGGATACGGGCGCGCATATGTAAAACGGTATGCCGTAATGCTTTGCGAGCACCGCGATACCGGATGTTCCTATTTTGTTGCAGACGTCCCCGTTGGCCGCGATACGGTCGCTGCCCGCCAGCACGGCCTGTATCAGCCCCTTTTGCATCACATAAGACGCCATGTTATCGCATATCAGCGTCGTGTCCACACCCGCCGCGCGCAACTCAAACGCCGTCAGGCGGGCCCCTTGCAGCAGCGGGCGCGTCTCATCCGCGTATACCTTAAACCTATAACCGCGCTCCGAACCCAAATAAACGGGCGCGAGCGCCGTGCCGTAACGCACCGCCGCGAGCCTTCCGGCGTTACAGTGGGTCAGGAGGCCCTCGCCGTCGCGCAACAGGGTCAGTCCGTGCTCCCCTATGGCGCGGCAGGCTTGTATATCCTCGTCACGTATCCGCAGGGCTTCCGAGCGCAGCGTTTCCACCATTTTCGCGACCGGGGCGTTTGGCCGCGCCGTCACCGCCCGTTCCATGCGATCGAGCGCCCAGAAGAGGTTGACGGCGGTGGGGCGTGAGGCCGCCAGCACCGTCTTGGCTTCCGTGAGCCTTGCGAGCAGGGCCTCGCGCGTTTCCGCGCCCGCCGTTTTGACGGCTAAGTACAACCCCATCGCCGCCGCCACGCCGATAGCCGGCGCGCCGCGCACCTTCAGGCTCCCTATCGCTTCCGCAAACGCGTCCAAATCGGTCAGCCGGAGCAGCCGGAGTTCGCCCGGCAGCGCCGTCTGGTCAATGATGACCAGCGCGCTGTTTTCATCGTCCAGCGCCACCGTGTCATAAAACCCGCTCATAGCTCCTCACCACGCGGCATATCGTACCGGTCGAGAAAGGTATAGTCCTTCCCTCCCTGCTTATAGCCGATGACCGTATCCAGATTGACCTTATGAACGCTTTGGAAAATACGGTTTTCCACATCCCCGTCACCGCGCCTCAATTGCCCCAGCAATTCCTTGACCTCCTGCCGCTTGGAGCCGCCGCAGGCCGCGCCGCCCTGCGCGAGCGGACAGGCACACTGTATAAACGCAAGGCTGTTATACCGCGCCCATGCCAAGATGTCGTCCTCACGCACGCAGTACAGCGGACGGATCAGCTCCATGCCTTGAAAATTTCTGCTGCGTAGTTTGGGCATCATGGTCTGGATTTGCGCGCCGTACAGCATCCCCATCAGTACGGTCTCCACCGCGTCGTTGAAGTGGTGTCCCAGCGCAATTTTATTGCAGCCCAGTTCTTGCGCGTATCCGTACAGGTGCCCGCGGCGCATCCGCGCGCACATATAACAGGGCGCCCCTTTCATTTTCAATACTTTTTGGAATATATCCGAATTAAAATACAAGGCGGGGATGTCCAGTAACGCCGCGTTTTCCTTGATCTGCCGCCTTATTTCCGTATCGTACCCCGGGTCCATCACGATAAACCGCAATTCAAACGGAACATCCGAATGCCTGTACAGTTCCTGCATCAATTTTGCCAGCAGCGCCGAGTCCTTGCCGCCGGACATACAGACGGCGATTTTATCCCCCGCCTGAATCAATTCATACCGCTTGACGCCCGCCACAAAAGGATTCCACAGGGTTTTGCGGAATTTGCGGATGATGCTGCGCTCGATCATCCCGGACCGCGACAGTTCCCTCATTTGCCCGCCCCTCAGCTGAAAAGATTTTGAGCTTAATATTATGCGCTTCAGGCTGCCCGGTTCATACTAACGCCCAATGGATAATCGCAAGCGCTATTAAGTGCAACGGATAAAACAAGTAAAACGCCCATTTGTGAATAGGGCTGTTATCGCCCTTCCCGCCGTTATATAACCATAGTAAAGGAATAACCAGAAACACGCCTATCTGCCATATCTCCCCGTTGCTTATCATAAACGGAACGCAGGACGCCACCTCTAATGCCGCCAATACGCCGAACACAACAAATCTCTTTTTCTTATTGTCCCTGAAGACGTAAAAACACAATATCCATAGGGGGGCAATAATCATCCAGTCTCCAAAAAATGACACCGCGCAAAGCAACCCGATTATAATCCATTTGACAGGTTTATTGATTATTTTTTCATAAGCCAGGAGAACGCAGAACCCGATAAACAGCGTAAATATCACATTCCAATCGGTGAACAGTCTATATGTAAAAAGGGTCCCGCTTTCAAAAAAAGTGTAGGCAAATTGAGAAATCAAAGCAAAGATACCAAGGCGCATCCCGTATTTATACCTGGAACGGGTATAGTGAAAACCCTCGGCAATGAAAAAACACATAATCGCGGCGGTAAGCCGGCCAATCAGCCGCATAGCAAAGTATACCGGCGGATAATCCGCCATAAACAACATCGCTATATGGTCCGACAGCATTGCCGCGATAGCTATATATTTCAAGACATTTCTGTTTATTGTTTTCATGCAGGCGCCCATCCTCCGTTAAAAACCTGTTTTTCATTATACCATACATTTGCGGAAAATAAATAAGAAAATTTTCCTCTGCCCGTCCTCCCCTGTCCGGACGGTCAAGAGATAAGTCATATTTCCCGCCAAGGGCGCGAAATATAAATTGAATAAAAGCGTAGCCTGTGCTAAAATATTCCTGTACACCTCTGGGCGATAAGGCGTACTGAACAGTATTTATATAATGTAAGGTTATAGGAGGATAATATGGCATTTAGCTTTAATGAACATACTAAAATGTTCGACGCTTTATTAAATGATGTAAATTGTGAAGAAAAATATTCAATTTTGGATGCCGGATCGGGTATGACAAGCCTAAATATAATAGCCGAAAAATTTAAGAACAGCGATATTGACGCCATTTGTTTTCCCGGTGATTACAGAAAGATTGATTCGATAAAAGCCAATGTGATTCAAACCAACTATACTTTAATAGAAAGAGATATATGCAAATATACGGACTGGAGAAAGTATGATTTTGTATTCGCTCATTTGCTATTGGGCGAAGCGATAAAGTTCGGCAATGATTTTTTAATTCTTGTTGAAAAGTCTTATTTCAATCAAAGGAAGTTATTTGATAATTATTGATTACCCGGAAGATCCACAAGTCAACTTTGAACAGATAGCAGATAATTGTAATAACACAGGATATGAGCTTATTTCTCAACATATTGTTAACAAAAATGAATATCAACATGATAGTACGGGACAAATAATAGGACATTACTACAAAGGGATTTTATTCAAATTAAATAGTACAGTATAAGCATATTGCAGTTTGTTTGCCTTATCCCCCATAGGCGGTGAGCGCTTAATGCCGGATGGGTTTTAGGTTTTAGCCGCCGGCAGGCCGCAGCGGCGGGTTTTGTTGCCCGCCGCTTGCTTATTTGCCTTTTATTTTACTTTCCCTCATTTATCTCGCCATACTTTTCCCACTCTTCCTCTCTTTTTCGTGAAAAATAACACTGCAAAGAAACTCGATAAGTTACCTGAGAGAGAGCGGGCTGTCCTTGTATACAAGTATGTTATGGATATGACAGACAATGAAATAGCCGCTTTATTGGATATACAACCGCAAAGCGTCCGGCAATATCTGACCCGCGCGAGGCGAAATGCTATAATGGTACTGAACAAGAGGGATAAGAATAATGTCTCAAATTCTTGACAGGGATAAACTACGAACAGCCTACGAAGATTCCTTATTTTGCCTTATAATGGCTGATTACGCTAGTGCTAAAGGTGAAGAACTCATTTAAGAGAACGAGGAGTTGAAAAAAGACCCCGCCAACGCTGTTACACCGGAAGAAATGCAAAAGTTCCAACGAGTAATGAACATAAGCTGCCTCGAAGCGCAGGGTATCAAGGCCGAGCGCCATACCATCCCCGGCGACATTCAAGCACTCGTAAAATACGGCATTGTCGTGGTAGCGGTGAAATCTACGCAGAACCTATACTTTATAGGTGAGCGCTGCTTTCAACACATTCCGGGACTGTTAAGCCGTGAGGTGGAATCCACAGGTTCCACCTCACGCGCTATTTTCAAAAACCCCTTGAAAACCGAACAAGTATTTGCTATAATAATGCACACAGTGTTCTCTCGGGTGCGAACACAGAAAGGGCGATTCGCCGCCGCCGCGCTAAACCGGGTATATAATGGCGAAGGTCAGCATTGACGCCCTCTACTGTGAATGTGTCGCTTACCGGTCAAAGAGGGAGGCTTGAACAGCCCCCTCTTTTCATTTCTTTTATCGGGTAAGGCCGGGAGCGTTAAAATCGGAGTCAAATACGTCTTGATGTACCCACAGGGCGGGATAAACAAGGCACTCGTCAGCACTATTGCTTATGCCCCAGGGAGTTGTTGCCGATTGGAAAACGTATCCTGCCTCGCTTACAGAGCATGTCGTGCCGCGCGGCTGGCTGCCAGTTGTGTTTATATTCCCTAAAGTACGGAGCCAAAAAGCCTCCGGGACGTTCAACTTGATGAAATTGGCTTTCGCGTCGGCGCCGCTTGTACCAGACGGATAATACGTCACGGAGCAGAAGTTTACCGCTTCACCGAAGCTTAACGGGAAAGGAACGTCCGAACTTGTTGAATCCAATGTGCCTTGGGGCTTACTGAGCCCGCTGGACGTGTCGTCCTGTGCGCCGGTGTTAGACGCCGCGTCATTTTGCACCGTAAAGTTACGCAAACGGGCATTAATATCCAGCTTGTTGCTGTTAAAACGACTGTCGTTAAAGCTGGGATCAAACCACGCGTTAATCACCTTCTGCAATCTAGATTTTGAATATATGACGCCGGGGGTCGCGTTATCAGCATAACTAACGCTATTCCAATCCGCATCTCCCAAATGGGAGGTTTTGCTGTAGGTATCGATGAATGTCTTACGCACGATGAGCGAGTAATCGCCGTTGCACGCTATCTCAACCCAGTCGCCGTCGCCGGTAAGGCTCCCGGCCAGTATCCTGCCGTCCACGTTGTCAGGTGTGTCAACAATAGGTTTGGCCGGCCGCTGGGTGCTCATCTGCCCGTTCACCAGATAAAAT
This sequence comes from Oscillospiraceae bacterium, assembly GCA_031254575.1. Taxonomy (GTDB): domain Bacteria; phylum Bacillota; class Clostridia; order Oscillospirales; family UBA929; genus UBA929. The sequence goes on along the minus strand of JAIRUE010000011.1, from coordinate 13,926 downwards.
TTCTCATCAGTCGCGTCCATTTTATCGGGGGTACTCATAACCTTTCCGTTGCCACCGGTTATCTTATCGCCATAATAATACTCGCCGCCCTCATCATCTGAACCAAGCGGGCCGACATAGTATTTGCCGCCATATTCGGCTATGGGGAGCGCGGGGGTTGACACGGGGTTCTCATCAGGGCCGCCGCCCGTTAATTCACCGAGCGTTAAAGGCGTCTTCACCTGCTGCCAAACGTTTTGCCCGACAGATACCCAATAATTGTTATCGCTGAGCAAGGTAACCGGCTTGTCGTCTCCGCCGCCGGGCTTGCCGTCCGGACCGCCCCAAAGCGCGGGGGAATCTGTTAAACTGCCGTCTTTGCCTACCGGTTTCCAGATATTGCTGCCATCGGGGTCTTCAACGTAGTAAAAACCGTTGTAGGGATCAGCGGGGCGGTTGCCGCCGTTTGTTGGGTCGCCTCCAGGGTTGTAGATATATTCCGGGGGCTGGCTGGCCGGGTCGCCATTTTGGTCCACTATCTCAAATACATTCGGGGGGTCGCCAAGAGGGCGGTAATATTGGCCGCTGCCGTCGGGCCCGATAACCCCGTCAGGACGCGTGGGTTTGTTATTCATGGCGGCTAACGCGTCCTCCAGACCTTTTATCGCGTTTTGGACATCTTCATCGGACGGGCTGGCGCTGTCCACCGTGTTTTTGCCATTTCCTATTGCGGTTTGCAGATTTTCAAGGCTTTCAGTTGTGTATGGGTTCGGGTTCAACGCCATAATATTTTCGCCTTGCGCGATCAGTTCAAGCAGCTGGCTAAGGTCGCTGTCGCCCAGTTGAACGCCTACGCCGACGAGAATATGGATGTCCCTTTTTACGCCCCATTTGTCGGTAAACTCGCCAATGACAATGGCCGCCCCTTTATTAACCGATGTGATAGCGCCGGTGTTTTCGTCCACCTCCGCTACCGCTTCGTCTAAAGAGCGCCATTTGATGTTATTGGTCCCGGCTGTAATATTCACCGGGCTTTGTTTCGTTTTGCCTGGACCGCTGAAAACAACCTCACCGCCGTGTTGAATGGTATAGGCGCTGATGTTGCGCGAATCCGTGATTTGGTACCTTTCCGTATTGACCGTACCGATGCTTGTGCCGTAAGCCACAGTCATCAGGCCCGCGTTTTTGCCGGTCGTCATCACGCTGCCAACCGCCCCCGGGGAATAGGCCACTTTCGCGTTTGTTGTATTGCCGCTTTGCGCCTGGCGCAGGTTGAATACGTTCTTGGATTTGGTTTGGTTGACTTCTATTGTGTTATCCTCGGGAATCCCGGATTCGGATGTTAAAACGATCTGTATATCGGTTCCCATTTTGACCCTCCTCATATAATAGTTTTTGCAAGGAAACACTGCCGAATGGGCAACAGCCTTGCGTCTATTCCCCATTTTTTGTTCTCTTATTATGCCAAAAGCATTTTCCCCGAAGTAATATGACGCTCCCGTTTATACGCACCAATTAAGCCGGACGGCCCAATCGTGTTTTTGGTAGACACCTCTTGTGGCAGCCGCGTATACACACCGGCAGAAGATGTTTACTCCGTTTTGATAAAGGCGTCCGTGAACCCTGCCGCCTTAACCTTCGCGAGCGCGGCGTCGGCGTTCTCTTTGATAGAAAACGCGCCTATCTGAACACGATATAAGATTTTTGACGGCTCACCCGCCAGCAGCGACTTCTTGACCTCAGAACGGAAATCGTCCATATTTTTTCCTTGTTTCTGGAACCAGTTGCTCGGATCGCTATGGTTAGATGCGATACCGCGCTTGTATCCCTCGTAATGCCCGATAATAACGCCGTCGCTTAATGGGTCGAAGCTGTACTCTTTGCAGAGATAGGCGCATAGTTCAACCGCTTCTTTATACACAGCGTTGAAGTACGCCGCGTCAACCAGTCCATCTTCGCATATCTCGAAAGAGATATGCGTATCATTACCGCTGCCTTTCGCTCCTTTCCCACAATGCCAGCCGCGATAGTTCCACGGTAAAGTCTGGTAGGTCGCGATCGAGCCGCTGGCGAGTTTACCAATAAAGCCATGAACACATACCTGCTGACCATCTGGCGTATTCTGGTTCCAATGGTTATTATTCTGGTTATAACCGAGTACGCCGTCATCCGGGCCAACATAACGTTTCAGATTTGGGTTGTTTGCGCCTGTCGAGTGAACCATGATGCCTTTGGGCGTGATGGTTTTGCCCGCTTTGTAACAGGCGTTATTTGTAAATATTAGTTTTCGCAGATTCATTTTGGTACCCTCCATGAATTCATATGACACTATGCCTCCGTGTAATGAATTGCCCCGCAGTCTTTGCACAGCATTTGTCCGTTGACTTCCACATGCAATGTCTTTCTCCCATCCATGGCGCATTGAAGATAATCGTCGCCATATCCTTTGTTGACTGTATCAGGATTGGAGAGTATCCCTAATATGACGAGGATAGAACATACCAACGTAGTGACGGTGATTACAGCGTCTGCGTTTACGCTCACACCAAAAATCAATAATAGGGAGGTTATTTGTGAAACCAAGCTTATTATGGTGGATGGCTTCTTTAGCCTGTATAATAAGACTTTCATTATTGTGGTAAATACCTCCATTCTAAAATTACCGCTTTGCCGAAACTTAATAAAGAAAGCGACGTCCAAACCTGTGTTGCGTCCCGTATGCTTTGGGACTTACTGAGCCCACTGAACGTGTAGACCGTCGGTAGTGGACGCCGCGTTATTTTTCACCGTAAAGTTACGCAGCCGGTAAAGCCTGTGCCCCAGGTCCCGCCGTTCACACCGTCAGGTTTATCAATCTTTCAGTGTTACCAAGCACAGGGGGTAGATCATATTGATGGTTACGGTCGCCGTTTTCCCGTCCCTTTCCAGGACGACTTGGACCGGGACGGTGATATTTGAGTCATGATATGTATCACCCCAATTTCTCCAATCATCATTGGAAGGGAAGAAACTGTAAATGATGGACGGTTTGCCGCAGTGATCGACCCCGGTTGTGATATACTGCTGATATTTCGGATCAACGGCTGTGGCCGTCACATTGTCATAGTCGCCGTCGGTGATGATGTCTTCCAAATGGACGCTTCCGTCATGGTAAAATTTGTTATTTTGGTCGTTTAAGTCAGGGAAGTAAACATCCGCGTAGTAGCCGTCGCCTAACATCGGGTCCGGATTTGTGATAGAAGTGAACCCGCCGGCAGGTTTTCTGACCGGAAGCTCGTTATCGTCGCCGCTGCCGTCGCCGCTATTTGCGCCGGCTTTGAGCTTGGAATAAGCATCCATTGCTGCGGACAGTTTGCCCAATAAAAACATCTGGTTCATGGAAACGGTTGAAAGCATATCTTTCACACTTTCGTTTACCCCCAACAAGTCGTCTGTCGTTGGCGAGGGAAACGGGGTGTTTGTATCGGCGAGCGTCCCTAAAACATATTGAATTTTTTCGCCCTCGGCGTTCAGGATATGGCTCAGCGCAAGCTCTTCCATCGCGATGGATGAAATGACCTGAATGATGGAATCTTCAAGCGTTAAGTCCGGCGTGTCAGGGAATTTTGGCATTGACATGATTAACTATCCCCTTTCTTAATCTTGGAATAAGCATCCATTGCTGCGGACAGTTTGCCCAGTAAAAACATTTGGTTCATGGAAACGGTTGAAAGCATATCTTTTACGCTGCCGTTTACTTCAAGCACCTGATCGAGTGTTGGAGGGGTGGCCGAAGAATTCACGCCGGACAGGGTCCCTAACGTATACTGCAATTTCTCCCCCTCGGCGTTTAGGATATGGCTCAATGCAAGCTCTTCCATCGCGATAGAGGAGATAACCTGAATGATGGAATCTTCAAGCGTTAAGTCCGGCGTATCAGGGAATTTTGGCATTGACATGATTCATTTCTCCTTTTGACAATTTAGAGGCTATGCCTACATTCACATTGTATTAACCCAAACGATGATATGTTACAAAATAATCCTTTTAATTTTGTAACAATATAACTTTTCCATCGTATAATAGAAGTAAGACGGATATTTGTTAGTAAAGGAGCGAAAAATAAAATGTCAATGCCTGAATTTCCAAAATTATCCCATTTAACACGAGACGAAGCGATCAATTCAATCTTAACATCCATAGCAATGGAAGAGGCGGCCCTTAGTCATATATTAAACGCGGAAGGCGAAAAAATACAACATGTGTTAGCCGATAAGTGCGCTGATATACAAAAAGTTATGAATATAAACCAGAGCGTAACCTCTTTGATTGACCGGATTATTGATCTGCAAATTATTCTTAAAAACAAAATGCAGCTCGCAAAAGATTTTTCATCGCTAAAATCTAACGGGACGCTTTCGACCCCATCAAAACCTGGCAACACTTCATATAAACCATATAGATCATGTGAATAAACATATGACGCTGTTGACAAAATAGAGAAAGCGGTTGAAAAGTAACTTTCAGTCGCTTTCTCATTGCAAAAAACATCTATTCCGCTCCTTAATAGCTGACCGAGCGTATGCTTATCGAATTGATTGAACGGGTAGAGGTACATCAATCCGAAAAGATTAACGGGGTACACGTTCAAAGGCTCACGATACATTACAACCGCGTCGGCGCGATTGAGATTCCCGAAACGCTGACCATGCCGGAGATAACCATGCGGACCCGGAAGGGCGTAACGGTCAGCTACGAGCCGCCGCGGGCGGCTATATAAAAGCGGAGTGTTCCTACAACACTTCAAATGCTGTAAGAACACTCCGGCTGGTCGAGGCGACAGGATTTGAACCTGCGGCCTCTGCGTCCCGAACGCAGCGCTCTACCAAGCTGAGCCACGCCTCGATATGAACGCATTATACGGGATACCCGCTGCCGTGTCAAGCCTCATTTTCATCCTTTCGTCGAGCCGCCTGTGATCCCTTCGACATAGTTTTTCTGCGTGAGCAGAAACAGGATCACCAGCGGGACCGATACCAGCACCGAGCCCGCGCAGAACTGGGTGAAATACTCGCTGACTGTTTCCCGTTCGAGCATCTGCCGCAGGCCGAGCGCCACGGTGAACTTATCGACCTTGCCTTTCATCAGGACCGAGACGAAGATAAAGTCCGCCCAGGGCGCCATAAACGAAGTCAGCAGCGTGTATACGACGATCGGCCGGGACATCGGAAGGGTGATACGCCAGAAGATGGTGTTTTTCGACGCGCCGTCGATCGTCGCGGCTTCATCCACAGAGCGGGGGATGGTGTCGAAAAATCCCTTGGCTATATAATAGACAAGCGCCGCGCCGGCGGAATAGACGATCACCAGCCCGGTCAGCGTCTGCGTCAGGTTCATCAGTTTCAGGATGTGGTATACCGCCACCATCGACATGAAACCGGGGAACATGCCCAAAACGAGCAGGATATTCATCAGTTTCCGGCGCGAGGGGAAGCGCAGGCGGGAAAAGACGAAACTGACCATCAGGACAATCAGGGTGGTGATCAGGCAGGACAAAACGGCGACAATGAAGGTGTTCAGAAACCACTGGGGGAAGTTATAGGTTTTGGTATTGGTGAACAGGTTGACGTAGTTTTGGAGCGTAAATCCCTTGGGAATGACATAGGAGGTATAAGCCCCCCTCTCTTCCCGCAGGGAGTTGAGAATGAGCCACGCGATGGGGATAAGCCAGACAGCGCTTAACACGCCCAGAAAGACATGGCACAGGACGTTGGCAGCCGTTTTGCGGAACCGGTAAAATCCCTGGCTTTTCATTGGAAATTCTCCTCCTTCCCGCCTCCGGCGAAGAGATTGAACGACAGCAGGCTGAACGCCCCGATGATGATAAAGATGATGATGCCGAGCGTGGACGCGAGCTTATAATCCTGTTCATCCACCGTCTGCTTATACAGCCATGTGATCAGCAGGTCGGTCTTGCCCGCTTTGTAATAGTCAAGCGATTTGGGCTCGCCCCCTGTCAGCAGGTAAATGACGTTAAAATTGTTGATGTTGCCGACAAACTGCGTAATCAGATAAGGCGCGGTGACAAAAAACATATACGGCACCGTGATTTTCCGGAAAGTCAGGAAGGGCCCGGCGCCGTCCATACGCGCGCTTTCATAGAGGTCGGCGGGAATATTCATCAGGATGCCGGTGGTGATCAGCATGGTGTACGGGACGCCGATCCAGAAGTTGACGAACAGCACGGTTTGCCGCGCGTAATCGCGGAAAAACATGATCGGCTGGTCGATCAGCCCCCAGTTTTGCAGGAGGATATTAAGGGTCCCGTTGTCGTTGAGGAACTGCCGTATCAGCAGCAGCGAAACAAATTGCGGCACGGCGATGGTGATGACGAAAAAGGAGCGCCACATCTTCTTCAGGCGGATCCCCTTTTTATTGATCAGGAGCGCCAGCGCTATCCCGCCGAAATAGCAGGTGGCCGTGGCGGTGACAGCCCATGTCAGCGTCCAGCCGAGGATTCTCAGGAAAGTCTGGGATTTTCTCGGGTTTGACCAGAAGATCTCCTTAAAATTGTCAAACCCAACCCAAGTGAAGAGCTTGCCGGGGGGCTGATGGGTTTTGTCGAAGTTGGTAAAGGCCATGCAGACCATGAATATCTGCGGCAGCACCGTGAAAGCCAGCAGCCCGATCGCGGGCAAAGTCAGCAGCACAAGGTGGTATTTATCGTTCCACAGGCTGCGGAGGTCCTCGCGGAACGTGGGCGGCCTGCGCCCTTCCCGTTCCGCCTGAAGGGCTTTGAACCCCAAACGGATATTGACGATATAGAGATAGATAAAGAGCGCCGTCACCGCCAGCGACAGGATGCCGAAGAGCAGGATCAGCATCGAGTTGTCGCCCTTTATCGTCTCGTTGATTTGCAGCGACTCATTCCAGGCGGCGGTCTGCTCCGTCACGCCCAGTGTCCGGAAGCCGGCCAGATAACCCGCGCCGAAGAAAACCATAAAGCAGATATAGGAGCACTGCGCGGCAAAAAGCAAAATCCCTTTCGCAACCTGCCCGCGCGCGGCGCATCCGGCGCCCATGACGGCAAAATTCAGCCCGGTGATGACTTTAGCCTTGGATTGACCCATATCATACCCTCCCGTCACGCTCCGCCCCTTATGGGACGGCGGAGCAGCTCTTTACCTGTCGCGCTCCGCCCGCGCCCCGCGGACGGTCGGATAAGTCACTCACGCTCTTGCCAAACAGTCAGGGCATTGCCCTTCCTTCGGTTTGGCAAACGCTCCCGTTCCTTATCCTCCCTGCGGGACGGCGGAGCAGCTCTTTGTTCTCTGAACAGAACGGGGGGCTGTCGGTATCAACAGCCCCCCGCAAGCGGTCCGTTATTCCATGATCTGCGCGACCATTTCATCCAATAGGCTCTGCGGCGAACCGGTTATGCCGTTGACGACCTCGGAACCGAAAGCGCCGACCGCGTCCCAGTAGCTTCCCTGAACGTCGCGCTGCGGGTAAGCGTATTTGGCCTGTTCGGCAAAGGCCGCCAGGGCGATATTGGCTTTCACGTCGGCGCTGTCCGCCACCTTGATATTGGTGGGGCCGATGCCGCGCATCTCAAAATTGAGAGCCTGCATGGTTTCTCCGGTGAGGAAATCGGCAAAATCCATGGCGTGGACGGCAACCTTTGACTGGCTGTTGACGCCGACCAGTTTGCCGCCGAAGAAGCTGGAAAGCTGCACCTGCCTGCCGCCGATGGTGGCGGTGGGCAGTTTGGTGGCGGCGTAATTGTCGCCCAGTTTGGTGATCATGTCGTTGGCCATCCATGTGCCGCTGACGCCGGCCGCGATGGTATCGCCCATGCTGTCGGTCATGACTTCGTTCCAGCCCGTAACCCAGGCGCCGCTGTTGACCATGGCGATCATAGCCTCGGCGGCGGCAAGGCCGTTGGCGTTATTGAAGTCGACGATCTGTTTCCCGTCGTCGCCAAGGCCGAGAGTGCCCTGCGCGAGGAACCAGGAGGCGGTGATCCACGCCTCGTTGACGGCGTAGATGAACTTCATGCCGGTATCGTTGCACCGGGCGAGAATGGCGTCCAGCGTCTTCGCGTCCTCGGCGGAGATGACGCTTTTATCGTAATAGAGGAAATAGCCGTTGTCGCCGGTTTGCGGATAGGCCATCAGCTTGCCGTCGAGGGTGCAGATGTCGACCGCCGTGCTTACGTTGCGGCTCTTGATGTCGCCGGCGTTTCGGGTGATTTCGTAAAGAGCTCCGGCGCCCACGAGGTCGCGGAGCTGGTCGTCGGCAAAGGCAAAGACGTCCGCGCCGGCTTCCGGGTCCTCCAGCAGACGGGACTTCGCGTCGCCCTCGTTGACGATGGCGGTGGTGATATTATAGGTGTTTTCAGGATGCGCGTTCTTAAATTCCTCAATGGCTTTATTGAGGAACTCCATACCCTCCTGCGGGCCCCACACGAGCAGATCGACGGTTTCGCCGCCGGGCTGGCTGCCGCTGCCGTCAGTGTTGGTGTTTCCTCCGGGCGTGCCGGCGGACGGGCTGGCGCTGACGCAGCCGGCGGCAAACGCCAGCAGCAGCAGGGAGGCAAGGGTAAGCGCAAGCAGTTTTTTCATGTTTTCTCCTTCTTTCCGGGGCGCGAGCCCCATTTTTACATCGTTATGCCTTGGGAACAGCGGGAATACCGGCGCGGGCGGGGGCATGTCCGCGCCGTGCGGCCGCGCCGGATCCGTCTCCGGCATCATTATAACATATAAAGAGCCAATTGCAAGCCGGAAAATCTAAAACCGCGCGTTCATTCGACAAAATAACTGTTGACAAAACACTCCGTTTTGAGTATACTGACAGCGCGGTGCGGGTTTGTGTAATGGTAGCACGGCAGACTCTGACTCTGTTTGTGAGGGTTCAAATCCTTCACCCGCAGCCATCCTGGAACCCCGCAACCGGATTTGTTGCGGGGTTTTGCCTTTGTGAATGTTTTGTATCTGATACACCACGCCGGGCAGGGCGGCACCGAGCGGTACGTGCGGGACCTGATGGAGAGCGGGCGGGTGACGCCGGTTTTCGCCTATACACAGGACGGGCTGCTGCGCAAACGCGCCGAGGCGCTGGGCATTCCGGTGTTCCGCGTCCCGATGCCGCGCCGGTACGGCCTCCGCGCCGCGCGCGCCGTCGCAGGGCTGTGCCGCGACCGTCAAATCGACGTCATACACACGCAGTTTTTGCGGGAGAATACCATCGCCCTGCTGTCGCGTCTCTTCTACCGGAAGCCGCGCGTGGTGTATACAAACCATCTGTTCTTTCCAAACGGCTTCGTCACCCGCCTGAGCAACCGCGTCCTGTCCCGCCTTCAGCACGCCGTCATCGCGGTCTGCGGCCCGGCGCGGGTACAACTGATACGCAACGGCATCCCGGCGAGGCTGATCCGGCTCATCCACAACGGCGTGGACCCTGCGGCGTGGGCCCGGCTGCCGAACGGGGCGGTGCGGCAGGAAACCGGTGTGCCGGACGGCGTGCCCGTCATCCTGTACGCGGCGCGGTTTGTGGAGGGCAAGGGCCACGCCTGCCTGCTGGAGGCGCTGGCGGGATTGAAAGAACTCCCGTTTCACCTGCTGCTCGCCGGCGACGGGGAGCTGCGGGCGGAAACGGAAAAGCTGGCCGGCCGGCTCGGCCTTTCGGACAGGACGTCCTTCCTCGGCTTCCGCGAGGATATGCGCGCGGTGCTCAGCGCCGCCGCCATATGCGTCAACGCGGCGAGCACCGAGGCTTGCAGCTACAACATCCTGGAAGCGATGGCGATGGGCGTGCCGCAGGTTGTCAGCGACGGGGGCGGCAACGCCGATCTGATCGGCGGGGAAAACGGCCTGACGTACCGCGACGGCGATCCGGAGGCGCTGGCGGACGCCCTGAGGCGCCTGCTGACCGACGGCGATTTGCGGGAAAAATGCGCGAAAAACGCCAAAGAGACGGCAAACCGGCGTTTTCATATCCGGGACATGCTGGACGCGACCTATTCTGTTTATCAGGGGGACAAATAAGGTGGAACAAAAGAAACGCTTTCGCTTCAACGCGGTGGACGCCGTAATTCTGATCCTGATTCTCATCGCCGCGGGCGTCTTCGTCTGGCGCTACGCGATCCGTCCGGGAAGCCCGGCCGACACGGCCAAGACGACATACCCCTTTACCATGAAGCTGGGCAATACCGAGATTGCCGACGACCTCTTTGAAAACGGCAAGATCAAAGTCGGCGACACGCTGACCGACAAAGCCACCGGAGCCAAAATCGGCACGGTGGCGAAGATCGACAAGCAGGAATCGCGCTCCTACGCCTCCACGTCCGACGGGCGGCTGATCCTCACGCCGCGCCCGCTGTTTTCCCACCTCACCCTCACGGTCGAGGGCAGGGGATTCCGCCCCAAAGACGGCGGGCTGATGGTGGACGGCTTACTGATTTACAACAATAAGGAGTTTGAGATCAACATCCGCGACTCGGCCTTCTGGCTGCGCGTCTGGGATTTCACCCTTGAGGATTCGTGATGCTTGAAGCCCGTTTGAACGAGAGCGTCCTGCTCCGCTTCGCGGGGCGGTTCTGGGCGCGTTTTTTGGCGGCGGCGCGGGAGAGCTTTTGCTGCAGGGCCCTTTTGAACAGCCGCATCCTCGCGCGGCTGCTCAAAGACCTGCCGCTCGCCTCCGGGCTCCTCATCGGCCTGCTGTTTGTCATCCCGCATGACTTGTTCAACAACCTGCTCAGCTTCGCCGTTCTGCTCCTTGTGACCGGCCTCGTTCTGCTCGGCGTCCTGAACGGGTCCGTGAAGGGCTTTGCCATGCACCGTATGGGCGGGTACATGGCGGTGTTCTGGTTTCTTGTTTTCCTCAACGGGCTGGTTTCGCCGTCGTTTTCGCTCTCCCTGCGCTTTCTGCTCTTTCATCTGACGGCGTTTTTGGGGCTGCTGGTCACGCGGACGGCGCTGACCGACCGGCGCGGCCTGACGCGGTTTGTCGCGGCGCTGCTGGCCGCGGCCGCCCTGAGCGGGCTGTACGGGTGTTTTCAGAGCGTGACCGGCGTCAAAGTTGTCGATTCACAGGTCGACGTGCTGCTGAACATCAATATGCCGGGCCGTATCTACTCGTTTTTTGAGAATCCCAACAATTTCGCCGAGATCCTTGTCCTGACGCTGCCGCTGTTCGCGGCCCTCTTTTTCGCGGCGGAGACGATGCCGGGCAAAAGAGCCGCCTTCCTCGCCGCCCTGCCCGCCGCCGCGTCCCTGCTGCTGACCTTTTCGCGCTCCGGCTGGATGGCGTTCGGGCTGAGCGTCGTGATTTTTTTCTACCTCACCCACCGCTGGGTGGTGCCCGTACTGCTGGCGCTGGCGCTGGCCGCCGTGCCGGTCCTGCCCGCCAGCATCCGGGACCGCGTTTTCAGCATGTTCACCGGCTCCGATTCGTCGATCCAGTACCGGGCTTTCATCCGCGGTATTTACAGGCCGGAAGTCTCGGCCCATTGGCTGGGCGGTTCGGGCCTGGGCAGCGACGTCGTGCGGAGCGGCCTGCTGCGGTATTATGAGATCCATTCGGAACTGGAGATCCCCTGGTGGCGGATCGCCCCGCACGCGCACAACCTGTACCTGCAGATTTGGGCCGAACTGGGGATCGCCGGCGCCGCCTCGTTTGCCGGCGCGATGCTGACGTTTTTCCGGCGGGGCGTTTCCGCCCTGTTTTCGGCGCTGAAACGCAACTATATCGCCGCGGCCGGGCTCGCCGGGCTCGCGGGGGCGCTGGTGATCGGATTTGTGGAATATGTGTGGTTCTACCCGCGCGCGATGCTGATGTTCTGGCTGGTGGCCGGGATCACGCTGTCCGCCCTCCGTCTGGGCGGCGGGGAGGAACCGGTCAGCGGCCCAGAAGGCGCTTGATCCGGGAAGGCGTGAGCCTCGCCAGCACGCGGTAGGGCAGGGGCGGACGGGCAAGCCACCGCCGCTCCGTCTCCTCGTAAGGGTTTGTCTCAAAATCCCTGAAAAACGCGTCGCGGTCCTTGTGGAGCTTTACGGGAGAGGACAGGCGGGGATTGCCCCTGACGGCCTCCGCGAGCGGCCTTTCAACGGATTCATAAATAGCCGGGAGACAGCCAATCAGCGGGTGCCGCGCCTGTTCCCCGTCACCGCTTATCCCGGTCATCTGCCGCGCCTCGCCGCTGTTTACCAGCACGAGCGACACGCCGCCCTTGCGCGGCGCCGGGCCGGAATACCCCCAAAAGTCTCCCAGCGTGAAGTCCGCGACGCGTTCGGCGCGGGCGTACGGGCATTGCCCGCACGCTTTCGGGAGGGTCAGCCCCATGCCGAAACCCCTGCCGAACGGCGTCTCGTAGAGAGGCCGGGAGTAGCCGCTCCCGTCGGAAAAGGCCGCGGTGAAACGGGGTCTTTTCCAAGGCCCGTCGCGGAACGACACCGAGACGACGCCGCGCCCCGCGCGCAAACGCTCCAGATATGCCCGGAACACGGCGGCCGGGGGCGTGCCGCCGCATACCAGATCGGCGGTCACCAGCCCCTCGCGGCGGCCGCCCAGAAAGCCGTACAGCGCGGCGACCTGGCAGGGCGTGCCGGAATAGAGGACCCGCCGCCCCGCGTCCAAGGCGTCTCTGACGTCCCGATAGGCCGCCGCCGTGTCGCTCCGGAGGTATTTTGAGCCGTAGAGGGCCGCGCAGTCCCGCTCCGTCTCCGCCCCGCGGTGGGCAAGGCTGAACTGTCCGTCAAACGCCGCGCCGAATACCACGCCGCCGTTATCCAGAACAAACCGCGCCAGCACACGGAAAAAGCCCCCCGACGAGTGGCCGGGCGACCAGACGTCCGGGCGCAGCCAGGCGGCTAAAACGGTTTCCGGCGCTTTGTGAAAAACGGGGGATGATTTCGCTCCGTCAGACATCGCCGGTCCCTCCCGTAAGGGCGTCCCGCAGGAAGGCGAGGGAACGCTCCCGCTCCGCTTGCAGGCGTTGGCCGGCCGCGCCGTAATCAATGCCGGACAGATTGGGCGTGCCGCCGCCGGACAGGAGGCGGTCCGTCAGGCCCAGCAGGGAGAGCAGGTGCCCGGTGCGGGACAGCCCGGCGTCCTCGCCGCCGCCCGCGCCGCAGGTAAAGGGCTTTTCAAAGAGGATGGAAAAGACCACGCCGTGGAACGAGTTGGTCAGCACGTACCCGGCGTTTTGGAACAGCGCCAGAAACTCGCGCGGCCCCGCGTCAAAGATGACTTTGTCCACGCCGGGCGCTCTGCGGCGCGCCCCGGCCAGTTGCACCGCCGCCGCGCCGGTACGGTTTTTGACGCTGTGCGCCAGTTCCGCGAGCCGTCCCGGCGGGGAGACAAAATAACACAGCAGATAGGCTTTGCCGGGGGCTTCTTTGGCCGCCAGCGCGGCCCAATCCTGCCGCGTGAGCAGCAGCGTCGGGTCCAGCACGACCGGGACGGGTCTCCCCGTGACGCGCGACAGCAGTTCCGCGCCCCTTCGCTCACGGGCGGAGAGCCGGGTGAAACCGTCCAGCAGGGCGCGCAGCCGTTCTTCGGCTGCGCCCTCTATGACAGCCGGGCCGAAGCTCGGCGCGTAGGCCGCTTTGGGCGCGTTTTTTATAAAGGCGAGGAAAAAGGCGGGGTCGAAGCGCTTGTCGCTGAAAATCTCCGGATTCCATATCTGGTCGCTGCCGCAGAGGCAGCGGTCATATAAGGGCGGTTCGGCGGTCAGTTCCTCAATGGTGAGATACCGCTTCGGCCCCAGCGGCATGGTCTCCCGCATAAACGCCTCAAAGCGCCCGTACCGCCGCCGGAACGCGCGGATACGCAGCAGGGTGTGGGCGTTTTTGGCCAGCGCCCCCGGTGACAGGCCGGGCTGGAACACCCGGTTTGTTTGCAGGGTGTGCGGGCGCACATAGTCGATGATCTCGCACCCGCCCGCAACGTCCGCCGCCGCCTTCGCCA
>JAIRUE010000082.1 GCA_031254575.1 Oscillospiraceae bacterium | reverse complement strand
ATGGACTTTCCCCGATCAGGAACGGATATGACCGGCCGTCCCCGGCGACGACGCAATACTCACCCGCCTGCGTTACGCCGGAGAAATCGGCGACGCGCACCCTTTCATCCGAGCCGGGGCTGAATACGGTAATATTGGCCTCGCCGTCGTACGCGACGGCGCCGTCGGACAGGCGGACGACCTTGAACGCCCCGCCGTCCTCCGGAAGAACGGCCCGTTTGGGATCATCGGAACGGTATCCCAACTGATCTACATGGATATTGTCCGCCATCTCATAGTCCCCCAAGTTCAAAAACTCCCCGGCCGGCTCTCCCGGCGGTTCCTCTGTTTCGCCGGCGCTGGGCGTGACGGTATTTTCACCCACGCTGGGAGAGGGGGAAGGCGGGTTTGATGTACAGGACGCAAGCAGACACGCGCACAGCAGGATCAGTAGCAGTTTTTTCATTGACATACCCTCCAAAAAGCGATACAATCATTATCAATGAAAAACCGGAAAAAGTCAAATCATTTTTTGGAGGTTTCGCTATGAAATTCGGCCATTTTGACGACACGGCGCGCGAATATGTCATCACCAGGCCCGATACGCCCTATCCCTGGATCAACTATCTCGGCAGCGAGGACTTCTTCGGCCTCTTTTCCAACACGGCGGGCGGTTACTGCTTTTATAAGGACGCGCGGCTTCTGCGCCTGACGCGTTACCGCTACAACAGCGTCCCGGCCGACGCGGGCGGGCGGTATTTCTACATCAACGACGGCGGCGACGTGTGGAACCCCTCATGGAAGCCCTGCAAGGCGGATTTGGACACCTACGAATGCCGTCACGGCCTGGGGTATTCCAAAATCACTTCGTCGCGCGGCGGCTTGAAAGCGGAACATACGGCCTTTGTGCCTATCGGGGAGAATTGTGAAGTCCACCGGATCGTGCTCACCAATACGACGGGGAAAGAGAAAAAATGCTCTCTTTTCTCCTTCGTCGAGTTCTGCCTGTGGGACGCCAATGACGACATGACCAATTTTCAGAGGAACTTTTCCACCGGAGAGGTGGAGGTCGAGGGCGGGACCATCTACCACAAGACCGAATACCGCGAACGCCGCGACCACTACGCCATATTTTCCGCCGTGTCCCCGGACCCGGTATCCGGTCCGTCCGCGTCAAAGGCGGTGCTGGCCGGTTTCGACACCGACCGCGAGAGCTTTATGGGGCTTTACAACGGCTTCCACGAGCCGCGGGCCGTTTTGGAGGACAAGTCCCGCGACAGCGTCGCGTCGGGCTGGTCCCCGATCGGCTCCCACCGTTTCGCGCTGACCCTGCAGCCGGGCGGGAGCGCGTCGGTCATCTTTGTGCTGGGATACTGCGAGAATCCCAGGGATAAAAAGTTTTCGGCTTTGAATGTCGTCAACAAGGCCCCCGCCCATGTTCTGCTGGCGAAATTCCAGACCGGCGCGCAGATCGACGCCGCTTTGGAAAAACTGGCCGCCTACTGGGAAGCCCTGCTCTGCCGGTACCGCGTGAGGAGCGGCGAGGAAAAGCTCGACCGCATGGTCAATATCTGGAACCAGTATCAGTGTATGGTCACGTTCAATATGTCCCGTTCCGCGTCGTATTTCGAGTCGGGAATCGGGCGCGGCATGGGGTTCCGCGACAGCAATCAGGATCTATTGGGATTTGTGCATCTTGTCCCCGGGCGCGCCCGCGCCAGAATACTCGACATCGCGGCGACCCAGTTTGCCGACGGCTCGGCCTATCACCAGTACCAGCCGCTGACCAAAAAAGGCAACGCCGACGTCGGGAGCGGCTTCAACGACGACCCGCTCTG
This sequence comes from Oscillospiraceae bacterium, assembly GCA_031254575.1. Lineage (GTDB taxonomy): Bacteria > Bacillota > Clostridia > Oscillospirales > UBA929 > UBA929. Next base: position 1,210 of record JAIRUE010000082.1, on the reverse strand, counting down.
GCTGATTGCCGCCGTAGCCGCCTATATCAAGGAGACAGGCGACTTTTCGATCCTGGACGAGCCCGTGCCGTTCGACCTCGATCCGGCTACCGAAACGCCGCTCTTTGAGCATCTGCGCCGCTCCTATACTTACACCTCCACCCACAAAGGCCCGCACGGCCTGCCGCTGATCGGCCGTGCCGACTGGAACGACTGTCTCAACCTCAACTGCTTTTCCGAAACCCCCGGCGAGAGCTTTCAGACTACCGCCAACTTTGAGTCCGGCGTCGCCGAATCGGTGCTGATCGCCGCGATTTTCATCTACACCGCGCCGGATTATATCGAGTTGCTGCGCCGCCGGGGCGAGGACACGGCGGACGCCGAAAAGGCCCTTGCCGACATGCGCCGCGCCGTAGACGGGCACGGCTGGGACGGAAACTGGTTCCTGCGGGCTTATGACGCTTACGGCAAAAAGGTCGGAAGCCGTGAGTGCGACGAGGGGCAGATATTTATCGAGCCGCAGGGGTTTTGCGTGATGGCGGGCATTGGCGCGGATGACGGGCGCGCCCTCAAGGCGCTGGACAGCGTCAGGGAGCGCCTTGACACCGATTACGGCGTCGTTTTGCAGCAACCCGCGTATCAGTCATACCACCTCAATCTGGGCGAGATTTCAAGCTATCCGGCCGGGTATAAGGAAAACGCCGGCGTCTTCTGCCACAATAACCCCTGGGTCTCGATCGCCGAGTGCGAAATGGGGCGCGGCGCGCGGGCCTTCGAGATATACCGCAAAACCTGCCCGGCTTATCTGGAGGACATCAGCGACCTGCACCGCACCGAGCCGTACGTATACTCGCAGATGGTCGCGGGGCGGGACGCCGTGCGCCACGGCGAGGCCAAAAACTCATGGCTGACCGGCACCGCCGCGTGGACGTTCGTCAATGTTTCGCAGCATATCTTAGGCATCAGGCCCGGTTTTGACGGGCTGACAGTTGACCCTTGTGTCCCCGCTTCCATTAAAGGCTTTACCGTGGAGCGGACGTACCGGGGGAGCAGATTTGTTATCACCGTGGACAACAGCGCGGGCGTTGAAAAGGGCGTAAAGTCCGTCACGGTCAACGGCAAACCGCATACCGGCGAGATTGCCGCCGACGGCGACACGGTGACAGTCGGCATCGTGATGGGATAACGGCGGTTCCGGCGGCTTCAAAAAACTTTCGTTGAGGGCTTATGA
>JAIRUE010000079.1 GCA_031254575.1 Oscillospiraceae bacterium | reverse complement strand
CTTTCGGCTTTATTGGTGCGTCGCTTGACGGAATTGGGGAAAAGCCCTGTGTTGGCCATTGACGCTGACCCGAACAGTTGTCTGGACGCGGCTTTGGGCGTTACCGTAACCGGCACGGTAGGCAAAGCCCGTGAGGAAGTGCGGGTTGAAGCGGCGGACGCCGCTTCCCAAGGCATATCCAAACAGGAAATGCTTGAAATGAAAATCGCCGAAAGTCTGGTTGAGGCAAAAGGTTTTGACTTAATCGCTATGGGCCGCCCCGAGGGAAGCGGGTGTTATTGCTACGCCAACAATGTACTGAAATCGGTGATTGGTCAAATTGCGAAGGAATACCCTTATGTCATGCTTGATAATGAGGCGGGGCTTGAAAATCTCTCCCGGCGGATTGTGCAAAACGTCGATTTGCTGATCCTCGTTTCAGACGCGTCTAATGCCGGATTGTCCACCTTATCACGCCTTTACGATTTAGCAAAAGAAATGGAAATCGGATACGGCAAGCTTTTTTTAGTGGTCAATAAAATACGGGGGAACGTCCCCGAAAGAATAAATGAAATAAAAGACTACTCCAAAGCGGATAAGGTGCTTTTGATCAACGATGATGAAGAATTGGCTTTGCTTGCTGAACAAAACGAACCGTTGACCAAGCTACCCGAAAACAATCCTTTGCTCCAAGCGGCCGATGATATTATAAACAACCTCTAAAAAGATTTATGGGGGATACTATGGAGCATACCGATGTTTTTATGTCGCGTGTGAGCGACAACGCTTCGGCTGTGATGTTGGAAAAGGCGCAGACCGACTGCGTGGAAACCTGCTTTGACCGTGCCGGCACGCAGAAAAACCAATGCGGATTCGGTAAAAGCGGCGTTTGCTGCCGCGTCTGTCATATGGGCCCTTGCCGCATCACGCCCAAAGCCCCGAAAGGTGTCTGCGGCGCTACCGCGGACACCATCGCCGCGCGTAATTTTCTGCGTGAGGTGGCGGGCGGCACTTCCGCCCACTCCGACCACGGGCGGCATCTGGTCTTAAAGCTGAAAGCGATCGCGGAAGGCAGAGGCGCGGGTTACGCCATCAAAGACGAAAAAGCCCTGCGATACAACGCAGGGCTTTACGGGATCGAGACAGAGGGGCGGGCGGCAAACGAGATTGCCCTTGATCTGGCGGACTTGCTGCTCGGAGAGTTTACCTCTCAGGAGGAAGATCTCAAAACACTGCATCTGGCGCCTCAAAAACGTCAGAATGTTTGGGAGGCTAAAGGCATAAAGCCCCAAGGGATAGACCGCATGGTCGTCGAGGCGCTGCACCGCACCTCCATAGGCGTGGATCATGACTATAAAAACCTTCTTATGCACGCCTTCCGCACTTCTCTTGCCAACGGCTGGGGCGGCTCCAGAGCGGCGTCTATGGTGTCGGACATCCTGTTCGGCACGCCGAAGCCGCTGAAAAGCGCCGCCAATTTAGGCGTTTTAAGAGAGGATACGGTCAACATACTGATCCACGGGCACGAGCCCGCCATTTCCGAAATACTCGCCGCCGCCGTGAGCGCCCCGGATATAAAAGAATACGCGAAAGAGGCAAACGCGGAAGGGATCACCCTCGCGGGTATATGCTGTACCGCGAACGAGGTGCTGATGCGGCACGGCGTCCCCGTGGCCGGGAATATGCTCCAGCAGGAATTGGCGATCGTCACCGGAGCGGTGGAAATGATGGTCATCGACGTACAGTGCTGTATGCCCGGCGTCATAGATGTTTCCCAAAGATATCATACTGAAATCATATCCACCGCCGATATGGCAAAAACAGTCGGCGCGGCGCATATGGCGGTGGGAGGCGCCGACCCTCTTTCCGCCGCCAAGGATATTATAAGACGCGCTGTTGATAATTATAAGAACCGTGACCAATCGAAGGTGCATATTCCCAATGAAAAAGAAACGCTTGTCGCCGGTTTTAGCGTTGACGCCATCAAATATATGTTAGGCGGCAGATACCGCGCTTCTTTCCGCCCCCTCAATGACGCGATTATCCAAAACCGTATCCTAGGCGTGGCGGGCATCGTGGGGTGCACCAGTACGAAACAAACGTCTGACTATTATATCAATACGCTGACTGAAGAACTGATTAAACGGAATGTGCTTGTTTTGCAAACCGGATGCGCCGCGATCAGTTCGGCGAAACGCGGGCGTTTAACCCCCGAGACAGCCCTCCGGATCGCGGGGGACGGCCTGCGCGAGGTTTGTGAAACAGTGGGTATTCCCCCGATATTGCATATGGGAAGCTGCGTTGACAATACCCGCATATTGGAGGCCGCCACAGAAATCATCGCGGAAGGCGGGTTGGGGGACGATCTCGGGGGGCTTCCCGCGGTAGGCGTCGCTCCGGAATGGATGAGCGAAAAAGCCGTCTCGATCGGCTGTTATTTTGTGGCTTCTGGTGTGGACGTTATATTGGGGAATCCCTTTTACACTTCGGGTTCCGACAATGTGCACCATTATCTGCATCATGAGGCCGCAAACGATTTCGGCGCCTGTTTCCATTACATAGAAGACCCCCTTGAGGCCGCCGGCCGTATCGTTGAAATCCTCAATACAGCCCGCAAAAAACTGGGCATCGACAAAAAGGCCGAGCGCAAGCTGCTGGATATGAAAGACAGGAGGGACGGCTGATGTCAAAGCTCATTTGCGCCAACGCGATCGACGGCGCGGTGGAATGGGTCGTGAAAGCGGAAAAGACGCTGGCTGACGCCATTGCGCAAAAAAACGCGGACTGCCCGATCTCCTTCCCGGACACCAATTATTACCTTCCGGTCATTTATTCCTTTACCGGCAAAGCGATAG
>JAIRUE010000061.1 GCA_031254575.1 Oscillospiraceae bacterium | reverse complement strand
CCGTCATACCTCCGCCGCCATCGGTAGATGTACTGCCGGTTGGTCCGGTATTTAATGGCTGCCTTTGTTACCCCATGCGTATAGGAATATTCGATCAGGGATTGTCTGTACCTCTGTGTTTGTGTTATGCTGTTCATAGCGAATAGCTGACCTCCTGCCTCGTTGATTCTCACAACTCAACTTTAGCAGATGGTTCTCCTATTCGCTACCTCTTGCTCCCCACTTCCTGTAACACTTCTATTGTAATCCTATAGGCGGAAAAGGCTCCTGCGCGGCATCAGCGGAAGAGGTCGGTCCACAGTCTGGCATACAGGTCGAGCGTCGCGCGGGGGAGGTTGGCGAACGGCTCAAACGGGGTCAGGTCCCGCGGGTAGGAGACGCCGTCATTTTGAACGTCTTCGTCCAGGGCCTCGTACACGCTGAGAAGCGGCGTGGAGTAGCCGACGGCGCTGACGTTTGCCATGCCCGCGTCGGCGCCGCACATGAAGTTGATATACATCTCGGCGGCCGCCTTGTTGGCGGAGCCTTTGGGGACGCAGAAGGCGTCGGCGAAGATGTTCGAGCCCTCTTTGGGGACGGCGAACGCCAGATCGCCGTTGCTCTCCATCATCATGATGGCGTCGCCCGCGTAATACGGCCCGAGGATGGCTTCGCCGCCCTCCATCTTTTCAAAAATCTGATCCATGACATACGCCTGCACCAGCGGTTTTTGCGTGACCAGCAAATCGTACGCCGCGCGCAGCTCCGCCTCGTCGGTGGTATTGTAGGAGCAGCCCAGATATTTCAGGGCGATGCCCAGCGCGTCGCGGGAGTTGTCGAACATCAGGATCTGGCCCGCGTATTGCGGGTCAAAGAGGGCGCCCCAGCTGTCGATGGGGGCGGAGACCCGCGTCGTGTCGTAGACGATGCCGACCGTGCCCCACATATACGGCACGGTATAGATGTTTTGAGGGTCATAGTCCGGGTTTTTGTGCGCGGGATCGACGTCGGCGAAGTTGGGGATATTGGCAAAATCCAGCGGCAGCAGCAGATCCTCCCCGATCAGGCGGCCGATCATATAATCGGACGGGACGACCACATCATAGCTTGAGCCGCCGGTCGCCAGGATGGAATAGAGCATTTCGTTGGTTTGGTAGGTCGTATAGTTGACCTTGATCCCGGTGACGAGCTCGAACGCCCTGTTGAGGTCCTCGTTCATATATTCGCCCCAATTGTAGACATTGACGGAGGCCGAGCCGGTATCGTTCCGCACCGACCCGGGCTTAAAATCGTAGCCCTCGTTTGAGAGGCGGCGGATGGCCCCGTCCTGGCAGCCGGCCAGCAGCAGGCACAGTGCCGCGACGATGATCGCGATTTTTTTCAACGCGGTCTCAGCTCCTTTTCGGGCGCGCACCGGACGGCCGCGGCCATATACGGGCATTTGCGATACCCGGGATTATATCAGACAAAGCGGCCGCTGTCAACGCCGCCGCCAACCGTCCGCGCGGGCTTCACGGTCGCGCTTGACAACGCGTTTTTTATTATGTAAAATATCCTCATGCAAGCCGGAGCGGGGTGAATCGAATGGGACAGTCCTTTGTCGTGGCGTCCGGGAAGGGCGGTGTCGGCAAAACGTCGGTCGTCGCGGGCGTTTCCTCGTGCCTTGCAAAGCTCGGGCAGGAAACGGTCTGTGTGGACGGAGACGCCGGGCTGCGCAACCTCGACCTCGTGCTGGGCCTTCAGGAGCGGGCGGTGTTCGATTTCACCGACGTTCTGGCGGGGCGGGTCCCGCTGGACGACGCGCTGGTCGCGCACCCCGACATTCCGGGCCTTTCGATGCTGGCCGCGCCGATACAAACCCCCGATCCTCCGGTCGACCCGGTGGCGTTCCGCGCCCTGATCGAGACGCTGGCGGAGCGCGCGGCCTTTGTGCTGGTGGACAGCCCGGCCGGGCTGGGCGGCGGTTTCGCGCTGGCGGCGGGCGCCTGTACCGGCGCGCTGGTCGTGACCACGCCCGACCAGTCGGCCCTGCGCGACGGGGCCCGGTGCGCCGAACTGCTTTATGACCATTCGCCGGCGAAGCTGATTGTCAACCGCGTACAGCCCCGGCTCATCAAGCTCCAGCACGCGCATACCATCGATCAGATCATGGACGCCGTGGGGCTGCCGCTGCTCGGCGTCGTGCCGGAGGACGAGATGGTGCTCGCCGCGCAGAACCACAACGTGCCCGTCGTGCTCGCCGCGGGCACCGGCGCTTCGGTCGCGTTCTGCAACATCGCGGACCGTCTGGCGGGCAATCCCTGTCCCCTGCCGCGCAGGTTCAGGGAGTGGAAGGTCGTGGGGTAACGCGGGCGGAAAGGGAGGACGGGGTCTGTGAATATCGCTTTGATCGCGCATGATAAGAAGAAAGAGCTGATGGTGCAGTTCTGTATCGCCTACTGCGGCATTTTCGCGCGGCACACCCTGTGCGCCACCGCCACCACCGGCAACCTCATCAGCGAGGCCACCGGCCTCACCATCACGCGCTTCCTGTCCGGCGCGCACGGCGGCGATCAGCAGATCGGCGCGCGCGTCGCCTATAACGAGATCGACCTTGTGCTCTTCTTCCGCGACCCGCTGGCGTCGGTCCCGCACGAGCAGGATCTGGCGCTGCTGCGCCTGTGCGACCTGCACAACATCCCCATCGCCACCAATGTGGCGACGGCGGAAGTCCTGATACAGGGCCTTTTGCGCGGCGACCTCGGCTGGCGTGACATTGTCAACCCGACGCGGGCCGGCAATGCAAGACCGGATTGAGGGGCGCCGGGCGGTGGCCGAAGCCCTGCGGTCGGGCCGCCCGGTGGACAGGCTGTACGTCCTGTCCTCCGCAAAAGGGCTGGGCGGGCTTATCGGGCAGGCGCGGGAGAACGGGGCCGTCGTGATCGAGTGCGACAGGCAGCGCCTTGACGGCCTCAGCCCGACCGGGACGCATCAGGGCGTCATCGCGACCGTCGCGGCGTTTGCTTACGGCGCGTTCGAGGACGTCACCCGGCGCGCGGACGGCGAGGAACTTTTTCTGGTCGTCTGCGACGGCATACAGGACGAGCGCAACCTCGGCGCGGTCATCCGCACCGCCGAAGCGGCCGGGGCGCACGGCGTGGTCATCCCCAAACGCCGCAGCGCGGCGCTGACGGCGGCCACGGCCCGCGCTTCCGCCGGGGCCGCAGAGCATATCCCCGTCATGCGCGTGCCCGGCATCCCGTCGTTCCTGCGGGAGATAAAGGAGACGGGCGTACGGGTCTACGGCGCGGACGCCGGCGCGGGGACAAACGCGCTTGAGACGGAGTTTACCTTTCCGGCGGCCCTGGTGCTGGGCAATGAGGAAGAGGGATTGCACCGGCTGACACGGGAGATGTGCGACGAACTGGTCGCGCTGCCGATGCGGGGCAGGACCGCCTCGCTCAACGTCTCCTGCGCCGCCGCGGTGCTGCTGTACAGAATGAGATATGGTAGGTGATAGGATTGTCGGACAGACTGCCTGACGACGAATTGAACGAGATCAGGGAATTGCTCGCGCAGCCGGGCGGGCCGCCGGACGGGCCTGAGCCTACATATGAGGATATTCTCAATGAATTCGGCGCGGCCACAAGACCTGCGCCGCGGGATTCGTCCGCCGTACCCTCCGCCGCGCCGCCAAAACCGTCCGTACCGTCATCCGCCGTACCCTCCGCCACACCGCCGAAAACGTCCGCGCCCCCGCCGTCCAGACCGTCCGCCGCGCCGCCGAAACCGCCTACGCCGCCGGACAAATCCGGCGAGTTTGAGAGCATCGAGTTTTCGCTCGGCCCGGAATTTGACGAGCATTTCGCCCCCTCCCGCGAATACCGGGCGGAGGACGGCTCCGAGGGCGCTTTCCAAGACGAGAAGGAAAAGCGCAATACTCTCAAGGAACTGCTGCAAAAACTGCGCAAACGGGAGGAAGCCCCGCCTCCGCCGCTCGCGCAGGCGCAGCCGCTCGCGCAGGCTTACTCCGTCAACCTGCGGCTGCGCGCGGTTCTGGCGTTCGCGCTGACCTGCCCGCTGATCGCGGTTTCCTGCTGCCAGACATGGGGCTTCCTGCCGGGCTTTCTGACCTATACCGCGGAAGGCAAGCCCTACATGACCCTGTTTTTTATGGTACTGCTGCAAACGCTGGTGATGCTGTGCGGCATCGACATCCTGGGCAAGGGCCTGAGCGACCTGCTCCGGCTGAAACCGGGCGCGGAGACGCTGGCCGCGCTGTCGTGCTTTTCCTCGCTGCTGCACATCGGCTCGATCGTCCTGCGCAGCACCGCGTCGGAGGGCTCCCTCTTCTATCAGTCCGTCGGTTTTCTGCCCTACTCCGCCGTGTCGGCCGTATCGGTCGTGTTCGCGCTGTGGGGGGCGGGCCACCGGTACGCCGGTTACGCGCGGACGTATAAGACGGCCGCCGCGCCGGAACAGCCCTGCGACTGCATTGTGAGCGAGGAAAAGCTCTGGGGCGGGATGTCCGGCTTTTCCCGCCATGCCGCCGTGCCGGATGATTTTGTGGCGCAGACCGAGGCCCCGGACGTGGTGAGCCGCGTCACCCGCTTTTTCACGCCGCTTCTGATCGTCGCGTCGGTCGTGCTGGCTATGCTGGCCGCGTCGTACCACAAGGACGGGCAGTATTTCTTCTGGGCGTTTTCGGCGTTCTGCTGCGCCTGCGTCCCGATGACGACATTCTGCTCGTACCCGTTCGTATTTTCCCGCATATCGGCCCGCCTCTCGCACATGGGCGCGGCCATCGCCGGCTGGATGGGCGCGGTCGAAACGTCCCGCGGCATCGTGGTGGTCCTGGAGGACGGCGATCTGTTCCCGTCCGGCACGCTGGCTCTCAACGGGCTGAAAATCCTGGGCGACCACTCGTTTGAATCGGTCATTTCCTACTCCGCGTCGCTGCTCAGGGCGTCGGGAAGCGGACTGTTCAAGGCGCTGGAGGGGGCGGTGCGGGAACAGCCGGGCTACCTGCGGGCCGTCACCGCGCCGGAGGCGTTCGAGGGAGGCATATCGGGCAGCATCGGCGGCAACCGCATCATGATAGGGACCCTTAACTTTATGCACAGCATGGGCATTCAGGTTCCGCCGGAACTCAGCTCCAAATCGGCGGTCTTCACCTCCGTCAACCACGATCTGGCCGGGGTGCTGGCCATCTCCTACACGCCCTCGACGCAGGTCAAGGGCGCGCTGATGCTGCTGGAACAGCAAAAGATGACCAACGTCCTCGCCGTGCGCGACATCAACATCACGCCGACGCTGCTGCGCGATAAATACGGCATCAACCCCGACCTGCCCGAATTCCCCATCATCGAGGAGCGCCTGCAGCTTTCCGACCCCCGCCGCCCGTACCACGGCAAAATTGCCGCCGTGCTCGCGCGCGACGGCCTGTGCCCTTACGCCGAGGCTGTGATCGGCGGGCAGCGGCTGCACCGGTTCACCATGATAAACCTGTGCATACATCTGTGTTCGATTATCGCGGGGATGCTGGTCGTGTTTTTTTTCACCAGCCAGGCGCGGGCCTCCGCCGCCTCTTCCGTCTCACCGGGCAACCTGCTGCTGTTCATGTTCGTCTGGTGGGCCGTCCAGTGGCTTATCTCATGCTTTTCACACCGGTACTGACCGGATTATAAAAACGAACGGGTGCGCACAGAAGTGCGCGCCCGTCTGATCTATTCTAAACTCATACCGGCGGCCGGCGAACTGTCTTTGATCTTCCATTCCGGGAAGCTGAAACAGTCGTAATACAGGTTATCAAAAACCTTTTCCGTTTTATCCTCCCCAGCGTTTTTTGCCGGGGGGCCCCCGAAAAGAAAACAAAAACGCGCGCAAGGCGCGGTCAGCCTTCCGGCTTCCCGTATGCACCCGGCACGCGCGGAAATAAACGCTTGCGAAGGGGGGTCCGGCGTGGTATACTCAAGAGGTCGCGGCGCCGGATTTCCGGTTGTGTGGGGTGGTGTCTTCACCTTATGCAGGGCCGGGGTGGTTGTACGCCTCGGTCTGCCGCGATCATGGCGGGGCTCGCGCCCCGTGGGGGGAGCCCCCCGGTCCGAGCGTATTATACAGGCTTCGGCACGCTTTGTCAAGCGTTTCTTTTTTTCATCAGCCTATCCGGTGATCTCCGCCCCGGTGAAATAGTGCCCTAAAATCCGGTCGTATGAAAAGCCCTGCTCGGCCATGCCGCGCGCACCCCACTGGCTCATGCCGACATTGTGGCCGTGGCCGCGCCCGGTGACGGTATAGACGCCGGAGGACGACGGGCCGCTCTGCACCGGCAGGGCGTACAGCCCGCCGGAGGAGATCAGCGTAACGGCGGCGGCCGGGGGCAGCGGCGCGATATTCCCCTGCCCGTCTATGGCGTACAGCCGGCTCAGGTCGCTATGCGTCAGGATCGCCCCGCCCGTTGAGACCGCCGTCAGCGCGGCCTCGCCCGACGCGATGCCGTAACGCTGGGACAGGGCGTTGGAGCTGCCGGAGAGACCCCTGATCAGGGTGCGGGCCGCTTCCTTTGAATAGGACGCGATCACCTTGCCGGCGGTGTCGGTGAAAGTCACCGAGAGGACGTTGCCCATCCCGGTATACTGATCGACATAAAACCCGGAGACGCCCGCGTTGGCGCGCCCGTTGCGGTTGAGATAGTCGCTCAGCTGGGCGTTTGTAAAGGTGTACTGCCACTGATAGCCGGGAATCTGCGAGGCGTCTTCGTAGGGGTCGGGGACGCCGCGCAGATAGGGGATAACATTTGTCCACACATTTTCGCTGTCCTCGGTCGCGCCGCCGTCAGAGGCGTGATAGACGGCGTTGCACGGCTGGCCGTTGTGGGTGAGGTACTGTCCGAACGTCTCGTCAACGGCGCGGTCGGACGTTTCCGACGCCTGCGCCGCCCCGTAATAGACCTGGCAGTGTTCGCCGGTGCAGAGGTTGAACCCCTCGCCCCGGTGCCGGGTCATGCTGGAGACGGCGTAGCTCCGCGCGCACACCGCCTGCGCCTTGAGCGCCTCCAGCGGCCATGAGGGGCTCATCTCGTACGGGATGACGCCTTTCACGTAGTCCTGCATATCGAGCGCGTTATAGACATAGAGGTCGTCGCCCTCAAAGCGCCGGAACTCAAACATGCCGGCGTAGCGCCGCTGGCGGTGCCATGTGACGGCCCTCACGCCGTCCGGCGCGCAGGGCCGCACGCACAGGCTGTAAGTTTGGTCGCAGTCAAACTGAAAAATGATGTCAACCGTCCCGGTGACGACGACCGACACGCAGTATTTGCTGCCGGTCTCCCGCGCGCCGCCGCCCGAATCGGCGAAACTGGAGGAACGCGCCAGCCACGCGCCGTTCCGGTAAGACACAAAGGCGGGGACGCCCTGCGCCCGGAACGCTCCGACGGCGGCTTCCGCGTCGGCGCGGGAGGGGTAGGAGCCGTGCCCGTTGTGGTACGCGCCCACGACGTCGCCTTCGGGCGTGCCGCCGTATGTACCGCCGGAGAGGTAGACGTTGCGGTTTTTGACCATCGTGATTTTGGTCTGAGCGGTACAGCCGAGCGGGACAAACCGCGATTCGGCGTCCAGGTAGCCGAACTCGTACCCGCCGCCTATATAGTTTTCGAGATTGGCCGAGATCATAGCGCCCGCGCCGTAGGCAAGGCCGACGCGCAGCACGGGATTGGATTCGGGCGCGGCCCTGGCGGCGGGGGGGCACGCCAGGACGCACAGCGCCGCGGCGCAGAGCAGCAGGCAGACAAAGCGTTTCATAAAAAACTCCTACTCATCGGAAGGCGGGCACGGCGCCCGCCTCCGGAGAAAAATGAATCCGGACGGAAAAGGATGCGCGCCCCCTTGACAGGACAAGCAACTATACGATACTATTATACTATCGTTTTTCCCGCGGTTCAACCCTTTTTGGCGAAAAGTGCCGATAAGCCGCGAAATCCGGCGGATACAAAGAAGAAGGAGCTGGTTTCTATGAAGAGGTACACGGTGGGCGTGCTGGGCGCGACGGGCATGGTGGGCCAGCGTTTTGTCACGCTGCTGGCCAGCCATCCGTGGTTCAGTGTCGGCGCGGTGGCGGCCTCCCCGTCCTCGGCGGGGAAGACGTACGCCGAGGCCGTGGCGGGCCGCTGGGCTATGGAAGACCCCATCCCCCCCCGGACCGCGGCCTTGACGGTGCTGGACGCGACGGCCGACCGGGCGGCGATCGCGGAGAGCGTGGATTTCGTCTTTTCGGCGATGGCGATGAAGAAGGGCGAGACCAAGCTGCTGGAGGAGGGCTACGCGAAGCTGGAATGCCCCGTGATCTCCAACGACTCCGCCCACCGCTTCACCCCCGACGTGCCGATGCTCATTCCGGAGGTCAACCCGCAGCACGCCGAGGTCATCCCGTATTTCCGAAAACGGATGGGGCTCAAACGCGGCCTGATCGCGGTCAAGAGCAACTGCTCCCTCCAAAGCTATCTGCCCGCCCTGCACCCGCTGTGGGAATTCGGCGTGGAGCGCGTGCTGGCCTGCACCTATCAGGCCATATCGGGCGCGGGCAAGAATTTCGGCACCTGGCCGGAGATGGTTGACAACGTTATCCCGCTGATTCCCGGCGAGGAGGAGAAGTCCGAGCTGGAACCGCTGAAGATATGGGGCAAGATTGAGGACGGGGTGATCGTCCCGGCCAGCGAGCCGTCGATCACGACGCAGTGCATCCGCGTGCCGGTCAGCGACGGGCATATGGCGGCGGTTTTCGCCTCATTTGCCAAGACGCCGCCGCTGCAGGAGGTCGTCGACCGCTGGAATACGTTCTCCGGCATCCCGCAGGCGCTGGCGCTGCCCTCCGCGCCCAAAAAATTCATCCATTACTTCACCGAGGCCGACCGCCCGCAGACAAAACTCGACCGGGGGCTGGAGAACGGCATGGCCGTCTCCGCGGGGCGGCTGCGCGAGGATACACAGTACGATATAAAATTTGTCTCCCTGTCGCACAACACGCTGCGCGGGGCCGCCGGGGGCGGTATTCTGGCCGCAGAGTTGCTGTGCGCCGAAGGGTATATTGAATAAAAAGGAGGCTGCTCCATGAAAACACCCGTATTCACCGGCTCCGCCGTGGCGATCGTGACGCCGTTCCGCGACGGCGCGGTCGATTTTGACAGACTGGGCGGACTGATCGACACGCAGATAGAACAGGGCACGCAAGCCATTGTCGTATGCGGCACCACCGGCGAGGCGTCCACTATGAACGATGCCGAACATCTCGACACGATCGCCTGCGCCGCCAAGCGGGCGGCTGGGCGGGTCCCGGTCATCGCCGGCACCGGCTCCAACGACACGCGGCACGCCGTCGAGCTGAGCCGGGAAGCCTGCAAACTGGGCGCGGACGCGCTGCTGGTCGTCACGCCCTACTACAACAAAACCACGCAGCACGGTCTGGTAAGGCACTACTATACCATCGCCGACAGCGTTGACAAGCCGATCATCCTCTACCACATCCCCTCCCGCTGCGGCATGGGCTATACGCTGGATACATACGCGGAACTGGCAAAGCACGAGCGTATCGTCGGGGTCAAGGAGGCGTCTAGCGATTTTAAGCTGATCGCGCAGCTTGGCGCCCGCCTGCCCGATTTCTTCGTATGGTCGGGCAACGACAACGAGACGCTCCCCATCATGGCGCTGGGCGGCCTGGGCGTCATTTCGGTCGCGGCCAACCTGATCCCCGCCGAAATGCAGGCTATCTGCAAACTGTGGCTGGAGGAAAAGGCCGGGGAGGCCCGGACGCGCTTCCTCAAAGCCATCCCGCTGATGGACGCGCTCTTCTGCGAGGTCAACCCGGTGCCGGTCAAGACGGCGATGAATTTGCTGGGCATGGACGCGGGAACGCTCCGCATGCCTCTCTGCGAGATGCTGCCGAAGAATCTGGAGACGCTGAAAGCCGCCATGAGGGATTACGGATTGCTGTAGAATAAGGTGATACGATGCGAAAGATGCTGCTGTGCGGCTGCAACGGCCGCATGGGCCAAACGGTTTCAAGGCTTGCCGCGGGGCGGGACGACATACGGATCGTCGCGGGCTGTGATATAAAAGGCGCACCGGCCTCCGGCTATCCGGTCTATCCCTCGCCGTCCGGATGCGCGGAACGACCCGACGTGCTCATGGACTTTTCCTCCCCCGCCTCGCTGGACGGCCTCGCTTACTGCCTGGAACACGCTGTCCCGCTGACGCTGTGCTCCACCGGCCACGACGCGGCGCAGCTCGCGCGGATCGAACTGGCGGCGGGGAATATCCCCGTCTTCCGCTCGGGCAATATGTCGCTCGGCGTATATCTGCTGATGGAGCTCGCCAAAACCGCCGCGACGGTTTTGGGCGCCGATTTTGACGCCGAGATCGTCGAGCGCCACCACCGCGACAAGGTGGACGCCCCCAGCGGCACGGCGCTGATGCTCTATGACACGCTGTCCGCCGCGCTGCCCTACCGGCCGGAACCGGTCTATACCCGCCAGCCGGAGCGCAAGAAGCGCGGCGGTCATGAGATCGGGCTGCACAGCGTGCGCGGCGGCACCATTGTCGGGGAGCATGAGGTCATGTTCGCGGGGCATGACGAAGTCATCACCCTCAGCCATTCCGCCAGATCCCGCGACGTGTTCGCGGCCGGCGCGATCCGCGCAGCGCTGTTCATGACCGGCACGGAAAAACCGGGGCTGTATGACATGAGAGATCTTATCCGCTCTCTTCCGGCGCGGTGAGCGCCTCATAAGACCAGGGCCCGGGAAGGGCGGCGGGATAGGCGGATTTGTCCGGGACAAACGTTTCGAGGATCGCCGTCTCATCGTCAAAGAGGAAGAAATTATACGTGGGGACGGGGCCCCGGTTGTCGAGGGCCGCGTCCAGGTGATACCATATGTCGCCGATCCTCACCAGATTCCACGCGTGGTCAAATCCGCCCCAAAGCCCCGTCACCACGAGGCAGTCTATCTCCAGTTTGTCGCACAGCAGCTTAAACGCCATCGCGTGACCCTCGCTGACCGCGAGGCCGCTGACCAGCGCGCCGTACGCCGTATACGGATCGCCGCCCTGCCTCTCCTCCGTCGCCGCGGCCAGCATGGCGGTGTCGTTGTCATACCGCACTTCGGAACAAAGGGCGTCGCGCAGCCACAGGACAGTCCGCGCCAGGCGTTCCTCGTCCCCGTCCGGAGAGAACACCGGCAGGCTTTGCAGCAGCCGCTCCGCGCGGGCTTCCGTATCGCGCGTTTTCCGCCTGAGTTCGCCGGGCGGATTTTTATATGTCAGCTCCAGTTCGACGATGCGGCGCAGGGACTCCCCCGAGGGCGGGTACAGAGCGGCCGCCGCCGCGGGATATTCCATGGCCCAGGCGGGGTCGCTATAGTAATACGCGCGCACCATCCTCTCCACATCGTGGTCCTGCGCGTAATAGTACGGCATCTCCACCGTGAGCAGCGGCCTGTATGCCCGCAGGGCCGAACGGACGGCCTGTTCCAGCTCCCGCCCGCCGCTGACCGGCGAGATAACGGGAAGCGTATCGCGTTTATAAACGATGGTGAGCGAGACGGTATACTGCGAAAGGACGCGCGCACTCGCGTACGCCATATATTCCACGGCGTACGCGCCGATAGGCTCGCGCGTCTGTATCTCGTTGAGCAGCGCGCTGAGCGACAGCGACGTCAGCTCGCCCGGATAGTCCGTGACGCGGATGTCGGCCTCGCTCAAACCGCTCCGGATCACGCCGATGATGACGCTTTTAAGCGAATCGTAGGAGTTGGCCGTCAGCGCGCCGCTGTCCTCCTGCGTGAGGTGCGGCTCACGCTCGTAAACTTCGCGTTCCCACAGCGGGGAGCAACCGGAAAGAAAGATGGCTAGCGCCGCCGCGCACAGCGCGCCCCTACAGCGTATTTTCATAGTCCGCGAATCCCTCCCCCAATACTTCGCTGGCTTCTGTCAGAATGACAAACGCGCCGGGGTCTGTCTCCCTGACAAGGGTTTTCAGCGCCGCGACCTGCTGGCGCTTGACGGCGCAGAGGAGGACCCTGCGCTCCGCGCCCGTATACGCGCCCTCTCCCCTGAGCAGGGTCGCCCCCCGCCCCAGCCGCTCGCCGATCGCGCCGGCGATTTGCGGAATGCGGTCGGAGATGACGAACGCCAGCCTCTCCACGTTCATCCCGTAAAGGATGCCGTCCATCGCCCGCGCGCTGATATAGAGCGTGATGACGGCATAGAGCGTATGATTTACGGAGCCGAACACAAACCCCGCCGCGGCCGCGACGCAGCCGTCCACGGCCAGCATCAGCCTCCCGAGCTGGATATGCGGGAACGGGATCTTTAAGAGCCGGGCGATGATGTCGCTGCCGCCGGTCGTCGCGCCCCGCGTAAACACCAGCCCCAGCCCGGCCCCCATCAGCAGCCCTCCGAACACCCCCGCGAGCAGCGGATCGGTTTCCACCGGCGGGAGCCGCGCGAACAGATCGATGAGAAGCGACGATACCAGCGTGCCGAAACCCGTATACAGCAGGAACCTGTGCCCGAATATCCGCCAGCTCAGTAAAAAGAGAGGGATGTTAAAGGCCAGCACCGTCAGGCCGAGCGGCAGGCGGGGAAGTAGCGCGCACAAAAGCATGGCGGCGCCGGTCACCCCGCCGGGCACGATTCCGTAGGGGTCGAGCAGCAACGCGACGGACAGCGCGAACAGCGCGCCGCCCAGCGCGATGATAAAAAGGTCTGAAATGATCGGGAAAAATCTCTTTTTCATGGTATATACTATTCCATATTCAGAGAGTTTTACCCCTTTTTTAGCCCATATTCCAGTTCCAGCAACCGCCAGTAATCGGGCGCGCGGGCCGCGTCAAAATCGGTAAAGAAGAAGCACTGATAAGCGCAGCCCTCGCGCGGCGTGCCCTCGTACGCCCATTTCAGCCGAAACTTGCAGTACTGGGGAGTCGCCCCCTGAAAATTACAGTGATTGCAGTAATTTTTCAAAAACGGCTCCCGCAGCGTTCCGGGCAGGGCTCGTATCGCATCCATATACCTGTCCGGTTGGGAGAGTTTGAGTGACAGGGCATATCCCGGCTCGCCCAACGCCTCAAAGTTCGTTGCGGTTATGCGGGCGATCCGCTTCCCTTTGGCGTGGTACTCGCCGTCGAATGTGACGCCCTTATACTCGAGAGAATTCTCGTAAAGGACAAGGGACAGCGCCTTGAGCCCGGGCGCAAATCCTTTGTAATCGGCTTCATCGCTCACCCACCGGCGCATGGGGATACTGCCGAGGTCGGCGGTGATCTTATAATCAAAGCGGTAAAAATGATGTTGGAATTCCCCGGGGGACAGCTTTATCTCCTTCCGGTCATCTTTCAGCGCGTTCCAGCATCCGAGATACAGCTTAAACGTGTCCAGGATTTCCGGTTCCAACCCGGCATATAAGTGTCGAGCCTTAAGATAACTTGACAACGCCAGGTTAAATCATAAGATTTTATAACGCCAACTGTACCTCGCCCATATCCTCCGGCCTGACCGCCGCGCCGACCGCCGGAAGCGACCGGACGCGAAACCGCGCCGGATTGAGGATGCCGGAGGTATCCGCCGGGCAGGCGTTTATGACGCGCTGGCCGCGCTTGGGCGAAACGACCCCGACGCCCTGCGTGCCGCGCGTGGACTTGGGTTCCAGCGCCGCCGTGTGAAAGAGCACGCAGCGCTTGTCGGAAGTGAAGACCGCCATTTCAACATCCTCTCGCAGCACGAGCGCCGTGACCAGCGGGCTTTTGCCGTTGTACGCGCCGGTCAGTTTGCGGCGGTTGGACAGGGTGGCGTAAGACGACATCCCGACGCGGGCGGCGCGGCCGTTTTCAAAGAAGAAGAGCAGGTTCCCGGCGTAGTCCTCCCCCGGCAGACAGGCAAAGACGGCCGTTTCGCCCTCGTCCATACCGAGCTTTGAGGGAAGGTAGTCGCCCAGCACGGAGGCTTTGGCGTCGTCAAATTCATACAGGCGGGCTTTGTAGCACTGCTGCCTGTCGGTGAAAACCAGGATTTCGCCGAGATTGTTCCCCTCCCATTGCAGATACGGGCCGTCGCCCTCCTTATACTTATGTTCGCCCGACATCCGCAGCGAGAGGGGGGTGATTTTTTTGAGGTAGCCTTCGCGGGACAGAAAGACGTAAACAGGGTAATCCTCCTCCGCCTCTGAGATCTTTTCCTCCTCGTGGCCGTAAACCAGCAGCGTCCGGCGGGGCTTGCCGTACTGTTTGTCAACGGCTTTGAGCTCGTCTATGATGATACGGTCGATTTTCGACGGCGTTTTGAGCGTCTCCTCCAGACCGGCCAATTCCCCCTCGAGCGCGGAAACCTCCTCGACCCGTTTCAGGATGTACTGTTTGTTGATGTTGCGCAGCCGTATGTCGGCGATGAACGCCGCCTGCGTTTCGTCAATGCCGAAGGCGATCATCAGATTGGGGACGACCTCCGCTTCCTCCTCCGTCTCCCGGATGACGGCAATGGCGCGGTCAATGTCCAGCAGAACCTTTTGCAGCGCGTAGAGCAGGTGCAGCTTTTCCCGCAGTCTGCCCGCCTGAAAGAAGACGCGCCGCCGCACGCACCCGCGCCGCCACGCGCACCATTCCTCCAGCACCCCGCGCACCGGCAGGACGCGCGGCGTCCCCGCGATCAGGATATTGAAGTTGCACGAAAAGCTGTCCGTCAGCGGCGTCTTCTGGAAAAGGAGCTTCATCACCTTGTCCGGGTCGGCGCCCCGTTTGAGATCGACGGTCAGCTTGAGGCCGGAAAGGTCTGTTTCGTCGCGCATGTCGGCGACGTCCTTCAGCTTTCCCTCTTTAATCAGCTTCCCCACAGCGTCGAGTATGGCCTCGACGGTGGTGGAATAGGGGATCTCGTAAATCTCAATGACGCCCTCTTTGGGGTCGTGCCGCCAGCGGGCGCGCACCCGGAACGAACCGCGCCCGGTGTCATACAGCGCGCGTATCTCGTCCCTGTCGCACAAAAGCTCGCCGCCGGTGGGGAAGTCGGGCGCGGGTAGCGTCTCCAGCAGGTCGCAGCCGGGGTTTTTCATATAGGCGACGGCGGTTTTGCACACTTCGGAGAGGTTGAAGCCGCAAATCTGGCTGGCCATGCCCACCGCGATGCCCTGGTTGGCCGACACGAGGACGTTGGGAAACGCCGTCGGCAGCAGCGCCGGCTCGCGCATGGTGTTGTCGTAATTGTCGGTAAAATCGACGGTGTCGCTGTCGATGTCCGCAAAAATCTCCTTACAGATGGCGTCCAGCCTGACCTCGGTATAGCGCGACGCGGCGTAGGCCATGTCGCGGGAATAGACTTTGCCGAAGTTGCCCTTGCTGTCAATGAACGGGTGCAGCAGAGATTCGTTGCCCCGCGAGAGGCGGACCATCGTCTCATAAATCGCGCCCTCGCCGTGCGGGTTGAGCCGCATCGTCTGCCCCACGACGTTCGCGCTCTTGGTGCGCGCCCCGGTCAGCAGTCCCATCTTATACATCGTATAGAGCAGCTTGCGGTGCGACGGCTTGAAGCCGTCGATCTCGGGGATGGCGCGGGAGATGATGACGCTCATGGCGTAGGGCATGAAATTCTGCCTGAGCGTCTGGGTGATGGGCTCTTTACGGAGAGGGGCATGGCCGCCGCCCGCGAGGGTCAGTCCGGCTTTAGGTTTTTTGGGCATGGGCGCCTCCTATGTATTTACGATATATCCGCCAGTTCCAGATACTCAAACCCGTGCTCGGCGATAAAACTCTTCCGCGCCGGGAGGTTATCGCCCAGCAGCATGTCGAACACCTCCGCCGTCACCGCCGCGTCCTCCGGCGTGACCTGCACCAGCCGGCGCGTCTCGGGGTTCATCGTCGTCAGCCACATCATGTCCGGCTCGTTCTCGCCCAACCCCTTCGAGCGGCTGACCGTCACACCCCGCGGATGGCCCCATTGCTCCAAAACCCTCTCTTTTTCCGCCTCGCTCCAAGCAAACGCCGTCCTGTCCTTATAAACCAGCTCATACAGCGGGCTCTCGGCGATATAGACGTACCCCTCCTCGATCAGCGTCGGGGTCAGGCGGTAGAGCATGGTCAGTATCATCGTGCGGATATGGAAGCCGTCCACATCGGCGTCGGTGCAGATGATGACCTTGTTCCAGCGCAGCGCCGACAAGTCAAAAGAGGCGTTCCCCTTTTTCGCTTTCGTTTCGATGCCGCAGCCCAGTACCTTCACAAGATCTGTGATGATCTCGTTTTTCAATATCCGCTCCAGATCGGCCTTCAGGCAGTTGAGGATCTTGCCCCGCACCGGGATGATCGCCTGAAACTCGCTGTCCCGCGCCAGCTTGCACGCGCCGAGGGCGCTGTCCCCCTCGACGATGTAAACCTCGCGGCGCGCCAGGTCGCGGGTGCGGCAGTCGTGGAATTTTCCCACGCGGGTCGTGATGTCCATCGAACCGGACAGCTTCTTTTTGAGGCCCAGACGCGTCTTCTCCGCCGTCTCGCGGCTGCGCTTGTTGACCAATACCTGCGCGGCGGCGGCCTCGGCGGCCGCTTTGTTCTCAATGAAATACACCTCGAGCTGGCTTTTGAGCCAGTCGGTCATGCACTCCTGGATGAAGCGGTTGCTGACGGCCTTTTTGGTCTGGTTCTCATAGCTCGTCTGCGTGGAGAAGTTGCTGGAGACAAAGCACAGGCATTCGGCCGCGTCGGGCCATGTGACGCGGCTCTCCGCCTTTTGGTATTTGCCGTTGTTTTTGCAGTACGCGTCCAGCGCCGACACAAACGCCGAGCGGACGGCCTTGTCGGGACTGCCGCCGTGCTCCAGAAACGACGAGTTGTGATAATGTTCGCAAAACGCCGCCGTCTGCGTAAAACAGAACGCCGCCGACAGGCGCACTTTATACTCGGGCTTGTCCTCGCGGTCGCGCCCGCGCCGTTCCGCCTGCCAAAAGACGGGTTCGGTGATGTAAGGATTCCCGCCTTCCGGCGCGGCGGGACCGTCTTCCCCGGGGAGGGCGGCAGGAGAAGCGACGCGCTCCCGGATATAGTCCATAATGCCGTTTTGATACAAAAACGAGCGTTTCTCCCCCATGTAATCCAGAAGAAACGTCACGCCGGGGTTGACGACCGCCTGTTTGCGCAGCGTGTCGGTGAAATACTCCAGCGGGACGGCGATGTCGGTAAAGACGTCCCTGTCCGGCTTCCAGCGGTGGCGCGACCCGGTTTTCCTGCCCGTGTACGGCTCCTTTTTCAGCCCCCCGACATTGCGCCCCTTTTCAAAACGCAGCGTATATTGAAAGCCGTCGCGCAGGACGCTCACATCCATCCACTCGCTGGCGTACTGCGTGGCGCACGCGCCCAACCCGTTCAGGCCGAGCGAAAACTCGTAGTTCTCGTCGGCCTCGTTGTGGTATTTGCCTCCGGCGTACAGCTCGCAGAAAACCAGCTCCCAGTTATACCGTCCCTCGCGCTCGTTCCAGTCCACGGGGCAGCCGCGCCCCTCGTCGGAGACCTCGATCGAACGGTCGGGGAAGACGGTCACGCGGATGGTCCTGCCGTGACCTTCCCGCGCCTCGTCGATGGAGTTGCTCAAAATCTCAAAAACCGCGTGCTGGCACCCCTCCAGCCCGTCGCTTCCGAAGATGACGCCGGGGCGCTTGCGGACGCGGTCCTCGTCCCTGAGCTGGGTGATGGAGCTGTTGTCGTATGCCTTGCGGGTCACTTCCCGCCCGTATCCTTGCCCATAAACATAACACCTCTACAAAAAGCCTACCACATCCGCAAGCCGCCTGTCAAGCGGCGTTTCGCGCGTTCCTGTTTAGGTTGACAACATCCTATATTTCTGCTATTCTGGCGTTGAGGTGATTGCAATGATGATCAATACACACATTCTCGTCCCTATGACCGAGGCGAACCAAAACTTTTCAAAAGTAGCGCGGCTCGTCGAGGAAAACGGCCTTGCCGTGATAATGAAAAATAATAAGCCCCGATATATGGTGATGAATTTTTCCGAGTATGACGAAATACAGGCGGCACGGCAAAAAATGTTTGCCGCCGCCGCCGACAATGTAATCAGTGAAAATATGGAAGCCCTGCGGGAACTTGCGAAATGATTCTTTTGACAGTGGCCGAAGTGGCTGAGCTGCACGAAAAAACATTACCGCCACCGGCGGCTTGCGGGGTATCCGGGAATTGTCGCCTGGATTAACGCTCATCTCACAGTCCCGCCCTCTACATACATCCCATAAAAATCCAGTTACAAAACAAAAAAAAACTCTTGCATAAAATTATCAAATCTGTTACAATTTGAACAAGCTACTAAATTTATGAGGAGGAAATACATAATGAAAACACGCAAAGCCCTGTCATTGCTGATGGCGCTGGCGCTTGTCATCGGCATGGTGTCCGTGCCCGCCTTCGCGGCGAACATCGATTTAGGCGAAATGAATATTGAAAACAACCCACAGCAAAAGGGCTGGGTCACAAACGGAATGGACGACATCGAAAGCTCGCTGACCATTGAGCAGCTGCGTTCGGCGACGGCGCTTCACCTTGAGTTTGCCGCTCCTCCGGCCGGCGGAATGCAGTTTATCATCCAATCCGACGGAGACGCCTATAAGTGGAACCAGACTGTCGTCATGCCCGAGGCCGGCATATCCGAAACCAGCTTTGACATTGTCCTGGCCGATATGGATGGTTTCGACGCTCTCAAAGACGCCACAAAGGCAAAATTCTTTATTGCCTATTACTCCGACGGTATTGATGACTTGGGCCTCACCGAGGCGTATCTTGTCACCGACGGCGAGGACCCCGGCGACGGCGATGGTGATGGCGGCGAACCCGGCGGCGAGCCCAGCCTTGACAACATCCAAAAGACCAAAACCTACGCCGACGATTTCTCCGACATCGACGACATCGGCAGCATGAAAGAATGGGTCATCAAAGCCTTTGAGTATGGCATCGTGGCCGGCGTCGGCGGCGATAAGTTCGATCCGGCGGGCAATATGTCAGTGTATCAGGCGATCGTCGTCGCCAGCAAGATCCATGTGAAGTACAACGGCGGCACCAGCGCCAACTACCCCACGAATCAAGAAGAATATGTTCTCTACGCGCGGGATAACGGTATCATCACAATGGCCGACGCGGCCGCTTTTACCGGCGGCACACGCTCGCCGGACGACGCCGCCACCCGCGCCGAATTGATTCACATTTGGGCCGGAATTCTGCCTGAGGAAGACATGGAAGCGGTCAGCACTTTTGTTTCGGCAAAAGACGTAAAACCGGGCGATGAATATTATGACGACATCAAACTGTTTTATGAGGCCGGTATTGTCAGCGGCAAAGCGGCTGACACCGACGAAGACGGGAACACATCCACCACATTCGGCGCCGACGACCTTGTAAGACGCGACGAAAGCGCCGTTATCTTCATGAAGCTTGTTGACCTCGAGTCCCGCTCCTCAGGCGGCAAGACTTTTGACGCGGGCGAGGGCGAGGAAGGCGAAGAGGGAGAAGAGGGTGAGGAAGGCGAAGAAGGCGAGGAGCCGGAAGCTGAAACATATGAAGTGACGCTCGGCGCCGCGGCGGAAGGGTGGCAGTTTTTGATCAAGGTCACACTCACCGGCGACGCCACTTTCCTCACGGCTATCTCTGAGGATGGCAAGGATCCCGAGGCGAAACGCGCTTTCCTTCTCTACGACGCGGACGGAAATGTTGTTATTTCAGGAGCCGATATGGACGGCGTTCCGCCCCTGTGGTCAATCAACTACGAACAAGCGGGGCAATATGGCGATGATTCCGCGTACTCCGCCGACAGCCCCGTTCCCGAAGGCACAAAAGTGTTGATTTATAGGTTTGGCGGCGAATCCTCGGCTCCCGCGAACGGCGTTACAGCCGGCACTTATTTTGTAGACGTTTCCAAATGCTATGAAGGAACCCCGGACGATGTGAAAGTCGAGCAGATAGGGAAAAAATAAAGCGACACCGTATGCACGGCAAGAGGGCGGCGAATGCCGTCCTCTTTTTTATTGACAGGTACGCGCGCGGTGCGGTATAGTGAGGATGTGGAGGTGGGAGCGTGGAGCAGCAGATACTGGAGAAGATATTGACCAAGCTGGACATTCTGGAGGCCGGGCTGGACAATCTGAAAGCCGGGCAAGTCAGGCTGGAGGCCGGACAAGCCAGGCTGGAAGCCGGTCTGGCAAAGCTGGAAACCCGTGTGACAAAGCTGGAAGCCGGGCAGGCCAGGCTGGAAGGCAGGTTTGACACGCTGGAAGGCAGGTTTGACACACTGGAAGGCCGTGTGACAAAGCTGGAAGAGGACGTCGCGTTTATAAGGGATACCGCTTTGAGGATGGAGGTCGATCACGGCGACCAGCTTAAGGCGCTGTTTGACGGATACAGCTTAGTCAACGCCCGGTTAGACAGGCACGAAGTGATTTTAAGACGCATGGAGCGGGGGATAGAGGCTCTGCAACATAAAGTGGAGTTACACGACCAACTGTTGAAAGCGATGAATTAGCATATCGCGGCGTCAGCCCGGCAGCGTGAAAATATCCGCGACCGCGCCCCACGGCACGTCAACGCGGACGGTGCCCGCGGCGAAAGGCGCGATGTTGTACTCGGGAAAAAACAGCGAAACGCCGTCCTTTGTGATACAGAAGGTATCGTATGGGAAGAGGTCCTCCGCGAGCTGTTTGGCGTCGGGCCAAAATTCGCCGGGCCTCGCGTCAATGACGGCGAGGACGCTCTCAAGCAGCCGCGCGGTGTATTCCTCCCGGCCGGCGGCGAAAAAATCGTCGAGGGTGAGCAGGCGGCCCGTTCCGACAGAAAACGTCTCGCAATAGACGGCGGTGGAGCCATGCGCCCCCCCGGAAAATTGGGAGATATGCCGTGAGACACTCAATATGCCGCCCGCGCTGCATTCGACGGTAAAATCCGCGTCGATCCGGTAGGGCGTGGTGTCCCGCGCGGCGTCCTCCGCGCGGGCTTCGCACAGGCGCTCAAAATCATCGCGGCAGCCCGCATAGTATGCGTCGATGACGGCGGCGCCCGTTTGGGGGAAGCTCCCGTCGGCGGTCAGCGTCTCCGCGCCTCCCTGCTTGAAGGTGTTCTGATAGGATGTACGCCCTACGGACAGGCCGTTATCGGCCCATTCGGCCGCCAGTTCCACGCTGGGGTACGCGGGCGGCGGGGAGGGCGGGTCCGTTTCCAACGGCCCCGACGGTTCGGACGGGTCTGAATTCACGGGCAGGACGGGATCCTCCCCCGACACCGGCGGCATATCCGTCTGCTCCGGTCCGGGAGGCGTATCGCTGACCTTCATGCAGGCGGCAAGACACAGGAACAGGAGAAGAAAAAGCGCAAACGCCTTTTGGCTCCACGGCTCCCTGTGAGCCGACGGGGCCCTTCTATATGTTTTCAAAACGCACCCTCCTTTGCTCAAAAGCGGCTATAGTCCGAAACCCCGCTTCGCGGCATATTTCCAACCCCTCCGCCACGCCGTTCCCCACGCCGGCCGCGCTGTGCGCGTCGCTCCCGGCCGTCACGACCTCTCCCCCGCACTCCCGGAAAAGAGAGAGAATATCCGTCATCGGGACCGGCTCCTTGGTGTTGAGCTCGATCCCCCGCCCGCTGCGGGCCAGCAGGCCGAACAGTTCGCGCAGTTCCGCCTCATAGCGCGGCAGCAGATCCAGCATAAACCCGTCGCGCCGCATATAGCGCAGCGGATAGGCGATATGCCCCAGCACATCAAAACAGCCCCACTCCGCCAGCTCCGCCAGCTCCGCAAAGTAGCGGGCGAGCAGGCTGCGGCACTGCGCCTCGGACGTATAGCGGGTGTAGTAAAAATCCTTCTCCTCCCGCAGCGCGTGATGAGAACCGATAACGAAATCATACGGCTGCCCGGCGGCGCGTTTCTCCGCAAGCGGTTTGTTATGGATCCCCTCGCCCAGCTCGATGCCAAGCAGCAGCCTCACACCCGTTTCGTTTTGCGCGCGCGTTTCCTCAAACGCCCGGACCCTTTCCGCCGCCGGAAAAACGGCGTCCCCCATGTCACAGTGGTCGGTAACGCACAGCTCGTCAAGCCCCGCCCGCGCGGCGGCGGCCAGCAGTTCCGGCATCCCGTCGCGCCCGTCGGAGGAAAAGGCGCTATGCGTATGGTAATCGGCCAGAAACACAGGCAAAGTTCTCCTTTCACATCAGCCAGTTTTTATGCGACAGCCACCGCAACAGGTACTTCGGATACCACTCGGGGACCTGCGTACCCGTCAGGGAGGGATAGAATAACACAAACAGGGCCGTTGCCGCGACGGTAAAAATGACCATCTGCCGCGTCCCCCGCACGGGGTCCCGCTCGACTATGCGGTCAAAGAGACAGGCGAGGGCAATACAGAGGAAAAGCATAGAAGGGAAATAGTGGTACGGGAAAGTGATCCGCGAAATAGGTATCCACGGCAGAAGCTGCGAGAGGTAGCCGATCAGGATAAACAGCGCCGTATGACTCCGGCGTTTGTAAAGCCCGTATCCGCAGAAAGCCAGCGCGCCCAGCCCCGCCCATGTGACAAGCGGGTTGGTGAACGCCCAGAGGGAACCGCGCGTCCCCGCCTCCCTGATGGGGTTCCAGTAATACATGATCGGCTTCCAGTCGAACAGCCACTCATACCAGCGGGCGGCGTAATCGTGCGTCGCCTCCAGCCCGGAGTGGTAGTGATACATATAGGACTGATTTTGGAAACATTCCTCCCACACCGACCTGATAAACGCCGGAATATCCCCTAATCCCCCTGTCAGCGTCAGGGGAGTACGCGCCGCCGCGTAGGGGATATAGCAGGCGACATAAATCACGCCGGGGATGATGATAAAGGAGAACAGCGCGACCAGAAGCGTTCCGAGGAAAAACGGCAGGAAACTGCGTTCCATCCGGCGGTAATATCTGGCGCGGCGGACTAAATACACGCAAAACAGCGCCAGCAGTCCCGCCCCTGCGTAAATACACACCCACTTCGCCGCCGCGCCGATCCCGAACGACAGCCCCGCGAGGATCAGCGGCGGGGCCGCCTTCCAAAACGGCGCGTCCGGACCCGAGGTGATATAGCGGTACATGAACAGGTACATGCACAGAATGAAAAACACGGCGTAGACGTCGATGGTGGAGATGCGCGTCTGGACAAAGTGCATAAAATCAAACGCGAACAGCAGCGTGCCGCACACGGCGACGCGCGTCTTTCCGAACATCCACTTGAGCAGGATGTAGAGCAGCGGGACCATCAACACGCCGAACAGCGCGGGCATGAAGCGCCAGCCGAACGGCGTCATGCCGAACAGGGCGATACCGGCGGCGGTAATCAGTTTACCCAGCGGCGGGTGCGTCTTTTCATAGGGATAAATGCCGCGCAAATGCTCGTAGGCCGTGCGGGCGTGGTATATCTCGTCAAAATGCGTGGAGTTGAGCACATCATAGCGCGCGGGGACGGCTTCCGGCTCGTCGAACAGCCCCGCCGCGTTTTCGGGATACACCAAGTCGGCGGCGGAGAGGACCCGCTGGCCGCCATTCGCGGTATCCCGCACGAAGATGGACATCTCCCCCAGTTCCAGCGGGACGTAGACGGCGGAGATGCGGAGAAAGCGCGTATCGCCCATCGTATCCGCCACCAGGTTCAAAGCATCCCAGCGGAATGTCCGGGAATACTCCTGCGGAAGCCCTTCCGCCGCGACTTCCACATACCGCTCCAAATAGCTGTTCCACTCCAGCTTGATCCCGCTGCGCCACGCCGCGCCGTCCGCGGAAAAGTCCAGCCGGTACGCCCGCTGGCCGCTGCCGTGGTGAAGTCCCGTGAAATAAAAGATTTTCTCGATTTTTGCCGGTTCCTTCAGCTCTATCACAATCGGGGCGTCGCCCTGCTCAAACCGGTGAAAAGATTGCGGGGACACCATATTCCCCAGGTTTAAGAAGGTGGCGGCGGCATACGCCGCCGTGATGAGCAGAACGGGCAGTATATCACTGCTCGCAAGCGCGCCGGCGCGGCTGAGCTCAAAAGCCGGTTTTCTCCGCCGTTCCACCCATTCGAGGGTTTGCGGGCGTACCCGTTCCAACCGGTAAACCATATAGAAGAAAAACAGCACATATACAACCGCAACACCCGCGAGCAGCCTCGGGACAACCATCCAAGCCACCAAAAACGTCACTCCCAACGTATCTTACACAAACTGCGGTATATAGCATCCGGAACACCGCCGGATCCTTTGCGTCAGGCGCAGCGAAATGCCCCTTCAAACTCCGGGCGCCGCTGAGGGCCTGCTCTGTTTATTGGCAGTATATCACAAAAAAGCCGGACACGCAACAAGCCCGGCAGGGCCCTCCGCGGCAAACGCGTGCAAGCCTCCCGGAACGGTAATCCCTCTTGACATTTTTCTTCCTGATGTGTTATAATATCACCAGTCTGAGGTGCGGAAGAGGTGCAGACAATGGACCAGACCAATGCGCCTCGTATGGCGGTGGACGAAGCCCCCGGTCCCGGTGAGGTATACATACATCCACGGCATACGCTTTCCGACGCCCAGCGAATGTACCTGCCATTGAAGCGGTTGCTGGATATACTGTTGTCGTTTACCGGCCTTGTTATTTTGGCCCCGCTGTTTCTCGCCGTCGCGGTTATCATCAAGAGGGACAGCAAGGGCCCTGTTTTTTTCCGTCAGGAGCGGATCGGAAGGAACGGCTTATCGTTCATGATCTGCAAATTCCGCACCATGAGAGCGAACGCGGAGGATTGGAAAGCGTCGCTCAGCCCGGAAGAACAAAAGGTTTTTGTAAAAGATTTTAAGCTGGCCGCCGACCCGAGGGTCACAAAAACGGGCGCGTTTTTGCGAAAGACAAGTCTGGACGAACTGCCGCAGTTAGTCAACATCCTGAAAGGCGACCTTTCCCTGATCGGCCCCCGCCCGATCGTGCGTGACGAATTGGAAAAATACGGGGATCAAAGGCATTTTTTTCTCAGCGTTAAGCCGGGACTGACCGGATACTGGCAGGTCAATGGACGAAATGACACCACATATGAGGAAAGAATTGGCATGGAATTGAGTTATGTATCGAAATTTTCCCCGCTTCTGGATATAAAAATTGCTTTTCTGACTTTTGGAGCGGTAATCCGAAAAACCGGGATATGAAAGCGTATAAAATTATCGGCCTTATCTTTCATATTCTCATAACCGCAACTTGCGCGGCCGCGATTATCCTTTATTCCTCGCGCGGCGGGGAACAGGCCTATCGTGACAGCCTCAGAATCACCCGGTATGCCGCCGACGTTTTCTTCCGGCGCGAGTTCCCGCCTGACGAGTTCGCCTCGCTGAACATAAGGATACACGAATGGACCCATGTGGCGCTTTATTGTCTGTTAGGCGCCGTGTCCGGGTTGTGGGTACAGCGGGGGCGCGGCTATCAGACCCGTGCTAATTTGCTGGCGCTGACGGGCGTCCTTTGCGTATCGGCGGGTTTTGCCGGTGAATGGCTGAAGCGGTCTGTCCCGGATGGACACTTCTATATAAACGGCTTTCTCGTTAACGCCGCGTCCTCATTAGCCGGGTTGTTTGTATGCTGCTTTTTCGCGCTCTGCATCCGGGCAGTTTCGGGTAATCATTTTGGCAAACGGAGGTAGGCCGCGTGAAAAACAAAACGATTATGGCGGGAATCCTGTTAATCCTGCTGATGTATATTGCGCCGGTTCCGGCGCTGGCCATGGATGCCGGCGACGTCACCTCGTCTTTTGATACGATAGCCGCTCGCTTTCCGGAATTGGCCAAGTATGTTTCAGACGCGAAGGAATGGCTGTCCGATCCCCAAAACGCCTCTTTTATCAATAAGGAGGGGCGTGCAGATATAATCGCCGGAAACATCCGTATGGCGCTGGAAACAGCGGGCGCCGCAGCGAAACTGGCCGATTTGAACCGCAGGCAGATAGACGCCATTGTCGGATACATGACGGATTCCGTGAAAGCCGTCAACCTCAAGCTGGTTTTTGACGCGGCTAACATGAGGGTCACCATCACGGACGCGAACGGGAAGATTGTCGCGTCGTATTCCGTCCCGATCAAGCAGACCGGTTCCGGACTGAATGCGGGCTGCTTTGCGCCCGCGCTCTTCCCGCTTGCTTTGCTTTGGCTTTATTATAAACGAACGGTGAGTGAGGATACGGCATGAGGAGTCATAAGATGCAACGCGCCCGTCACGGTCCGTCAACGCTGTTCGCCTATCCCGTGGTATTTGTCCTGTTGACGTTTTTGCTGCTTTACGGCGCGCTCATCCTGTTCGGAAAGCCGTTTTTGAGCATCCCGGGTTTGTTTATAAGCGGCGATGGGCAAACGCGGCAAATATCCCGCGACTTGTTTTCGTCGCGCGAAACGGTGGCGCCCGTTGCCTCGGCGGATGAACCGGTCAATGCGGGTATCCCCGAAAGCGGTATCGTCATGCCGGATTGCGGCGATCTTTACGGGCGGCTGACCATTTCCGGCACTGAAATCGACGCGCCCGTTTATTGGAACGATTCAAGCCGCGAACTGAACGCCGGCGTTGGCACCTATACGGGCGGGTGGCTACCGGGCTTTGGGCGCACCATACTGCTTGCGGGGCACCGCGATACGTATCTGAAAGATCTGAGAAGCGCCGAGACCGGCGCGGTCATTACGGTCGAAACGCATTACGGCGTATATACATACGAGGTTTCCGGCACGGCGGTATATCATATGAGCGACTCCTCGGCATATGATTTCAGCCGAGAGGACGAGAATATCATTATCTATACATGTTACCCGTTCGACTATATCGGCGCGGCAAAACAAAGGTATTTCGTTTACGGCATCCCGCTGTCCGGCGCGGCGGTAGACAAATATTCCTGAAGAGAGGGCGCGGGATGGAAGTATGAAAAAGCACGGCATATCCCTTGTGCTCTCTTTTATGCTGTCCTTTATCCTGGTGCTGGTCGCCACGGCGTTTATTCTGTGGAATACGCTGTTTTCATGCGAGTATCACGTTCGGCGGATAACCGGCAGCGCGTTCGCGTCGTTCGTGCTGGACGACATCAGGGAGGCTTATTTTTCGCTTGGCGCGGCTTCCGGCATACCCTCCGGCGTGATGGAAGGTGCGGTTACCCACACGCAGGCGGCGACCGCCGTCAGGCAGTCTGTCGCGGCGGCTTTCCAGTTAGGGCAAGCCTTTGATTATGACGCGTACTCCGCCGGTTTATACGCGTTGTTTTCGGAATACGCGCGCGGCGCCGGCGCAAAGGACACGGCGGAACTGCGCGAAGGCTTGCAGGACCTGTCCGACCTTTGTGCCGAAGTGTTTTACACGCACACCAATCCGGCCCTTTACCGCCGCGTCGCGCAGCCCTTGCTTCGGTACAGACGGTATCTGGGTATCGCCTCGGTTTGCCTGATTATGACGGCCATATGTCTTGTGATTGCCCTGTTGGCTTACAATAAGCGTCAGGCGTACGGCTACGGCGTTTATGTATTTGGCGCCGACGCCATGATTTATTTGCTTGTGCCATTAAGCGTCCGAGCGGCCGGCGCGCTTGACGGATTGAATATCACGCCCTATTCATTCAAACGGTTGTTTTCCTCCGTGTTGGGCGGATTCTTTGACGGCTACTATATCGCCTTGATTCCCGCAGCCGCCATGCTCGCCGTATGTCTGGCCGGGCGGAGTTCAAACATGAGGAAATTTGGACGCCGCGGACGGCCCATGCGGAATGAATGGGGGGGACAGCCATAGAACAGGATATGACCGTTGATTTGCGGGTGATATTTTCCCTGATCAAAAAAAATACGCCCCTGATCATTTTGCTGGCCGTATTCGGCGCGGCCGCGGCTTTTTCAGTGTCCGAGTTTTTACTTATACCCAAGTACGAGGCCTCCGTAACGCTGGTGGTCAATACGCGTGACGAACAGGCGACGGTCATCACAAACGACCAGATCAACTCCGCGAAACAACTGGTCAATACCTACGCCGTGGTGCTGACAAACGACACGCTGTTGGAGGAAATTATTCAGATCCTTGGGCTGAACGATTCCGTCGAGTCCTTGAACAGGCGCATTTCGGCCGACGTGGTGAACCAGACGCAGGTCATGCGCATGACCATGCGGGATGAGAATCCGGACATCGCCAAGGCCGTATTGGAGGAGATCATGGCGCGCGCGCCGGATCTGCTGGTCAGCACGGTCAAAGCCGGTTCGGTGGAAATCGTATCGCCGCCTAAGATCAATTACAGACCGGTATCGCCGCGCGTAAGCACCAACACGGCGATGGGCGCGCTGCTCGGCGTCATCGCGGCTCTGGCTTACGCGTTTATAAAGAAGGCGGTTTCCAACACCTTTATATCCGACGAGGATATAAATAAATATCTCGAGCTTCCCGTGCTGGGCGTAATACCTTCTGTGGAGGACGAGGAGTGAAGATGAGCAAGCATAAAGGCCGCGCGAAAAATTTGACCATTCATCTTGAAACCGCGCCGTTTAAGTATCAGGA
This sequence comes from Oscillospiraceae bacterium, assembly GCA_031254575.1. Taxonomy (GTDB): domain Bacteria; phylum Bacillota; class Clostridia; order Oscillospirales; family UBA929; genus UBA929. The sequence continues at coordinate 12,664 of JAIRUE010000061.1, read as the reverse complement.
AGCGGTCAATTCGCTCCGCACCAATCTGAAATTCCTGTCCATGAGCGGCAAGTGCAACTGCATCGTGGTAACAAGCTCCATCCTTGACGAAGGGAAGTCGGTCGTTTCGATCAATCTTGCCCTTTCGCTGGCGCTATCCGGCAGCAACGTACTGCTCATTGACTGCGACCTGCGCAAACCCTCTCTGCACCGCTATTTGAACATCCCCACAGGTACGAGCCGGGGTTTGACCAATGTGCTGAGTCGGGCCGGCATGCCGGAAAACATCCCTATACATATGATCAAAAAAGGATTCAGCGTGCTGACGTCCGGGGTCGTACCGCCGAATCCGGCGGAGGTTTTGGGCAGTCCGATGATGGGGAGTTTCATCCAAAAGATGTCCCAACTGTACGATTACGTTATCATGGACACCGCCCCAGTTTCCATCGTAACCGACGCGGCCGCTTTGAGCCAATACGCCGACGGCGTACTGCTGGTCGTGCGCCAGAAATGGGTCACTTTTGAGCAGGCGCGGCGCGCCAAAAAGAATCTGGAGGCTGTCGGCGCCAACCTGCTGGGCGTGGTACTGAACGGCTTTGATATACGAAAGGCGGACAACGCGGGCGACTACTATTACGGATATTACCAGAATTATTGACGATCTCTCACAGGGAGCGCAACATGGTCGATTTACACAGCCATATATTGCCGGGACTTGACGACGGGCCGGAGGACGCCGGGGAATCGCTGTCTATGGTGCTTGCCGAACTGAACGACGGCGTTCAAACGATCGTCCTCACCCCACATTTCAGGACGGACATCGCAGACCCCGATTCATTCCTGCGCCATCGCCGCAAGGCTTATGAACTGCTTTGCGGCGATTTGCCGGCCCTCGGGGTCAAACTGCTGACCGGAGCGGAGGCGGCGTTTTCACCGGCGCTGCTGGAAATGGAGATCGGGCTTTTTTGCATAGAGGGAACGAACAATATCCTCATAGAATTACCGCCGGATCATTACCCCCCTTTGACACGCAAGGTGTTTTACGAGTTGAGGACGCGCGGGATAACGCCTGTTATTGCGCATGTTGAGAGGTATCCGTATTTTTTACGGGATCCGGGACAATTGGCTCTGCTGATCCGGGGCGGCGCGTACGCGCAGATCAATGCCGGCAGTCTGCTGTGCGGCGGGCATACGGCAAGAACCGCGCTGCATATGCTCAAATCCAATCTGGCGCACGCCGTCGCCACCGACACCCATTCCATGAAAGACCGGCCTCCCATGCTGGGGCGGGCCATGAAACTGGTGAGCGGCAAGCTGGGGAAGGACACGGCGGAATATTTGGAGGATAACGCGGAGCGTATCGTCAGCGGAAAAGCGTTAAGCGTTCCCGATCCGGGATGAGGAAACTATGGGCATGGGGAGGCAGGATGTGGACGATAAGGCAGCAAGAGAAAAAAGATACAGCGTACTGATGTCCGTCTATCATAAAGACAATCCGGATTGGCTGAAAAAGGCCGTTGACAGTATGCTGGCGCAGACTGTCAAGCCGTGCGAATTTGTTATGGTGAAAGACGGTCCGGCCGGTGAAACGCTGGATAGGGTCATAACGGAATATGCGCAGGCGTGGCCGGCATTGTTTAAGATTATTCAGCTGCCTGAAAATGTGGGGGTGGGATTGGCGAAAAAGGAAGGGGTTTTGGTATGTACGGAAGAGTTTATAGCCATCATGGACGCGGACGATTATTCCCTTCCGGACCGCGTTGAAAAAGAGTACGCAAAGTTTTTTGAATGTCCGGAACTGGACGTGGTCGGCTGCCTGGTCGATGAGTTTATTGATACCATAGATCATGTCGCCGCCCATGTAATATTGCCGGAAACACATGAGGCTATTGTATCGTTTGCAAAAAAACGGTGCCCCATAAGACATCCCTCCTGCTTAATCCGCAAAGACGCGATTCTTGAGGCGGGAAACTATCGGAGCCTTCGATTCGGGGAAGACTATGAATTGATTGTCAGAATGATTCAAAACGGATGTAAAATATATAACATTCCGGAAGTGCACCATTTTGTGAGGATAAGCAAGAATTTTTACAGGCGGCGCGGCGGCGCGGAATGCTTAAAAAAGGTCTATATACTCAAGCGTACATTGCTGAGGAACGGTTTCCTTTCCCGCGGGGAATTTATGGTCAGTTTCGGATTACATATGATTATTATCATTATGCCGGTGCGTTTGCGCGCGTTTGTATACCGCAGGTTTTTGAGGGATTAACGGCACGCGGGCATTTTTTGTCTGACTTTAGGGAAAGGATTCTGCCAAGATTATGGAAGCCGGCATCTTAAAAAAAAGTCATGGAGAAAGTATCCGTCTCAGTGGGGCGGAGACGTTTGTTGGCGGCGCGATAAAGCAATATATACTGTTTCAAATTATTGGCATGGCCGTGTCTTATTTTTGGACCATGCCCATTGACAGAACCAGTGTCCTTCATATATGGGATATGATGGGCTTGCTAATACTCTTTCTCCGTTTATCAAAATGCAGATTCAAGTCTGTCTACCCATGGTTTATAGCCATGCTCTATCTTTTCACGCAATTGCTGCCCGTTTTGTTTTTTAACGATCATATCTTCTATTCGTTAAAGACGTTGGGGCTTAATTTGAACATCTTCTTTGTGGCGCTTAATATAATCCTATGTTTTTCACTCTTGAAGGACAGGGCAATATCTCCGGAATCGATTTCTGAAATACTGAAGCTGATATATTATATTGGGATTATTGCGTCTGTTTTTGGCTTGTTTACTGAATTTGAACAGGTTATTTCCACGTTCTCAACGAATTTAGGAGCGTATGCCACCTTCGTCGAATCGTTTTTTGCGGGAAAAAACATGTTTGGAGCTTACCTGTTTTTTTCCATTGCGGCCGGAGTGTGCCTGTATCTGACGGAACGTAAAAAGAGCTATATAGGAGGTACGTTATTACAGTTTATCCTTCTCATATCTTCATTTTCCAGGGCGGCGCTTCTCGCGCTGGCTATATTCGGGGCAACCCTGCTGCTTATGGAGAAACGTAATACGGCATGGCTCAGAGGCGCTGTGATTGCCGCGGCGTCAGGTCTGTTACTGCTATATATAAGCAGCGGCTCTTTTCAATATATACTGAATGATAAAATCCTACGGTTACAATACGGAGACACGGGGCGGGTCGGCTCCTGGGGCATAACATATGAATCTTTTGCCCGATACAACTCATTTGTAAGAAACATTTTCGGGCTGGGTTACGCCGAATTTGAGGTGTTGGGAGGTTCATATGTGCACAACGTGTATTTGGAAGCGTTTTTTGTGGGGGGAGCCATAAAATTGATATTTCTGGTATTCGCGCTTATATATTGCCTGCGGCTCAACATCAGGTTGCTGGCAACCAGGCTGAACTATAGGTATTTAGGGTTTTGTATGTTTCTCAGCTATATCGCGTATGGATTCTTTGAATCAAAAGTGCTTTTTCACTCCGGGATTATTCAGTTTTTATTTCTGCTGTATATACTGGTAATTCCACAAGCATTGCTTAATTTCAGGAAGCAGAATCTACCTGCGGCAAAGGGGTAGCAAAGGATGAGTAATCACAGGAAATTACAATTACTGGAGCTTGAAATACTCAAAAAATTCATCTCCGTATGTGAGGAATATGACTTAAAATACTATGCTCTGTATGGTACGGCGCTTGGCGCGGTCCGCCATAAGGGCTTTATTCCCTGGGATGATGATATTGACGTGGGAATGTCGAGGAAGGAAGTCAACAGGTTTCTTGAACTCGCCCCTCTGTTTTGCGATGAGGAGTTTACCGTTTCTGCAAGTCAAATACAAAGGGAAGGCTGCCTGATTGATATTCAGAACAGAAAGCATCACACGGATACTCTTGCATCCGCATCAAATTATCCATATATAGACATTCTTGTTATTGACGGCTTGCCGAATAATGCCGTTAGGCGGACATTACATTACGCATTGGTTGTTATGTATAATAAACTGTATTCGATTTCACGGCCCGAAACCATAAACAGGATACGAAAAAGGCCGTTTTATCAAAGGCTTTTTATACGGTTAATGAATGGTTTGAGAATGAAAAATTGGATCAATTCAGAAAAGGTATTGACGGCCAGGAACAGGCTCAGCGCAATGTATGGTATGGAGGAATCAAGGTATTGCGGTTATTTATGTACCAGCGTCATTACAAAAGGGATATTGCGTGCGGAATGGTTCGGCGAGGGAGTCAGGCTGCCGTTTGAGGATGTTGAGATAGCGGTGCCGCAAGATTACCATTCGTTTCTTTCGAGAATATACGGCGACTACATGACTCCGGTACGGTGGTCGCACGGTACGGAGTTAACGGAATAGAAAGAGCAACAGGGAGGGAAAAATATGAAGCGGGTACTGGTTTTCGGCGTGTTTGATTTATTTCATTTCGGACATCTGCGTTTATTAAAGCGCGCGGCGAAACTGGGTGATTATCTTATCGTCGCCATTCAAAGCGACGAGTATGTTGTCCGGTATAAGCCCCCGGGCGCGTCCGGCGCGCTTTACTCCACCGAAGAACGCTGTGAAATGGTCCGCGCGCTCCGGTGTGTTGACGAGGTGATTACATATGACAATGTTGAGGAAGACATAAAAAGTATCATTTTTGATATTTGGGTTAAAGGCTCCGATAACATTCATTCGGGAATACTGGCGGCGATAAAATGGTGTGAGGAAAACGGGAGGGAAGTCGTGACGCTGCCCAGAACCGAAGGTATTTCATCAACATACATCAAGCGTTTGATTTCCGATTTTACAGGAAACAGAGAAGTGGAAGAATATGAACAGGGAAAAAGTTAAAAAATTTTGGTATGACCGCGCTCAAGCGGTAAACGTGCCGCGCCCGGAGAGCCTGGTAAACTTTCAGCGCGATGCGGTAACAGCGGATTTATACCTAAAAACGGAATTGGCGGTGATAAATGCGGAATTACCTTTGAAAAATAGTGACGTATTGGTAGATTTAGGCGCCGGTAACGGCAGATTCTCGTTACTGTTTGCGCCGAAAGTGCGCAAAGTGGCGGCGGTCGAGTATATAGAAGGTTTTGCCGCCGAGATCGCAAAACAGGCAAGAGAACGCGGGTATACCAACATTGAGGTGCTGAATTCTCCCGCGGAGGATTTTTGCGTGGTAAATTCCGCGGATGTAATATTTGTCTCGGGATTACTGCACTATCTTGACAACGAGCAGTATGACCAGACAGTGAACAACATCTCAAAAACATTGAAACCGGGCGGCATCCTATTTTTGCGGGAAACAATAAGTGTTTTAGAAAATGAGTTTATCGTGGATAAATTCTCAGAGGAATTGGGCGCTTATTACTGCTCAATTTATAGAACAGGCGGGCAGCATATTGAAACTCTTAGTCAAAAACAGTTTATGCTGCTGAAAGCCGGACCGTTTTTTGAAAACGGCAGTATCTTCAATAAAAGGCTTGAAACACATCTCCATTATTTTATTTTCCAAAAGCGGATACCCCGCATCAATTCGGATATAAAGGCATATCCGGAAGATGCGGGGTATTGATTATGACCGTATACCGGCCTGAGCGTCCTCCGTTATTCGGGGATCACAAGCCACTGCTTTTCGTAGATCATCGGGCTGTTGCCGGCCATCTTGACGCGATCCTTGTTGGCCTCATAAATCTTTTTCCATTCTTTCGCGTCGCCGTAATACTTCGCGGCAATGTCGGCAAGCGTATCGCCCGCTTTGACTAAGTACACGCCCGCCGCCGTGTCAAGGCTCCCTTGCGTCACGGGGGCTATCAGCCCCGCGCCGGGGAGAATAATGACCGCGCCGGCTTCAAGCGCGCCTTTCGTCTTGTCAAAATACGCCTTGTTCGCGTTCCAGATCTTATTCACCGCCGCGCTGCCCATCGAGCCGTAGTAGTTGAACGCCACGCTCCACAGCGTTTCGCCGTTTTGTACCGTATAGGCGAGGTCTTTGACCGTCCTGGAACCGTCCGCGGCCGTCACAACGACCGGCGAGGGCGGGATAACGCTGACGAGCCCGTCGGTTGTTTTCAGCGCCGCGGTCGAGCCGGGCGTAGTGGGAGCGGGGTCAGGATCGGGAGTGGTGGGGACGGGGGCGGGCCCGGGATCGGGGGTAACGGGCGGTTTTTCCGTCTCATCGGGCATAAGGGCGGGGTCGACGATCAGATATGCCTTCATGACGTTCATATCGTCCCAGCCGTAACTGTAGTAGCTGACGTCGATCATACACTGGTCTTGAGATTTGCTCCAGGCGTCGTAGCCGAGCATCTCATCAAGCGGGAAGGTCAATTTTCCGTCACTGTATAAGGTATCCATCACCAGCGCCGGCGTGTTCTGCGGCGTGGATTCGTTCGCCGCCCATATGGAGCCGTCCCCCTCGGGGATAAGATGCAGCTGGATGTTTGTGCTTGCCGGCCTCGCGGCTACTTCGAGCACAAGCGCCTTTGCCGCCATGAATACCTCAAGGCTTATTCCCGTGACGACCGTCCCCTGATCGTCCACATAACCCTCGCTTGCCCAGCCTTTTTGACGGGCGGGAGCGCCTTGAATAGAGGTCGGGGGAAGCGGGAGGACGAAAATGCTCGGATCTTTTTCAATCACCGGGGGCGTTCCGTCGCCAACGCGCTCAAGCGTCAGAATATCAACGTCCGCGCCGTCCGGATAAGCGACATTGCCGGCGTCGTTCGGGAAAGCGACGTTCGCGGCGGAAGAGACGCTGATGCCCACGCCGTCGTTGATAAAGTACAGCTCGACGATATAGCTGCCCGCGGGCAGGTAAAACTCCTTGTCGGCCGCGATCATCGGGGCCTCAGCCCAACCGCCGGCCGGGAGAGCCGCGTCCTCCGGCACGATAAACGCACACAGGGTGTCACGATCCGCGTTTCTCAGCAGGATCGTCTGCGCTTTTCCGCTGCCGTTGGCAGCGCCCAGCGCGGCTTTGTACATGCCATCTTTCTCCACGTTCAGCTCGTAACGGATCCATTCGCCGATATGCGTCTTTGTAATATTGGACTCGCTGGGGCCGCGCCCGCCAAGCCCGTTGGCCGGACCGTCGACGGGATCGCTGCGCTTGCCGCCGAGATTGTCTTTGGCGAATTCCTGTTTGGTCACATACGCGATTTGTACATCTCCGGCCATCCAGCCAACGAGTTCGACCTCGCTGACGCCCGCCGCGCCGATCTTATGAACGCCGACCCACGGAATGTCGAGAGCGCTCGCCAAATCCTTAAAGGTTTTGAACGCGGCGGACAGAGCCGCCGCCGCCGCGTCGACCGCGGCCTGATCGGACAGCCTGTCTGTATACGCCGCCGTTTCCTTGTCCAGGACGGCTTTCAGGACGGCTTTTGACCCCTCGGGGTACTGGCCCGACCACATGCCCTCAATGGCGGACGCCAATGTGTCCGTAACATCGGCGATCAGGGCCTTCAACGCCGCTTTATCGGTGTTTACCTGGATGGCGTAGTACGCGTCATACAGCGCGACATACGCGTCATGGATCCCGTCGGACGATTCGAGGGCTTTTTTCCCGGCGGCGATCGCGGCCTGGAAAGCGTCCCATCCGCCGGTGATGTTGGCGTTCGATTGCAATGCCTCGCAGTCCGGGATCAGTTTCTCCAGATCCTCAGATGTGGCCGTCTTGCGAAGGGTGATGCTGTCTGTCACCGCGTCCGTATCGGAGCGGTAGGAGGTAAAGGTAAGCGTATCCCCGTCGACGGTCATCACCGAATACTCGGGAACGCCCAGCATGCCGTGGGTATACGCGACCCAGTCCTGATATTCCGGCGCGTACATTTTTTCACAGCCTGCCGCCGACAGCGCCATATACTGAATACCTTCCGGCAGCACATAGGCGCCGGGGTTCGCCTTTCTGATGTTGAGCCCCAGCGGGTCCATCGTGGCGGGCATCTGATCGTTTTGAATCTCATTGCCTTTCATAAACAGGGAACGCGCGTATACGTGGTCATGTCCGTTGATGGCGATGTCCACGCCGAACTCATCGAGGAACGGAGACCATTCCGGCTGCATCCTCTGCGCGTCCTGATACGCGGTCCCCGCGTGGTCGCCGGTCCCGTATATGTCATGATGGAACAGCGCGACGGTCCAGACCGCGTTTGGATTGGAAGCGACTGCTTTCTTCATAAAGTCCCTGTGGACCTCGATGTCTTTGACATTGGTGTTGATGACTATGTACAGCGTGGAGCCGTAGTTGAAGTAATAGTCGCCGCCGGCGCGCATAAACGGCTTATCGCCCTCCGTCACATTCAAAATGGTGTGGTTGGGCCAGTTGAAGTGAATGGGCATCAGGCCGATCTGCTCATTGGGTTCGCCGAGGAAGTCGAAGGTGTCGTGGTTGCCGATGGCGGTGGCAACCGGGAGACTCCGAAGGACTTTGGGCGCCGTTACCATGTCCCACTGTTCCATGCTGTTGCTTTTGTCCGCGTAATCGCCCGCGCTCAGCATGAAGCTCGCGTTCCCCGCTTTGGCGACCGCCTTTTCAAGCGTAGTCTTCCAAGCCTCGCCCTCTTTGGCGTTGCCTATCTGCGGGTCGGCGACCGCGATCACGCTGTACGCGCCGTCCGGATCGCCGGTCTTGAAATTGTAGACCGCGCTCCACTCGGTTCCGTCGCCCACCCGGTAGGCGTATTCGGTATTCGCGGCAAGCCCGGTCACCGTGGCCTTGTTTGTGTCGAATTCCAACGTGCCGGCGGCAGTCCTTCCATTAAACGAAACCGCGTCCTTCGGCATGACGCCGTTGACCACGTCCGCCTTTTTCGCAAGCTGTACGACGGCCTTCGCGGCGGATCCTTTTTCAGTCAGCCACGCGAAATTCATCTGCGCCGCGTCGGAACCGGGGGTGAGCGAGATGCGCGAGGCAAAGCTCACATAATTGACATTCAGCTTCACCGACCCGAATATATCGAATTCTTTCTCCAGGTCGATCCCGTTTACGCCGTTTCTTCCGACACCGCCTCTCTGGTTTGTGGCCGCGTCGGTATACGCGTCGTCAAGGCCTTCCGCGCCTTTATCAACGGCCAGAAGGACGTATATTTCCGCCGCCGTTTTGCCTGTGGCCGTGTCGCCGAGCAGCTCTTTGGGCATCGTGACACTCGCAAAATCGGTGCCGCTTGGTAAAACGTCCGATACCGCAACCTTGCCGGCCGCCAGGTTGGCGGTTGTGGCAAACGAGAGGTCGCCCACCTCATCCGCGGCCCCGGACAGGTCTGTCCACGCCAAAATCCTTCTGCCGGAATTGTGCGCGACACGGTAGGTGAATTCCAGCGCGCCGCCTTTGCCGCCGAGCAGCACACTCGGATCGACGCCGACATCGCTCAGCTTAAGGAGATTGCTGTCGTCGCCCAGGAAGTTCACGTTCGCGCCGGCGGGGAATACCCTCCACGTAAACGCCGTGGGGTCGATCTCCACCGTCAGTTTCGCGGTGTCAATAATGTCAAATTCCCTGTCGAGGTCAATCCCGTTGACGCCTTTTCTTCCGTTCGCGCCCCTTTGGTTTCCCTCCACGGTAAACTGATCCGTGTCTTTGCCGTTCGCGCCTTCGTCCGTACACATCAGGACGTAAAGCGCGGCCGCCGTCTTTCCCTCGGCTTCGTCGTAGAGAAGCGCTTTCGGGAGCTTGACTTTGGCAGAATTGGCGCCGCTCGTTATGACGTCCGATACCGAAACCTTGCCCGCGTCTATTCTGGCCGATGTGGCAAAGGTGAAATCGGTTATTTCATCCCCGGCCCCGGACAGGTCCGTCCACGCCAAAACCCTTCTGCCGGAATTGTGCGCGACACGGTAGTTAAAGTCCAGCTCGGCGCTTTCGGCCTGGCTGAGCATGCCCCCGTCCATGCCGATGTCCAGTTTGAGCACCTGGCCGCCGGTGCCCATGATGGTCACGTTGGCGTCTGTGCCCTCAGGAAATACTTTCCATTCAAACACGGTGGGGTCGGCCTGACCGTCCGAATCCGCCAGCGCTATACCTGGCAAAAATCCGGCTGTCATGACCAGCACGAGCAGGAACGCGAAAATTCGCTTCATTCTTGGTACCTCTATAGTTTATTTTTTTGTGAATCGTCAGACCCCGGTCATACGCACCGTCCAATTTTTCCACAATAATACTTTACCTCCAATAGAAGGGGTTGTCAAGATTTTTCATAAATCTCTTGACAAGCGAAATATTCCGTAGTAACATATTTGTGTAGCTATCGCTATATAGGAGTAAAGCAATGAAGACAATAAAAGATAAAATAGCGTATCATTCCCGCAGGCTGTTTGACGAGCATGGTTATCACGGCGCCGCCTTGCGCGAGGTCTGCAAGCTGGCGGGCTGCAAGATGCCGACAGTTTACTATCACTACAAAAACAAGGAAAACCTATTTGACGAAGCAGTCCGCGCGGCCTTTGAAGAACTGGTCGCCCGGCTCTGGGCACAGCTTCCTAAGGAAGTGTCCGGTAAGGAATATTATATTGCGATGGTTAAACAGAAAAAACATTTATCCGAAGATGAACGCATTATCTATCGGCTTGCCCTGAAAACATGGCTCGGGTTCGAGAGCTGCGGCGGCAGCCGTCAAAAGCTGAGGGAATGGGAAGAGCTCGCCTATCGAAAAACCTTGGAGAACTGCGCCGGTATTGCCGGCTCGGTTCAATGGGCAAAGTTTATCGCCCGCTCGGTCACAGGGATCATTCAGCGAATTATTCTCATGGATGATGATATTCCGGACAGCGAAATCGAAGAGGAAATCAGTATGATATTTGATGTGGCAACACATTCAAATATAAAAAAACCGATTGGAAAGGATTGAGACTGTGGCTATGTCATGCTCCCTCGGCAACACATTGACGGTGAAACTCCAAACCATCGACGAAAAGGCGATGTTCAGCGCGGCCGCGCGGGAGAATCCGCCGGTAGTGGTTGATTACTTCCCGCCTGTCGGCGCCGGTAAGGGGTATACCTCCCTGGAACTCCTGATGATCAGTTTCGGTTCCTGCGTCAGCACAACGCTTTTGTCTTTGCTCCGCTACAAGATGAAAAAGTCTGTCAGCGGCGTATCCGCCGAAGTGCACGGTACGGTGCGCGAGGAACACCCAAAGGCGTTAAAACACATTCTATTGCGTCTGAAAATCCAGGCCGGGGATCTGACGGAGGCGGAAGTCCGGACGGCCCTTAAAGCGGCGGAGGATACCATGTGTCCGGTATGGGCTATGCTTAAAGGCAATGTCACGGTTGACGCGGAAACAGAAATAACAGGGAATTTATAGGCGATCGATTTGAAGGAGTGTGCTGTAATGATTGAAAAGGTTTTTGTGACAAAGAAAGAGAAAATCAAGCCGAAACATGTCGGTTCCCACCCGGCCTATGAATATGACAAGTTCGAGGTATCCCCCCGTAACGGCGGTAATCAATGCGCCGTTACCTTCTACGATATTGCGCCGGGAAAATCAAATTATCCGCTTCATTCCCATTCCGGCAGCGAAGAAATCTTTTACATCATCAGCGGACACGGAACTGTTGAAACGGGCGGCGGAGAAATGCCCGTTTCGGCCGGTTCCGTGATGATCTGCCCTGCCGGGGAAGGAGGAACGCACAGGATCACAAACCAATCGGATTCGGAGGTTTTAACGTACATTGATATAGACACCGTACCGAAAACCGACATGTGCGTTTACCCGGAATCCGGTAAAGTCGGCATTTTGACAAACGACGGCTTCGCAAAGTTCTACAAGGCAAATGACAACGTCATGTATTACGAGGGCGAATAAAAACCAAACAAAGGGGAGTGTGTCATATGAATATCCTTGCCATCTGCGGTGCGGCTGATAAGAACCGCAATACCGCGACAATGCTGAAAAGCGCCTTTGACGGCGCGATGAGTGTTCCCGGCGCTTCCGGCGAAACCGTTTATCTATACGACCTTATATTCCGGGGCTGTATAGGTTGTCATTCCTGCAAGCTGCTTGATAAAAGCAAATTCGCCCGGTGCGCCTTGCGAGACGACCTGACCCCGGTATTGGAAAAGGCCGTCGGCGCCGACGTTCTGCTGATCGGCTCGCCGATTTATTTCAGCGACGTCACCGGCGAAACGCGCTCGTTTTTAGAGCGGTACCTATTCCCGGGCATCACTTACAACAAAGACCGCACGCCCACATACCCCAAACGCGCTAAAATCGGTTGGGTACTCACCATGAACGCGCCGGGGGAATACTATAAGGAATTTTTCGCCGGATTGGTCGGGTTGGCGGAACATACTGTCGGCGATGAATCGGAGTATGTTATGGCTTATCAGACACAACAGTTTGAGGATTATTCCCAATACGCCGCGACGATGTTTGACGTTGATACGATCAAAAACCGTCATGCGGAGCAATTTCCCAAAGACTGCGAAGCCGCGTATGAGATGGGAAAACGGCTTACCGGCTAGAATAATTGGTGCAAGCGATTTTGACGGCGTAATGAACGGCAGAACCAAGCTACCGATTAAGACGTGGCGCGAGGAATACGACAAGCTGACCGCCGAGCGGTTTTTACTTTGCGACAAGTTTTATTCGCTGAAAGACGAGGTTAAAAGTGTTGAGGTTTTACGGCGCGGAGTTGAAAGCCTTATGAAAGACCAAGCGCAGAGAAACGA
>JAIRUE010000089.1 GCA_031254575.1 Oscillospiraceae bacterium | reverse complement strand
CCGGCAGGCCGAAGGTCACGCCGTCGGTGATGATGGTGAAGTCGCCGGAAACGAGGTGGAACGCGTACTCGGCGAGCGTCCAGCTCGGGTTTTTCTGCGCGCCGGCCATGACGGTGTCGTCACCGGTCATGTAGCGCTGGCCGATGTAGGTGTAGCGGATCTGCTCGGAGAAGATGGTGTAGTCGAAGAGCAGGCAGGCCGTGGCGCGGTCGATGGCGCCGCCGTCCGTCTCATAGAGGTGGCCCAGCATCCCGACCTCATAGGCGAGGGATTTGATCTTCTGCGAGTCGAAGACAAAGCCGGTCTCGTTCTGCGTCTTGAAGCCGATGGCTTTCAGGCAGAGGAGGAGGGCTTCGGCGAAGGTGATGGGCTGGTCGGGCTTGAAGTTTTTCTCTTCGCCCGGATACCCCGCGGAGATGCCGGTGGTGCCGGCCCAGTTGACATACGCCTTGCTCCAGTGTCCGGCGGTGTCGGCGAACACGGCGGGCATCAGGCTGTAGCTGGGCTCTTTGTTCTCGATGGCCACGCCGCCGCTGGTGGCTTTGTAGAGCATGACCATGAACTCGGCGCGGCTGAGGCCGTCTCCGAGCCTCAGGTTGTCGGTGTCGCCGTCGCCCTTCATGACCGACAGGTCGATCATCAGCTGCACGGCGTCCGCGTAGACCTCTTTCAGCTCGCCCTTGCTTGCCAGGGCGTCAGCCGCCGCCGCCGCGTCGCTGTACTCGTCGATGGATTTGGCGAACGCCGGAACCACAAAGCTCACGGCCATCGCCACAACCATCACGAGCGCGAGAAATTTTTTGAGATTTCTCATGGGGTTATGTACTCTATGAAACTTCCGCCGTCGCGTCACGGCAATCCCTTGCGCCGCAGGAAGCGGGAAAAGCGGCTAACCCGGTTTCGCGGCGTTTTCCTTACAGTTTCCCTTGCAATTGAAGCCGCGTATTTTCCCGGCGGCGCGCCCAACCCCCATATGCAAACGCGGATTATTATGCTATCCTGTATCCCGTGCCGGACCGGACGGCAGTCCGCCGCGGCACGACATTTTACAACAGGAGGACAGAAAGACATGCACAGAAGGGCCAATGGGGAAGGATCGGTCCGGCAGCTGAAAAACGGTTCGTGGGAGGCCCGCATCATGGTGGGCACGCGCGCCGACGGCAAGCCGGTCATCAAAACCTTCACCGCCAAAAAACGCGCCGTCGCCGCAAAGAGGCTGGCGGACTTCATCGCGGGGGTCAGAACCGCCGCCGCGCCCCGCCCCGCGCGCGAAACGGTGGGCGAGTGGATGGAGGCGTGGCTTTGCGGCTACGCCGCCACGCAGGTCAAAACCAGCACGCGCGTCTCCTATGAAAACATCGCCCGCAACCAGATCATCCCGCGCCTCGGGCGCTTCCGCCTCACCTCGCTGCAGCGGGGCGACGTCGACGAGTTCTACCAGTCCCTGCTGCGGGACGGGCGCGCCGACGGCAAGGGCGGCCTCAGCCCCAAAACCGTCCGCAACGTGCACATCGTCCTGCACAGGGCCCTGCGGGAAGCCGTCACGCGCGGGCGGATCGACAAAAACCCCGCCTCCGCCGCCAACGTCCCCTCCCCCAAGAGCGCCCGCGCGAAGCGGCGCTTTGAAGTCCTCACCCTCGGCGAGCAGCGCGCCCTGACCGCCCTCTGCGGCCAGGACCCCGCCGGAGCCGCCGTCGTCACCGCGCTGAACACCGGCCTGCGGCTGGGCGAACTGCTCGGCCTGCGCTGGAGCGACGTCGATTTCGCCGCCGGGACCATCAGCGTCTCGCGCCAGCTCAGCAGGCTCAGGGATTATACCCCCGGCGCGGAAACCAGGACCCGCCTCGCGCTGGAAAACGGCGCCAAAACCGGCTCCTCCGTCCGCGTCATCCCGATGGACAGGACCCTGCGGGACCGCCTGCTGGCGTATAAAGCCGCTCAGAACGCGGGAACGCCGCCGGAATCCCCCGGCGACGGCCCCGTCCCGCCCGATATGGTCTTCACCGGCCGCGACGGCGGTTTTTTTGACCCCGCCACCTTCCGCTACCGCTACCGCCGCCTGCTCCGGGAGGCGGGCGCGGGCCGCCATACCGTCCACGCCCTGCGCCATACCTTCGCCACCCGCGCCCTCGAGGCCGGCGTGCCGGTCAAAGCCGTCAGCCAGATTTTGGGGCACGCGGGGAGCCAGATCACAATGGACACCTATTCCCATGTCCTGCCGGTGTTCCAGGCCGAGGCCATGACCCGCATCGCAAGCTATATCGCCGGAACTGCGCCCCGGAAATCCCGCAATGTCCCTTATAATCCGGCGCGTTCCGCGCGGGCTTTACGCCCCGGCGGCTGACAAAATTCAGTCCGGCGATCTCGCGAAAACTTTATAACCATTTGCGGCGTAGGCGTTTCCAGGTGGAGGCGTGTTTTTTTTTGCCGAAAATGCATATTTATGTTACAGGTTTGTTACATCAGGTATAAAATGCTTGCAATCGGATGTGAGGTGGGTTATTCTTATGCTTGCCAAGGATGCGGAAGCGTCCAATATTTTGTAGGAGGTACATAACCCCATGAGAAATCTCAAGAAATTTCTCGCGCTCGTGATGGTTGTGGCGATGGCTGTAACCCTTGTGGTTCCGGCGTTTGCCAAATCCGTCGACGAGTTCGCGGACGCCGCGGACGCGGCAGCCGCGCTGGCGAGCAAAGGCACGCTGGAGGCTAAATACGCCGCCGCCGTGCAGAAGATGATCGACCTGTCGGTCATCAAGGGCGACGGCGACACCGACAAGCTGCGGCTTGGAGACGGCCTCAGCCGCGCCGAGTTCCTGGTCATGCTCTACAAAGCCTGCAAGGGCGGCGTGGCCGTGGAGAACAACGAGCCGGTCTATGTCAGAATGGCTCCCGTGTTCGCCGACACCGCCAACCACTGGTCTAAAGCATACGCCAACTGGGCCGGTTCCACAGGCGTATCGGCGGGTATCGGCAACAATCAGTTTGCCCCGGACCGCCAGATTTCATTCGACGAAGCGCTCCTGCTCTGCATGAAGGCGATCGGCCTGAAAACGCAGCTTGAGGAAGGCTTTGAGAACACCACCGTGAAGATCCTGGCGCTGGCCAGCCAGCTTGATATGCTGCGCGACCTTTACGCGATGGACGGCGGCGGCATCGACCGCGCCGCGGCCTGCCTGCTGTTCGACTACACCATCGAAGCCGAGCAGATCAAGTACGTCCCCTACACCAACGAGCGCTACCGCACCGGCGACGCGAACGTTTACAGCGTGCTGGGCACCCCGATCGTCAACCCGAGCTACACCTTCGCGTGGGCGAAGTTCGCCCTCGTCAGCGGCGAATTCATGGTCATCTCGGACGGTTCCACCTGGGGCCTGCCGGAGATCGACAACGTCGTCCAGCCTTATCAGGTTCGCTACGACAGCACGGGAGCCAAAATCTATGACGGCCCCACCGTCAACAACGGCGGCCTCGCCGAGGGACGCGCCGTCATCCAGCGCCCCTACGAGTTCGACCGCCGCGACGGAACCGTCTCCGCGTGGGACACCTACATCCTCTCCCCCGAGCAGACCAAGGAACTGGGCATCGGCCTGCATGACATCGGGCGTCAGATGAAAATCACGTTCGAGCATCCCGACAAAGAGCGCCTGACCCACGTCGTTCCCGGCGGCGAAGGCGCGAAGCCCGATATGGACGAATACCGCCCGGGCCAGTATCACCGCCTCAACATCGAGAAGATTTTCGGCCAGGAATGGATCAGCCCCGAAGCCACACTGCTGCACGGCGTGACCGAGTTCACCGCCGCGAAAATCGGCGGCGCGCTCCCCGGCACCCGGCAGATCTTCAAAGATTACGCGAATACGGTGAGCGTGACTTGGGCCGGCCAGGCAACGGCCGCGGAAAGAGACGAGCTCGCGCTGAAAATCAACAGTACCAGCGATTCCTCAAAAGCGCCGTGGGATGGCGGCCGGTACGGCGGTCTCCTCAACTTCACCAACGCCGACATCTATGTCATCACCGGCTTCGACCCGAAAGACCCCGCTCAGAAGGAAGTCATCCGCTGGGTCTTCATCGAGGACTATCAGGTCACGAAGATCAAAAGCCTCACGGGCGACTACAAATGGGAATTCACGAAAGCCGTGAAACCGGTCGTGACAGACCCCAATGGCGGCACGACAACAAACAATTTCCCCAATTATCTGGGTACCGGGGACACACCGGTCAAAGACGACTATATCGGCATCTGCGGCTTAAACCAATATCCGGTGTGGAATGAATACGGCAACGCGTACAACTGCCCCCGCTATATCCTGAACGCCGAAGGAACCACGGAAGAGGGCCTTGTCACAGCTGTCGAGGGTTCGGCGGACGTGACCGAGGGCGCCGGCTTCCTGGTGCTGGGCGACAAGACCACCTACACAATGCTGAAAGGCAGCTTTAACGGAAACTGGCTCAACGCTTTCCATACCGTGGACGTCACATTCACCAAGACGATCGGCCTGTGGCACGGCTTTATCATCGACATCGACAGCAAGTCCACCCCGGACACCTACGCCCTTGTCACCGCCGCGGGCGCGGTCATGGCGAACTCCTACAGCAGCAGCAGCGTGAAAAACTGCGTGGACCTGCTGCTGGAAGACGGCACGATGCTGACGGGCCTTGAGATCAACAAGCTGTACTTCTGGAACGACGCGACTAACGGCTGGGCCCAAAATACCGCCGGGGAAGTTACGGAGAGAAATACGGGCGACCTGGCCGATTATCTGACCACCCATGATTCTGTCTACGGTTCCCGCAAAGCGGATTCCGCCGACAACAGCCAGATCGACAGCACGGACCCGATGAACACTCATAACGGGGACCCGCTGTGGTACAGTACGCCAACACAGACAGCGAATCTCCAGTTTATGATCAAAGCCGGCAGCACACCTCCGCCGGAGTATGAAATCATCCCGGCAGACGACACTGCTCCTATCCCAATGGCGGGGCACATCTTCAAGTATGTGCTGTACGGCAACGGCAAAGTCAACCTCTTTGAGCTCCCCGCGCAAACCGCGGAAACGGCTGGCGCCGAGATTACGGCAGGCACCCACGCGGGCGGATATGAGATCCAGGGGACGCAGAACGGCCGCTTTAACCAGACCTGGGGCGCCGTGCTCGGGACCCAGCAGGGCCTGAACGGCAGACCGGGCATACTGACCACAGGGAGTACGGTCGTCTTTGTGAGGACGCTGGACGCCAAAGGGAACTTCAAATACTCCCTCTATAACCAAACCGTTCCCGGTTTCGTTATTCTCGACGGGGCGGTAACAGGCGAAGAAATCCTCACCGAAACATACCGCGTGGGCGGCAACGGCAGTTACTCCGCGACCGGTTCCTACGTCCGCGTGGCTTATATCGACGCGACGAACGCCGTGTCCGCCACCGTCAGAACCAACTGGGCCGTCGCGCTCGGTTGGTGGGTACAGAACAACAGCACCGGGGAATACGCCGGCACCGTGAAGGCGCTTTGTTCCGACGGACAGGTGAGGACCATGCGCAGCATAGACATGCCGAACGTGAACACCGCTTTCCGTGACGAAACGATCCGCCGCGGCGACGTGTTTATCTATGAGAGCGAGGACGGCACGCCGAATACCATCTGGTCTGTGGAAGTGTTACCCCCGCTGGCGCGGACGACTCAGCTGCAGGGCGCGCAATTCACGATCACCGACGAGAACGGAACGCAGTTTAAGGACAGCAATAACTGGCCGGTGTTCTTTGACGCGAACGGGCGGTTCTTCATGGTGGACGTCAGCGCGGGTGACGACGGGGTCGGCCCGGTTGCCCTCAGCACGGCGCAGACATGGGGCATCAGCGGCAACGACGTGTGGTATATCTACGACTTTGACGAGAATACCGCCGCCAACTACTCCAGCATTCAGGAAACGCTGCTCATCAAGAAGCCCGTCAAGCTGTATGACTTCACGTATGATCCCGTGAACAACACAGTGGACGCGGTACGCCAGGGCACCGTCGTAGGCGATGACGATGACGACGATGACGACGACGATGATGACGACGAAACGAGCGCCACATGGTCTGGAGCGGCTGGCGATACCATGATCATTCTTACCACCTCGGGAGTGTTTGATGATCCCGCGGACGATACATTCTTCTACGCTTACAGTGACAGCGGGGATTATGTTGCCATCGACGGCGTTCTAATCTCACTCAACGGAAAGACTGCCTATCTCCTAGTGGACGGCGCGCTTGCCGATGATGGATACACCATTGAAGTGGACGAGGACGCGTTTGCGACGGCAGGCACTCTCACAGCAAAGAGCGAAGTTGGCCTGATAGATGGTAATACTGCTACCGCCGGTGATTACATAATCACAATAGAGCTGGACAATAACGCGCGGTTTGTGAGTAGCCCGGCAAAATCGAATTTCATTATCCTCGTTGACGACATCATCTTAGCCAATGACGACTTTGACATTACCAGCACAGTGCTGGGAGTAGTTGAGATTGAGATTGATTCGTCTACGTTTAGTGCGGCTGGCAATGTGGTTGTACTTGTGAATTGGGCGGCTGTCCGCTCAGGCGTTGTGCCGACCGGTATCGCCGTGAACATTACTCAGTAATCCCAATCCCATAGCACACACAGCGCGAACACAGCAACGCGCACACCATAGCGCACGCGAGACCCCCCGCCGCAGAACGCGGCGGGGGGTTGACGTTTGCGGGGGAGGCGAAAACCCGCTTGACAAACGTCAAGCGGCGTGATACGATGAAAGCACAAAGAGGGGCGCCGCTTAGGGCGGGCTACCTAAATGCTCAAAAGCAAGTAGCCGTACACCGTGCGAGGGGGACGGCTACATTGCTTTTGGCGCGAACAGATGCATTAAGGCTAACGTAATCAGAAAACTGATTATGTAGCGGATGACTGTTTTCGTGCGCTCATTCACAACGTTTTACCACCTCCCTTCCCATGACGTTCGATGGGTCAGGTTGGCAGACCGCCCCGCACACCCCTTCAGTGTGCTAAGTCATATTGTAGCATGTTTGGGCGGGAGACGTCAAGTTTTGGGGGAAGACGGGGGACGCGAAAACCCGCTTGACAGCGGGCGGGGGGGTGTGGTATAGTGAAGGTAGAAGAACCCACCGCCGGGAGGCGGCCTGCTACCTATTCAAGAGCAAAAGCCCTCTTTCAGTTGTCAGCTGGCGGAGAGGGCTTTTTGCTTTTGCCGCTTTTCCGCGTGGATATGTAAACAGCGCATCTGCGAAGTTCCGCGAGAAGCAAGCGCAGTTCTTTCACCAGTTGGGTCAGCTTCATCGGCTAGTCACCTCCCTTGCTTGGCTCCAACGATACAAAATGCGAGGCAACAGGCACACCTCCGGCAGGGGTTCTTCCTCTTTGCATTGTAGCATGTTTGGGCGGGAGACGTCAAGTTTTGGGGAAAGACGGAGGACGCGAAAACCCGCTTGACAGCGGGCGGGGGGGTTGACGTTTGCGGGGGGATATTCATGACGAACTGACAGAGGAAGAACAGCGCATGTTACTTGAAGCGCGGGGTGGCGCATTATAAAACCTTATAATGCGCCACCCATATCCGGAGACAGAGGCGCGAAGAGGGCGTGGATAATGGGAGGATTCTTAAGATAGAATAGGAAAATGAAAGCTGAAGAGCTCAACAAAGCTGTTTGTTCTGAGGGTCCTAACCTTATGCGACGGTGCTCAATGTCATTTAAGGAAGTATAATTCAAACGTGTGATTTGGTGTGCCACAGAACTCCCCGCTTCCTGCGGCGCAAGGGATTGCCGTGACGCGACGGCGGAAGTTTCATAGAGTACATAACCCCATGAGAAATCTCAAAAAATTTCTCGCGCTCGTGATGGTTGTGGCGATGGC
>JAIRUE010000049.1 GCA_031254575.1 Oscillospiraceae bacterium | reverse complement strand
CCCTCAGCAAAATATCCAGTTCCGGCCCGCTCAGGACGACGGTGCGCGGCACAAGGAGCTGCTGGGAAAGGAACGGCTTCTCGCCCGCCTTGAGCCGGTTGTACAGCAGCCGTTCATGCGCCGCGTGCTTGTCGATGACCCACAGCGCTTCAGGCGTATCAACCAGCAGATAGCCCGTCAGGGCTTCGCCGACCAGCCGCCATGACGGTGTATCGGGCGGCGATTCAGGGGACTCCCCCCGCTGTTCAGCGGTGCCCTCTTCCGGAGGCGGGCTTGGAGATTGTCCCCTTTCGGAGGGAGGTACCGGCGTAACCGGCCGGGGCAACGCTCCCCCGCGCGCGCCTGAGGGGGACGGAAGAGAATGGCCGCCACTACCCGCGGGCGGCGCGACCGAAAACAGCGACGGCGACGCGGCGTCCATCACCGGAAGCCTCCCGCCGGACCGGCCGTAAGGATTGATCCGCACCGCCGGCGCGGCATCCGGCCCGGCCTGCCGCAGGGCTTCGCGGCACGCGGCGTATACCGCGTTGAACACCGCGCGTTCGGTTTGGAACTTGATCTCGCTCTTAGCCGGATGTACGTTGATGTCAAACGTATCCGGCGGCATGGAAATGTGCAGGCAGCACACGGGGAAGCGTCCGCCCATCAGAGCTCCCGCGTACGCCTCTTCCAGCGCCGCCGTCAGGACGCGGGCGCGTACCGGCCGCCCCTCCACGAAAAAATATTGCATAAACCGCGCCGAGCGCGCAAGCGACGGCAGGCCGGTGAAACCGCTGACGCGAATATCCGGGAGCGGGAAGCGGGCCGCGCCTCCCGCATGATCCGGCCCGGGTGGCGCCTGCGGCAGCGGACACAGCGAGCGCACGAACTCGCCGCCAAAAAGGCTGTACAGGCAGTTTTTCAAATCGCCGTCGCCCGGCGTATGCAGCGCCTGAGCGCCGTCTTTAATAAACCTCACCGACAGCGAGGGGCGCGCCAGCGCCGTACGTACCGCGGCCTCCTGCGCCGCCGCGGCTTCGGTGCTGTCCTTTTTGAGAAACTTCTGGCGCGCGGGGGTGTTGAAAAACAGGTCCCGCACCACAACGGTCGTCCCCTCGGGACATCCCGCCTCGCCGGACGCCGTAACCGCGCCCGCTTCCAGCGACAGGGAAGCGCCGGACGCCGCGCCGCGCCGCCGCGTCAAAAGCTCCACCCTGCTGACGGCGGCGATCGCCGCCAGCGCCTCGCCGCGGAATCCCATCGTGACGATAGCCCGCAGATCCTCGGCGGTGCGCAGTTTGGACGTGGCGTGGCGCATAAAGGCCCGCGCCGCGTCCCCGGCGTCCATGCCCTCCCCGTTATCGGTGACGCGGATCAAAGAAACGCCGCCGCGTTTGATTTCCGCCGTCACCGCCGTCGCTCCCGCGTCCACGGCGTTTTCGAGCAGCTCCTTAAGGGCCGACGCGGGCCGCTCGACGACTTCCCCGGCGGCGATGAGGTTGGCTACGCTGGGAGAGAGAATCTCAATCATTGCCATATCCCGCTTTTTCAAAATTCAACCCCAAAATACCGAAAACAGTATATCATCAATACGCCGGATTGTAAACTCAAACACACCGCGGGAGCCCGTTCTTAAATACGGTCTTGCCAAACCCGGGCGGATTGTTTATAATATCCTTAGATCAAACGTGAACACTCAGGGGGGATTTGCCATGTCCGTCACCGTTACCAAAACGGACGGCTATCAGAATTTCGGCGCGTGCGTCCACATAACCAACGGCGTCATCGAGCTTTACGCCACCACCGGCCGGGGCCCGCGCATCATCCATCTCTCCCTGTGCGGCGGGGAGAACCTGTTCTGGACTGATACCGGCTCGCAGGCCGTGACCCGTATCGAAGGGCTGGACCTCGCTTTTGGCAAGGGCGACGAATACCATATACTCGGCGGCCATCGCCTGTGGAGCAGCCCCGAGCACGTCTTCAATTCCTATTACCCGGACTCGGACCCGGTGGACGCCTCCGTCACTCCGCGGGGCGTGATTCTGAGCGCGCCGCCGCAAAAGGGGACGGGGCTGCAGTTCACCATCGAGGTGCGCATGGACCCCGCCGCGCCGCGGGTATCGGTGCGCCACCGCATCCAGAATACCGGCGACGGGATCGTCATGCTGGCGCCCTGGGCCATTACCCAGCTGGCGCCGGGCGGTTTGGAGGTCTTCCCGCAATCCAAACAGGACATCACTCTGCTGCCCGACCGTGTTTTCGTCGTCTGGCCCTATACCGATATGGGCGACCACAGGCTGCGCTGGGGCGACGAGTTCGTTTCGCTGCGCCCGGACGCCACCCCAAGATCCCTCAAAATCGGCACGCTCAACCGCAAAGGCTATGCCCTCTATCAAAACAAGGGCGTCGTTTTCAAAAAGATGTGGAATCCTCTGCCCCGCGCGGAATATCCCGATTACGGGTGCAGTTTTGAGACATACACCAACCACCTGTTTCTTGAGATGGAGTCCACCGCGCCCCTTTCCACGCTC
>JAIRUE010000096.1 GCA_031254575.1 Oscillospiraceae bacterium | reverse complement strand
GATCGGGGCGCTGTTCGTTCCCGCCGCCAACGCGCGCGAATCCTCTCTGGTGGAAGGACTGGACGTATATCCCGTCCGCCATGTGCGCGAATTGCTGGAACACCTCTCCGGGGACAATCCCATCTCCAAAGCGCCGCCGTACCAAGGCGAGCCGCTCCCGTTCGCGGGTCCCGATTTCTCCGACGTGCGGGGCCAGGACAACGTAAAACGCGCGCTGGAGGTAGCCGCCGCCGGGGCGCACAACGTGCTGATGGTCGGACCTCCCGGCGCGGGTAAATCCATGCTGGCGCGGCGCCTGCCGACGATTCTGCCGGAACTGACAAACGCGGAGGCGCTGGAATCCACCGGCATCCATTCGGTCGTGGGGCTGACGAACCGTGACGAGCCGCTCTTGAGAAGCAGGCCGTTCCGCTCGCCCCACCACACCGTTTCCGCCCCCGCGCTGGTGGGCGGCGGGCGGGTGCCGAGGCCGGGCGAGATGAGCCTCGCGCACAACGGGGTGCTGTTTTTGGACGAATTGCCCGAATTTCACCGCGACGCCCTGGAAAGCCTGCGCCAGCCGATGGAGGACGGGCAGGTGACCATATCCCGCGTCGGGGGCACGCTGACGTACCCCGCCCGCTTCATGCTGCTCTGCGCGATGAACCCGTGCCGCTGCGGGTGGTACGGGCATCCGTCGGACCGCTGCCGCTGCTCGGAGGAAGCGGTCAAGGCGTACTACGGGCGCATTTCGGGGCCTGTACTGGACAGGATGGATATTCTCATCGAGGTGCCGGCCGTGTCCTATGAGGAGCTGTCGGGCAGGGGGCAGGGAGAGGGCTCGGCCGCCGTGCGGGAACGGGTCGGCGCGGCGAGGGAGCGGCAGCGGGCGCGTTTCGGCGGCACAGGCCCGCCGTCGGCCCATTTGAATGGCGAACAGATGCGGGAGGCCTGCGCTTTGGATGAGGCGGGCGATAAACTGATGAAAAACGCCTTCGACCGTTTGGGATTGACGGCGCGGGCGCATAACCGGGTGCTGAAGGTGGCGCGGACGGTCGCCGACCTCGCGGGCCGCGACCGGATCGCCCCCGAGCATCTGGCGGAGGCATTACAATACAGGCAGGCGAAAGAATTATGAACAGGGAAGTTATTATTGAGCGGCACATGCGGAACGGCGTGGATATTGTAGATCCGGCGACCACGTTTATTGATGAGGACGTCACCATCGGCGCGGGCACGGTCATTTTACCCTTTGTGGTGATACGGGGCGGGACATCGATCGGCGAGGGATGCGAGATTGGCCCGTTTACCCATATCCGCCCCGGCGTCAGGCTTGGTGATAAGGTAAAGGCCGGAGCGTTCGTGGAACTGAAAAACAGCACGCTGGGCGACTGTACCCACGCGGGGCATCTGACCTATGTGGGCGATTCCGACGTGGGGAAAAGCGTCAATTTCGGCTGCGGTACGGTGACAGTCAACTACGACGGAAAGAGCAAATACCGCACCGTCATTGAGGATGGCGCGTTCATCGGCTGCAACACAAACCTCGTCGCTCCCGTCACCGTCGGCGCGGGCGCGTACACCGCCGCCGGTTCGACCGTGACGGGGGACGTGCCGCCGGACGCGCTGGCAATCGCGCGGGCGCGGCAGGTCAATAAAGAGGATTGGGTCAGCCCGGAAAAGCGCTCGCAGGAGTAATGTATGACGGATTTTCTCATCACCGGTTTGGGAAACCCCGGCGGGCGATATGACAACACGCGCCACAACGCGGGGTTTTGGGTGCTGGACGAGCTGGCGCGGCGGCGCGGCGTAAAAATAAGGAAAATAAAATTTCACGCTGTTTACGCCGCGGCCGGAAACATCCTGCTGCTCAAGCCGCAGACCTTTATGAACCTGTCGGGGAGGGCGGTGCGCGACGCGGCGGCCTTTTATAAGCTGCCGCCCGGGCGGATTATCGTCGTCCACGACGAGGCGGCGCTGCCGCCGGGGAGGCTGCGGCTCCGCGCTTCCGGCTCGGACGGCGGGCACAACGGACTCAAGGACATCCTCTACCATTTGCAGTCCGACCGGTTTTTGCGGGTAAAAATCGGCGTGGGCGGTCCGCCCGATCCGGAGACCGATCTGGCCGGATGGGTACTGGCGCAAATTTCGGAGGGGGACCGCAAGATTTTGGACGAAGCCGTGCCCCGGGCCGCCGACGCGGTGGAGTGTATCCTCCGCGAGGGCATTGAGGCGGCGATGAACCGGTTTAACGGCGCGGCGGGGGAATAATACAATGTCCCTTGGCGGCGGTGCCTATCATTTCACAGGAGGTAAACCGACACTTGCTTCCCTTATGTGAGGCGCTTTGGGCGTTGCCCGAAGCGCGGGAATTGCTGTCGCGCATCCAAAGCCGGGGTTGCCCGGTGGCGATGGGCGGGCTTTCGTCCGTCCATAAGGCGCATTTTATCGCGGCGGTGCGGCGCAAGACGGGCCGTCCGGTCGCCGTGCTGTGCCCGGACGAGGCGGAGGCGGCGCGTATCGCGTCCGACTGCGCCGTTTTCGCGGAGGAAGAGGCGCTGGTTCTGCCCTGCCGCGAGTTTTCGTTCGGTCCGGTCGACACCATGTCGCGCGAGTGGGAACACGCGCGGCTGGCCGTGCTGGATCGCGTTGCGGGCGGTACGGCTCCCATCCTCGCCGGCACGGCCGACGCGTTCATGCAATACACCCTCTCCCCCGAAACCCTGCGCTCACAGGCTGTCGTTATAAAACCGGCGGACACCGTGAGCGATTTGCCAAAAACACTGGCGGAGCTTGGTTATACGCGCTGCGAGCAGGTGGAGGGCGTGGGACAGTTTTCCGTGCGCGGCGGCATTGTGGACGTCTTTTCCCCGGGAATGGACAGCCCCGCGCGGCTCGAACTGTTCGGCGACGAGGTGGATACGCTGCATGCCTTTGACCCTGAGAGCCAGATCCGCGCCGCGCCGCTGGCGTCCTGTAAACTGCTTCCCTGCCGCGAAGTCCCTCTCTCCGGGCCGGACAAAGACACTCATACCGCTCTGGATTATCTTCCCCATGCGGCGGCGGTGTTTATTGTGGAGCAGGGCCGCGTGAGCGAGCGCGTGAAGCATACGCTTTGGATGTGGAACGAGGCGGTCACGGACCGTATCGAAAGGCGCCCCGCGGGTTCCGGCGATCCCAGTGAGCCGGCTCCGCGGTTTGGAATCGACGATACCGATCTGTGGAGAACCCTGGAGCGTTTTGACTGCGTGATGCTTGACCTCTTCCTCGCGCAGAGTTACCCCCTGCGCCCCCACGCGATGATGAACGTCATGGCAAAACAGCTCCCCTCCTTCGGCGCGAGCCTGGAAACGGCGGCAGGCGACATTACGCATTACCGGGACGGCGGTTTCGTGACGGCTGTGTTCGTCCCGACCGGGCGGCAGGCGAAGCACCTGCAGGATATGCTGTGGGACAGGGGCCTTCCCTCGACGCTGGGATTGCCGTCTTCTCTGGATCAGGGACACATCTTCCTCTGTTCCGGCGTCCTCTCGGCGGGGTTGGAATATCCCGGCGTCAGGCTCGCCATATTGACCGAGGCGGGCGCGGCCCGCGGCGGACATCCGGGCAGGGCTTCCGTGTCCGGCAGGCCCCGTCCCCGCGGAAAGGATTCGGCCCGGAAATCGCTGGTGTCGTATGCCGACCTCTCGCCGGGCGATCTTGTGGTGCATGAGCATCACGGCATCGGGCGCTTCACCGGCATCGTTCCGATGACGATCGACGGTCTCAGGCGGGACTACATCAGGCTGGCGTATGCCGGGGCGGACACGCTGTACGTTCCCGTGACGCAGCTCCATCTGGTGAGCAAATACATCGGCGGCGGCGAGGACTCCGTAGCGCGGCTGAATAAACTGGGCGGCGTGGAGTGGGCGAAAGCCAAGGCGCGCGCCAAAGCCGCCGCCAAGGAGCTCGCGGCGGGCCTGGTCAAGCTGTACGCGGAGCGCAAGCGGCGGGAGGGTTTTCCCTTCCCGCCGGACGACGACTGGCAGGCGGGCTTTGAGGAATCGTTTGAATACGAGGAGACGGAGGATCAGTTGCGCTGCGCCGCCGAGATCAAGGGCGACATGGAACAGAAGACGCCGATGGACCGGCTGCTCTGCGGCGACGTCGGCTTCGGCAAGACCGAGGTCGCCTTTCGCGCCGTGATGAAATGCGTGCTGGGCGGCAAACAGGCGGCGATGCTGGTTCCCACGACGGTGCTCGCGCAGCAGCACGGGCAGACGGCGCTGCGCCGCTTCGCGGGATACCCGGTGCGCGTGGACGTGCTGAGCCGTTTCTGTACGCCGGGGCAGGCGGAGGAACTGAAGAAAAAGCTGCGGTCGGGACAGCTCGATTTTGTCATCGGCACCCACAAGCTGCTGCAAAAAGAGATTAAATTCCATAACCTCGGCCTGCTGGTCGTGGACGAGGAGCAGCGGTTCGGCGTGACGCACAAGGAGCGGCTCAAGGAACTGGCGCGTCAGGTGGACGTGCTGACGCTGACGGCGACGCCGATCCCGCGCACGCTGCACATGGCGCTGTCCGGCATCCGCGACATGTCCAATATCGAGGAGGCGCCGCGCGACCGCACGCCGGTGCAGACATACGTGCTGGAATATGACCGCTCGCTGCTGCACGACGCCGTGCGGCGCGAAACGGGCCGGGGCGGGCAGGTCTATTACCTGCACAACCGCGTGGAAACCATCGACCGCACGGCGGCGGAACTGGCGCACGCCCTGCCGGACATATCGGTGGCGGTCGCGCACGGGCAGATGAAAGAGTCGGAGCTCTCCGACATCATGCGGCGGGTAGTGGACGGCGAGGTGCAGGTTCTGGTCTGCACCACCATCATCGAGGCGGGGCTGGACATCCCCAACGTCAACACGCTCATCATCGAGGACGCCGACAAGCTGGGACTGGCGCAGCTCCACCAGATACGGGGCCGGGTGGGGCGGAGCAACCGCCACGCGTTCGCCTACCTGACGTACCGGCGCGGCAAGGTCTTGCAGGAGGTGGCCGCGAAAAGGCTTGCCGCTATCCGCGAGTTTGCCGAATTCGGCTCCGGCCTGAAAATCGCCATGCGCGACCTCGAGATACGCGGGGCGGGCAACCTGCTGGGCGCGGAGCAGTCGGGCCATATGCTGAGCGTGGGATATGAGATGTATCTGCGCTTGCTGGAGGAGGCCGTTTTGGAGGAGCGGGGGATACAGGCTAAGCCTGTTATGGATTGCGTAGCCGACCTTCCGGTGCGGGCAAGGCTGCCGGAGACCTATATCGCCCACGCGGGCATCCGCATGGACTTTTACCGCCGTATTGCCGCCATTACAAGCAAGGAGGACGCCTCCGACATGCTGGAGGAGTTGGCGGACCGTTTCGGCGGCGTCCCCGGCGAGGCGCACACGCTTGTCCGCGTGGCGCTGGTGCGGGCGGCCGCGTCGAAACACGGGTTTTGCGAGCTGGCCCAAAAGGGCGGAAGGCTTTTGGCGCGCCTGCCGGAGCCCGATTTTTCCCGTGTGGCGCGGATATGCGGCTTGCCGGAATATAAGGGGAGGATATTATTTTCCGCCGGTAACGAGCCGCACCTCTCGCTCAAACTGATAAGCGGAGAGAATGTGCTGGACGCGGCGGCAAATCTGGTGGAGGCTTACGGGAGCTGACGCCGCCGTGACCGGATGGGGTGAAACGGATGAAACTGGACCGTCTGCTGGGAATTCTGACCCTTCTGCTGCAAAACGAACGCGTAACCGCGCCGGAGCTGGCGCGGCGCTTTGAGGTCAACCGCCGCACCATCGGGCGGGATATTGACGCGCTCTGTCAGGCCGGTATCCCGGTCGTCACCCGTCAGGGCGCGGGCGGCGGCATCTCTATCGCCGAGGGGTTTAAGCTGGATAAAAGCGTCCTGACCGCGGAGGAACTGTCCGGCATCATTGCCGCGCTTAAAGGCTTAGGCAGCGTTTCGGAGAGGTCAAACATCGAGCGCACGCTGGACAAACTCCGCGCCCATACGGATGCGGTCGTGTCCCTGCGCGAACCGGTGATCATCGATCTCGCATCTCATTATAAAGGAGAACTCACCGGAAAGATCGAGCTTATCAAGCGGGCCGTCCTTGAAACGCGGATGGTGGAGTTTGACTATTTTTACGAAAAGGGCGAGTCCCACCGCCGCATCGAGCCGTATTTTGTGATTTTCCAGTGGACGGCGTGGTATGTGTTCGGATTCTGCCACGAGCGGCAGGACTGGCGGCTGTTCAAGCTCCAGCGGCTGTGGAATCTGGCGTTGTGCGCCGACCGGTATTCGCCGCGCGAGATACCGTCGGAGAAGCGGGACTTCAACGCCCGCTTCTCCGACGATACAAAACTGGTCGCGCTGTTTACCCCCTCGGAGCGCTATAAGCTGGTCGAATCCTATGGATTAAACTGTTATACCGAAACGGCGGACGGGCTGCGTATAGAAATCGGCTTTACCAATAAGGACTATATCATCAGCTGGCTGCTCGGTTTCGGCGGCAAGGTCAGGGTGCTGGAACCGGAAGAGATTGCCCAAGGCGTCCGCGCCGCCGCTCAAAATATTTTGTCGGGGTATATAGACAGGGCATACAGTTGTCGTGTTCAGTGTGTTAGGATGGAAAAAAACGAGAGGAAGGCGGCTTTATGAAAATCGAGATTGGGCAAAGCAGGCCCGCGAACTTCAGGGAAATGTATCCGGGCGAACTGAGTTTTTCCTCGCATTTTGAGTGCGGCGCGGTGGTGCCGAATGTGTTGTCGCTGATTACCACGCTGAAAGAAAACGGGAAGTACAACGCCTGTTTTTACGCGGGCACTACGTTCGCCGGCAACGAGGGAAAGTATTATGTCATACTGCCGGGGATGGGCCAGTCGCACACGTATGCCAATATTTTACGGGACAGGGAATTTTGCGTGAACTTCATTTCCAGTAAGTATTACAAGGCCTGCGGAAAGACGATCGAACACAATGATGACGGCGACGATGAAATCAGCGAGGGCGGTTTTACGGCAAAGCCGTGCAAAACAATAAAGGCTCCGCGGATCGAGGAATCGATCGTATCCTTTGAGTGCAGGCTGGTATCGGCGCACGACATAGCGGGAGACGGGAAAAGCGTACTCTATATCGGGGAAGTGCAGCTTGCCCATGTGGAGGAAAACAGCCATCTGCTTGACAGGATATGCGGTCCGGATGGATTTATGGTCAATATCAATTCGGCGCAAAACCTCCTGTCTGAGGAACGGATGCCCTACGGCGCGGCATATCTGACGCCGTTTGAGGTGTGATGAACTGTGAAAGGCGGGCCATCATGAATCAGCGCCACATCGCCGCCCTGCGGATGGAGCGCCAGCACCTCACCCGCAAGGCGAACGAGGCGGAGTATACAGACCTCTACCGTGACACGCAGCCGGGGCAGAACGTCTACTGGAACGGGTTCGGCGACCCGCCGAGCCTGACCTACCGCGCCGGTTTTGACGACATGGAATTTAACCGCGGGCGGCAGAGAACGCGCGCTCTTATCAAGGGCCGCTTCGCGGGCGGCAATCTCGGCTGGATCGTGCCGGAGGATGTGGAACTGTTCGCCGCCGCTTTCGTCAAGCCGCTGGACAAGCCTTTGCCCAGACAGCTTGCATTGCTGGAGCTGATCGAACGCGAGGGGCCGCTGACCATACGGCAGATGAAAGAGGAAACGGGGCTGCTGGTCAAAGAAATAACGCCTGCCCTCCACCGTTTGCAGGAGGCGTTTCTGGTTTACGAAGACCAGTACGACGGCGAATGGGACAGGGGTTGGTGCCGGTTTTCCGAAATGTTTCCCGGCGCGGATTTGACGGGGCGTTCCAGGCACGATGCGCTGAAAACGCTCCTGCGGCGGTTCGCGTACCGCCATGTGTGTTTTGACATGAAGATGGCGAAGTCGTTTTATATGCTGCCGGAAAAGGACATCAGAGCGGCGGTGACGGCTTTGGTTGAGGACGGCGTTTTCATGGAGGACGGGGGCGGCTATTTTACACGAGAGGACTATGCGCTGCTGCAGCGTTACGCCGCCGAGCCGCCAAAGTCGGTATACGCCATGCACCGCAATGATTTTCTTGTCAAGTCAAACGAGCATTGGCTGAAGGGAAAATATACGCATCCCTATCCCGACACCCTGTATTATCTGCTGATCGACGGGGAGTTTCGCGGCGCGGCCGCCGGCAAATTCCGCTATACGCCGGAGGTTGAGGACGTGATGACGGACATTCCGGACGATGAAACGACCGCCCGGAAAGACGAAATACTGCAAGCGGTCCATGCCCTGTGCGGAGAAAACAATCCGATCAAACGGTATCAGGGGCGCGCGTTATGATCCGGAACTACACCGATTTCATCGCCGCGCTGCTGGACGCGGGTTTTCTTTTTCTCAGGAAACAACCCTGTCAGGCCATCTTACGGAAAAAACAATAAAAACAGCAAAAGAAAAAGAATATGCAGTACGCCTTTTTTATATCGGTTTGAATACACAGGAGGAAAGTATAAAGCGGATCAAAAACCGCGTGGAAAAAGGCGGGCACAACATAGATTCAGACGATATAACCCGCAGATATAATAAGCGGTTTGATGATTTGCTTGTGATTTTACCTTATTGCAATGAAGTTCATTTTTACGATAATGAAAATGGGTTTGTTGAGGTGGGCGAATATAAAAACGGAGAGATTATTACCAAAGGGGATTACAGGCCTATTTGGTTTAAAGATTTGATTAAAGATATAAATTCGCGTATATTCAAACTTTAGGGGGATACTTGCAAGGGACCGCCGCATATGGTAAAATACCGGCGACCGGTATCACGCGAAAAGGGGGCCCCTCCATGTCAAAACGCCTCTTCTCCTCTCTCCTCTGCGCCGCCGTTTTCCTGGCCCTGCTCCCCGCGGCATCGGTTCCGGCCGTCGCGGCCGGGGAAGAGTTGCTGTACAGCTTTCCCTTTGACAGCGAATCGTCGCAGGGGGCGTTTTTTACAACCGGGGGCGCGGTCTCGGTGGGATGGACGGCGCGCGCCGGGGCCGGCCACGGAGACGATACGGCTCTCATAGTCACGCATACCGACGGGGCGACATATAACAGCGCGGAGAACGCCGTCCGCCTGACGCTGCCGGAGCCGCTGCCCGCCGGGGGCGTTTACAGGATCGCGGCGTGGGTCTACGCCGCGTCGGACGAGAATCCGGGCAAGGGGACGCTCACAGGCCCCGGCTTTGTCCTGAACGGGGATTACGCCGGAAACCAGGGCGTCGTGAAGTTCCCCCAAAATTTTGGAACGCTGCCGGCGGACGAGTGGAAGGGGATAGACGTCACGCTTCCCATGCAGGAAACGCCGGTCAGCACGCTGGATTTCCGTATCGTGATCAACGAGGCCGATAAGCACCCCGACGTGTGGTATTGGGACAATATCGAGATCTACCGGGTGGGGGATCTGGTCAGCGTGACGGCCCCCGAATGGGACCTCGCCCTGCCCTCTCTCCATGAGGCGTACCGGGACTGCTTCCTGCTGGGCAACATACTGGAGCCCAACCAACTGACGGACCGGGAGACCGCGGACATGTTTGGCCGCTATTACAACGCGATGACCGCCGGCAACGCCATGAAACCGGCCTCTTTGACGCAGGAAAAAGGCGTCTACGGCTTTTCGGGGGCCGACCTGCTGGTGGATTGGGCCCTGGAAAACGGCATAGCGGTCCACGGCCACTGTCTGGTCTGGCACGACCAGTCGCCGGACTGGCTGAACAAGAACGCGGGCGGCAGCCCGCTCACCCGCGCCGAGGCCAGGAAAAATCTGGAGGATTACATCGATACGGTCGCCGGGCATTTCAAGGGCAAGGTCATATCCTGGGATGTGGTCAACGAAGCGCTGTTGCCCAACCCGTCGTCTTCCGCCTGGCGGGAGGGCCTGCGCACCGACGCCCCGTGGTACCGGGCCTACGCGAACGGCGCCGACAGGGACGCCGGGGAGAGCGGCGGGGACTATATCTATGACGCATTCGTCTTCGCGCGTCTGGCCGACCCGGAGGCGGTCCTCTATTATCTCGATTACAACGAGGAGTATACCGAAAAGCGTGGCGCTATGGCCTATTTGGCCGAGGATCTCAACGAAAAGTGGAAGACGGACCCCCGCAACACACAGCCGGACCGTCCGCTAGTCGAGGGCCTTGGTTTGCAGGCGCATTACTGGACCGATATGCTCAAACCCGCCGATGTGGAGGAGACAATCCTGCGTTTTATAAGGACGGGCGTCCGTCTCAGCATTTCGGAACTGGACATCCCGTTCGGTACGTACGGCAATTTCCAGCAACGCGCCGAGCCGCCCACCGAAGAGGAATTGGAGCGTCAGGCCGGCCTGTACCGGGAACTGCTCACGTTGTTTGTGAAATACGCGGACGCCATCGACCGCGTGACCTTTTGGGGATTGGCGGATTCCCAGAGCTGGCGCGGCGCGGGCTATCCGCTGCTCTTTGATAAATATTTCAGCCCCAAGCCGTCGTTCTGGTCGGTGCTGGGCGTGATAGACCCGTCGGCTGCCGCGGACTTGCCGGGAACTGTCACGGACGGCGATCTAGGGGAGGAGCCGGCCGAACCGTTCCCGCCTTCCGAGGTCTCTCCGTCTCCGGTTCCCGCCGAACCGTCCGCTCCCGCCGAACCCGCTGAGTCCGGCTCCGGTTTTCCAACGGGGCTTGTCATCGCAATCATCGCCGCCGCGCTTTTAGTTGCCGGCGCGGTTTTATTCCGGATCGTTGGGAAGCGGAACGATGTATAATCACCACGAGGAATCCATCGGAGAGATGATCCGGCATTATCGGGAGAATGCCGAAATCAGGGCGTTGTTTCTGATAGGTTCCGTCGCCACCGGCACGGAACGCCCGGACTCGGATATAGACGGGGTGGCGGTCGTACCGCGGGCGTTTTACGAATGGAGACGGAACAACGGAGGGCTTGAGGAAACCGTTCACGGCAAATGCACCTATGAGGGCGGGTATTTTAATATCCATTATATGAGCCGGGAGCATATGGAGGAGATTGCCGGACGCGGGTCGGAGCCGATGCGCAATATGTTTTCCTGCGCGCGCGTCCTCTACTGCGACGAACCGGGCCTGCCGGAACTGGCGGCCAAAATCCCGGTGTTTCCCAAAAGCGAAGCCGCCGCGAAGCAGCTTCGTTTTTACTGCACGCTGAAACTGTACCGTTCCTATTACTGGCTGGTCTGCAAGCCGGAGGGGTTTATGCGCCGGCATGTGGCGGATGGGATGGTATATAGCTTTTACCGTTTGATCCTGCTTGAGAATGAGATCCTGTTCCCCTCCGTACGGAAGCTGGAGGAAACCGTCATACGCGCGCCCGGTAAGCCGGAGGGGGCCGTTGAAACCTGCCGCCGGTTTATGCGGACGCTGTCGGACGAAGACTGCCTGGCGCTGGTCGACGGGTATGAGGCGTGGACCTCGTATGACTTCCCAAAGAATTACGGCGTCATTATGAACCACTTTACCGACCCGTATGAATGGGGATAGACGGCCGTTTTCCGGCGGCGGGTTTGAAACCAAAATAAAACAGGGGGGATAGTCGGTGTTGTTCAGCGGCATCAGCCTGATCGACGAGAACCAGAATGTCCGCGAAAATATGGTTGTCGGCGTCAGGGGGGAGAAAATCGCCTATATTGGTGACAGCGTTCCCCGGGATGATTTCGGCGAAATCTATGACGGCAAAGGGCGGCTTCTGATGAGCGCGTTCTACAACACCCACGCGCATACCCCGATGACGCTCCTGCGCGGCTACGGCGAGAACCTGAACCTTCAGGACTGGCTCAACACCCGCATCTTTCCGTTTGAGGCGCAGCTTGACGGCAACGCGGTCTATTGGGCAACCCTGCTGGGCCTGGCCGAGTCCCTGCGGTTCGGGATCGTTTCGACCACCGATATGTACGACTTC
Source organism: Oscillospiraceae bacterium (assembly GCA_031254575.1). Taxonomy (GTDB): domain Bacteria; phylum Bacillota; class Clostridia; order Oscillospirales; family UBA929; genus UBA929. The sequence continues at coordinate 5,266 of JAIRUE010000096.1, read as the reverse complement.
TGCCCCGATATGGTCAGAGCCTATGCCGAAACGGGCGCGAAGGGAAACATCTCAAGGGCCATCCTCTGCTTTACGGATGAGGATTTGCGCGATATGGACAGGTTCAGACAGGCCGAACGCTTATACGGGGATTTCCATAATTCGTCAGGCGGGCGGGTGAAAATCGACATGTCCCTGCACGCCGAATACACCTCCACGCCCAAAATCGCGCGCCAGCTCGCGGAATATACCAAAGAGATCGGCGCGAATATGCACATACACGTCAGCGAAACCCAATTTGAGCATGAGGAGTGCAAAAAGAGACACGGCGGCAAAACCCCCGCCGCCTACCTGAGCGAAGCGGGCCTGTTCGACACGCCGGCGACCGCCGCGCACTGCGTCTGGCTTGAGGAGGGGGATATTGCGGTCTTCCGGGAAAAAGGCGTCACCGTCGCCTCCTGCCCCGTCAGCAACCTCAAGCTCTCCAGCGGCGTCTGCAACGTCCCGAAACTCAAGGCCGCGGGCGTGAACGTGACCATCGGTACGGACGGCGCGGCGAGCAATAACAGCCTGAATTTTATAGAGGAGATGAAGTTCTTCTCGCTCCTGCATAAGGGGATTTTCAACGAACCCGCCGCCTCTTCCCCGCGCGATACGCTGTACGCCGCGACGAGGGCGGGCGCGCTCTCGCAGGGGCGCGGGGACTGCGGGCTTTTGAGGGAAGGTTTCGCGGCGGACTTGATCGTCCTCGACGTCACAAAGCCCAACATGAACCCCGCGCATGATCTGGTGAACAATGTGGTGTATTCGGCGTGCGGCGGGGACGTGCTTCTCACGATGGCGGACGGCAGGGTGCTTTATGAAAACGGCGAATACAAAACCATCGACATTGAAAAGGTCACGGCCGAAGCCGCGAAAGCGACGGGCGTCATACTGGACGCGCTGTCAAAAGGCGGCTAGTTTTTGTCCACCATAATATGTGTCACAGTGTTCCCCGAATCGCGCGAAAATCACAGCGCGGCGTTTCAATCATGCGTCCGCCTTGACATCCGGGGCGCCGTGTGATATATTTGCGTACAATGAAACGACAGCCGGGACGGCGGCAAAAAGGGGGAGCTATGCCACAGAATGAAAATCCGGCCGCCATGAAGGATATGGCGGCGATACGCCGCAAAGGCCTTACATACTTTCTGTTGACGTTTGTCCTGATTGTCGCGTCCGTTCTTTCCTTTTTAATGGTCCGTAATCTGTTCGGTAAGGACGGGGGTGAGGGGAATATTCTGCAATCCCTTTCGTTCCTGACTTTCCCGGTCGTTTTGGGTATGGCGGCTTTGCTGCTGGTCTATTTCGCCCTCGACGGGCTGCGGCTGCTTTTCGTGTTGCGCACGCTGGGCTTCCGCGTGTCATTTTTCTATATCGTCAGGCTCTCCTTTGTCAATATGTTTGTGTCCGCCATCACGCCGTTTGCCACCGGCGGCGGTTTCGCGCAACTCTATTTTCTGACAAAACGGGGCGTTCCTCTCGGCAGCGCGACGGCGGCCACGACCATCCGGACGCTGCTCGCGATCCTCTTCTTCTTCATCGCCGCGCCCGCGGTGCTGATTTGGAATCCCGGGCTGCTTGAGGTGCTGGGGGGATATGTGTGGATACTGGTTGTGACTGTGGCGGTCTACTGCCTTATTGTCATCTTTCTTTTCTGGATGGCGGCCAACGAAAAACGCGCCAAACGCGCCGTGTACCGTTTCACGCGCTTTTTGAGCAAAAAGCGCGTGCTGAAGCCGAAACGCGCGCGGAAAATATGCCTCGGCGCGTTTTCAGAAGTGCGGAACTTTAACAAAGGCGTCAGCCTCTTCTTAAAAGGGCGGCGGTTATTCCTCATCCTGTCGCTGCTGTTCACCGTGCTGTTCCTCTTCGCGCTGTTTTCGGTTCCCGCGTACCTGTTGTGGGCTATGGAGTATGATGTTTCGCCCGTGCTGACCTATCAGGCGATGACGCTGATCACTTTCGTCATGTATTTTGCCTTCACCCCCGGCGCGGCGGGTATCGCCGAGGGCGGGTTCGCCCTAATATTTTCAGGATTTATCGGCAGGGGCGACATCACCTCGCTCACGCTGCTGTGGCGTTTCTTCTCGGTCTTTGTCGGGACGGTGATCGGGCTGATCGTATTTTATGTTGAGGTGTTCTCAAAGCCTAAGAAAGACGGGCCTGACCGCGCTCTCAAATGAAACGGGGGTTGACCAATGGACAAGCTGCGCATCGCCATGTTTACCGACAATTATTACCCGTTTGTCGGCGGAGTGCCTGTCTCCATCGACCGCCTGACGCGGGGATTGCGGGCGATGGGGCATTCCGTCACCGTCTTCGCGCCGCTTTACCCGGACCAGGTTCCGGACGATGATCCCGACATTGTGCGCTGTAAGCTCCTGCGGTATCATCGGACGAAACTCTTCGACTTTGCCGTCACCGACATTTTTTCGGGTGAGATCGACACGGAATTTGTCCGGCGCGGCTTTGATATTGTTCATGTGCATCACCCGTTCTGGATGGGCGTCAGGGGAATGAACCTCGGGAAAAAATACGGCGTCCCCGTGGTGTTCACTTACCACACAAGGTTTGATCAGTATTCTCATTACATACCTGTTCTTAAAAATTTTTTCAAGTCGTACATCTCACACAGTATCGTAAAGCATTTCGCGCAACGCTGCGCCGTGATTTTCGCGCCGACACGGACCGCGATGGACTATCTGACCGAACTCGGCGTCACAAAGCCGATCGAAATCCTCCCGACCGGCATCAATTGGCCCGGAGAGGGGAACACGCTCCGCGCCGAACTTGCCCCCAACGGCGAGTTTCTGCTCTGTACCGTATCGCGGCTGGCACAGGAGAAAAATATTTTCTTTCTGCTGGACTGCGTGAAGCATATCAGACAAAACGCATCCGTTCCGTTCCGGTGCGTCGTTGCCGGGGATGGCCCGGAGAGGAACGGCATCGAAGCGTTTTTGCGGGAGAAGGGGCTGGAGGACTGCGTGCTGCTGCTGGGAAGCGTATCCCCGGACAGAGTTGCGGAGGTCTACCGGGCCTGCGATCTTTTTGTGTTCGCGTCGCGCACCGAGACACAGGGCATGGTGCTGCTGGAGGCGATGGCGGGGCATTGCCCGGTCGTGGCGGTATCGTCCGGCGGCGTGGACGACGTGGTGGTCGACGGGTATAATGGGTATAAGACGCATGAGGACATGGAGGAATGGTCGCGGCGCGTCACCGGCCTGATGGCTGACAGGGACAGGCTGGAGGAACTGTCGCGCAACGCGCACGCGTATGCCAGGCGCTTTTCCGTCGAGGCCATGGCCGCTCAGGCCGCCCAGATCTATCAGAGTGTCATCGAAAAGGCGGAGCGGCATGGGTAAGCGTTTCAACCGGTTCTTTGCCGGCCTGACGGCCGGTTACCTGCGCCTTATCGGCGTCACCGGCAAGGTTGCGTTCGAGGGACACGCGGAGCTTCTGGACGGCGAGGAGACATTTGCCGTCGGTTTCTGGCACGGCGACAGCCTGTGCTATTACCCGCAGTTTCGGGACCGGGGCCATGTCATTGTCACCACCGTCAACGGGCGGGGAGACGTTGTGGAGATGGTGGGGCGGATGTTTGGGTATACCCCGGTTCGCCTGCCCGACGAGCACGACCCTGACGCGAGCTTGCTCGGCCTCCGCCGTATGCTGGCGGAAGCCGTGGGCCGCCACGCCTGTTACAGCATGGACGGCCCGCTGGGGCCGTACCATGTGCCGAGCCGCTTTTTTCTGACGGCCGCTTATCTCACCAAAAAACGCGTCCTGCCCGTTTCGGTCAGGATGAAGCGCAGGATCTGCCTGAAAAGGCGCTGGGACAACTATATGATCCCTTTGCCGTTCTGCCGCCTCACATTCACCTTCCACGACCCGATCGCGGTGAAAAAGAACGGGTTTGAGGCGGCGGCGGAAGCGATTGTCAGGGCGATGGACGGGGAGCCGCGCGGTTGAGGCGCGGCTTGTTTTTTTGTAGAAAAATGTCAGATTGACGGGTGTAAAGGGAACATTTAGCTTGACATGACCGGATATGGGCAGTATTCTTGAAACAGGCCACGGATTTAGAGAAATCAGAATGGGTTAAGAGGGAGTTAGGATTTATGCGATTGAATTTCAAAAAATTTTCCTGGAAAATGGCTTTTATTGTCGGGACGACGGTTGTTATCGTCGGCGTTCTTATAGCCGTTTATATGGAATACCGTATCACATCTGAGATTAACCGGTATTCAGAACTGTATTTACAGTATCAGCTCAGGGAAGCCGCGGAAGAATGCGACCGCACGTTTCTGCAAGCCCCCGCTATAACGGCGGGCATGAAGAATCTTGCCGAAGCGCGTCTCAGCCTTGCGGAATATAGGTCCATAGGCCGTATGGAGGACATCGTACGGGGGATTAAAATTTACGATACCGGATTTGCCGTCTTAGCGGGTGATCCGGGTGCGTTTCTTGAAACAAATGAATTGATTAAGGGACTTAGCGCCGATGAAAAAGCAAGGCTTATGGCCGCGGGTAAAAGTGAAGTGTTTGAAATAAAATTAAAAGGCGTAAGTTACATGGCGGCACAGACCGGTCTCCTGGGGGGCTGCAATCTTACGATGTTAGCGCCGATGAGCGAGGTCAACGCCGGAACCGCCGCGTCGCTTATCAGGTTCGCCGTCATTTTTATTGTCGCGTTTATGCTTGTTATCATTATCAGTTATTTCATTGGTAAATCCATCAGCGCCCCCTTGGTCACCCTTTCCGGGATCATGAGAAAAGCCGGAAAGACAGGCGATATTACGCTCAGTCAGGAGGATGTCCAAAACATTGACCGCCTTTCGCTTATGAAAGATGAAATCGGTGAGTGCATAAAGGAAACCGCCGGTTTTCTGACGCATGTGACGCACATCTCCAAAGGGCTTGAGCAAGTCGCGAGCGGGGATCTGACCTCCGATGTGGAATTGCTGTCCGACACGGACGTCATGGGGAAAGCGCTGCGGCATATGGTAAATAACCTCAACCATATGTTTGGGGAAATTTACGTTTCCACCGCGCAGGTAAACACCGGCTCCAGGCAGATCGCGGACGGTTCCCAGGCGCTGGCGCAGGGTTCAACGGAACAGGCCGCCTCAGTCGAGCAGCTCTCCTCTTCCATCTCGGAAATCGCCGACAAGACAAAGACAAACGCGGAAATGGCGGGACGCGCCGCCATACTCGGTACCACCATCATGCAGAACGCCGAAAAGGGCAG
>JAIRUE010000077.1 GCA_031254575.1 Oscillospiraceae bacterium | reverse complement strand
CGGCAGTCCGCGAAGGACATACGGGATAAATACATACAGCCGCCCCACACCACCGAGTTCGGCATCCTCTTTCTTCCCTTTGAGGGCCTGTATGCAGAAGCCGTGCGGTACGGCATGGTGGAGGAACTGCAGCGCGACTTCCGCGTCAACATCACGGGCCCCGCGACAATGGGCGCCCTGCTCAACAGCCTGCAAATGGGATTCCGCACGCTGGCCATCCAAAAACGCTCCGGCGAGGTATGGCAGTTACTGGGGAAGGTCAAGGGCGAGTTTGTCAAATTTGAAGACATCCTGGATAAGACCAAGCGGCATCTTGAATTGGCGGGGAGCGACCTCGATGCGTTGGTCGGCGCGCGGACACGCAGTATCATGCGTTCGCTCTCATCGGTCGAAACGGAGAACGACAGCCAAATGCTGACATAATTTTTATCGCCAGCCATAACCCTTTTATTGAGATTTTTCCTTGTATTTTTAAGGGCTTCTATCGTATAATAAGAAAAAACGGACGGGAAGGAGGAGAGATATGTCGCAATCCGCCGCGAAAAAAAAGGAGCTCCAGGCCGCCGTGAAAGCGCCGGTAGGACCTTCGAGGCTCGCGCGCAAACGCGCTATTACTCCGCGCGGCATCGTTCTGCTGAGCCTTTTCGGCATACTGCTGGCGGCGGCCGTCTTCGCTTCCGTCTACGCGCTGACCTATGACCGCGTATACCCGGGGCTGTCGGCCTACGGGATCGATTTCGGCGGCATGACGCGCGAGGAGGCCGAAGACGCGCTCACGCAAAAAATGGACGCCGTATACGCGGGGACGTCGGTCACGCTGTCTCTGGACGGGCAGTCGGTGACGATCACGGCCGAGGACGCCGGGGTGTCGCTGTCGGCGGACGAAGCCGCCGAGGCGGTTTACCGGGCGGGCCGCACCGGAAGTGTGTTTTCCCGTCTTGCCTTCGCCTTCTCTTCCCTTTACGCCCGGCGCACGGTGGAAGACGCCGTTGGATTTTACATAGACAGGGAGGCTGTGCGCGGCATCGTCTCCTCCCTTTCCGACAGCCTTTTTCAGCCGCCCGTGGAGTATATGTGGGTGATCGGCAAAAGCGTCATTGACGTGACCTGTGGGCGGGACGGAGCCGTCTCGGACCCCGACGGGATGACCGAAGCGGTCATCGGGCGTTTTGCCGGCAAAGATTTTTCGCCTCTCTCCTACCGGTCCGAGACCGTTCCGCCCGCGCCGCTCCCGCTGCAGGACCTCTATGACCAAATCAAGGTGGAGCCGGAGGACGCGTATATCGTCCTCGACGAGGATGAACAGGCGTCTGTCATCCCGCATGTCGTCGGCGTGTCGTTTGATATGCGGAAAGCAAACGACTTACTTGCGCAGCGCCCGGAGAAAATGTCCATTCCGCTGCTGTTTACCGTCCCGGACCTTACGGCGGCGGCGCTTGAGGAGAATCTGTTCCGGGACATGCTGGGCCAGTATTCCACCTCCACCGCGGGGTCGTCGCAGAACCGCGTCACCAATATTGACCTGACGGCACAGTTTATGACGGGGACTGTTATCATGCCCGGCGGGGAGTGCTCGTTCAACAAAACCGTGGGGAAGCGCACCGAGGCGCGCGGCTTCAAAATGGCCGGCGCCTACAACAACGGGCAGGTTGTCGATGAAATCGGCGGCGGCATCTGTCAGGCCTCCACAACCCTTTACAACGCCGTCATGCGCTCAAATCTGCACATCATATCCCGGCAGGGGCATTCGATGACGGTGGGCTATGTCCCGCTCGGCATGGACGCCACCGTGGACTGGGACAATATCGATTTTGTCTTCAGCAACGACACGGCGTACCCTATCCGCATCGTAGCCTGGTACGCCAGTCAGCGGCTGAATATCCAGATTTGGGGCACAAAGACCGACGACCTGACCGTTTCCATTGAAAATGAGGTTTTAGCGCACAAGCCCTCACAGACGCTTACCGAGCACAACCCCGCCCTCGCGCCGGGCGCGAAATCGACCAAAACGACGGGGCATGACGGCTGGACGGTACAGACCTACCGTGTGCTCAAAGACCCGGACGGCAAAGTCGTTTACCGCAATCCGGAAGCCAAGACGCAATATAAAAAGGTGGATACCATCATAGAGGTCGGGGTTCCCGCCGGCGGTGATTTACCGGATGAAAACGGCGGTGTGGAAACAATGGTCCCCGTCATTCCCAGCCCGGACCCAAGTCCAGACCCGATGCCAGACCCTTATCCGGAGCCGGTCCCTGATCCCGGCCCGGACCCAACCTCAGACCCCGATTCTCAGTCCCCGGTGTGGCCGGAAATCAATATGGAACAGGAGGATGGATATGCTGTATAAGCAGCTGGGAAACACCGGTAAGCGTGTCAGCGCCATAGGGTTCGGCGCGATGCGTTTCAAAAAGGAAGAGTATAGCAAAAGCCTTGACATTTGCGCGGAACTGGTCGTCAAAGCCTGCGAACTGGGTGTCAATTATGTCGACACCGCCCCGGGTTACTGCGATGGCATGAGTGAGAAGATTGTGGGACGCGCCGTGGCGCAGATGAAAGAAAAACCGTACTTATCGACAAAATGCGGCCTGTGGAACGCGACGGACGCCTCCGGCACGCGGCGGATAATCGAATCCTCCCTCAAAAACCTGCAAAGCGAAAAAATCACCGTCTATAACATGTGGAGCCTCAAATCCCTTGACGATTACCGGCAAATGACGCGGAAGGGCGGTAACTACGACGGTATCCTCAAAGCCAAAGAGGAGGGTTTGATCGAACATATCTGCTGTACCGCCCACGCCGACGGTGAAACCATCCGTACGATCGTCGGGGACGGCAAAGTGGAAGTTGTCACGCTCGGTTACAACGCTCTCAATTTCGCCTACCGCCGCGAGGGCGTTAAAGCCTGCCGCGAAAAGGGCCTCGGCGTGGTCGTGATGAACCCTCTTGGCGGCGGCGTGATTCCGCGGTATGCCGACAAATTCTCCTTTATCAAAACCCGGCCCGATGAATCGGTCGCCACGGCGGCCCTTCGTTTCTTACTGGGACATGAGGAAATCTCCGTCACCCTGCCCGGCATATCGGGCGTCCGGGAACTGGAGGAGTGCGTTGCCGCGGCCGATAATGTCACGCCCGTTACCGAGGAAAGGCTGGCCGAAATGTCCAAATTGCTGGGGGCGGAACTGAATACGCTCTGCACCGGCTGCCGGTACTGTGATGAGTGCCCCTCCGGCGTCCCCATCCCCCAGTTGATGGAAGCCTACAACAGTTATCTGCTGTCGGGCGAGAAAAAGGCAATCAAGGAGCGTCTGGGTATGCACTGGAGCCTGTCGCCGAAAGACGCGGCGGCCTGTACCGCCTGCGGGCAGTGCGAGCCGCTGTGTACGCAAAAACTGCCGATCATAAAGCGGCTTGGGGAGATACGGTAATGCTTTTCATCCCTCCGGACGTACGGAATATCATGGCCGCGCTGTCACAGCGCGGCCATGAAGCGTATATTGTCGGCGGCTGCGTCCGGGACAGCCTGTTGAATACTATACCCGGCGACTGGGACATCGCCACCTCCGCCACACCGGATACAGTGCTGTCGCTTCTGGGCGGCGAGGCTACCGGCCTGCGTTACGGGACTGTCACCGTACCGGCGGGCACAAGTGACGTACAGGTGACGACCTACCGGCGCGAAGGGCCGTATAAAGACCACCGCCGCCCGGATTATGTGGAGTTTGTCACCGATCTGAAGACCGACCTCGCCCGCCGCGATTTCACCGTCAACGCGATGGCGGCCGGCATGGACGGCGGCGTCACCGATCCGTTCGGCGGGCGCGGCGATTTGAAAAACAAGCTCATACGCTGCGTCGGCGATCCGGACGGGCGTTTTTATGAAGACGCGCTGCGTATCCTGCGGGCACTGCGGTTTGCGTCGGTTTTAGACTTTCATATCGAGGATCAGACCCGTGACGCGCTGTTAAAGCATGCGGATACTTTACGGTTCCTCACAAAAAAAAAGAAGTCGGAAGAGATTGGGAAATTACGGCGCGGCGCCGGAGCGGAGAGGGTCGTCGCGGAATATGGGGAAGCCATGCTGAAAGCGGGCGTGCCGCTGTCCGGTAACACACCCTGAATCGGACAGTCACAGCGGGCTTTGTCCGCTAATCCCCGCCCTCGATGCGGCGCAGCAACATCTCCACGGCGTCTTTCAGCGCGGCGTGTCCCGGCAGAGACAGGGATGGATCGGCCTTCCCCAGCGCGTCGGCGGCTTCCCGCGAGGCCCGCAGGACATCCATATCGTTGGAAAGGTCGGCAATCTTAAACTCCGGCAGCCCGTGCTGGCGGTTTCCGAAAAAGTCGCCCGGCCCGCGCAGGCGCAGGTCCGCTTCCGCGACGGCGTAGCCGTCATGTTCTTTGCGCAATACTTCCAGCCGCTCACGCGCCGACTCGTTTTGCATAAACAGCACGCAGTGGGACGCTTTGCCGCCGCGTCCCACTCTCCCCCGAAGCTGGTGGAGCTGGCTCAGGCCGAAGCGTTCGGCGTTTTCCACCACCATCAGCGTTGCGTTCGGCACGTCCACGCCCACCTCGATCACGGTCGTGGCGACCAATAGTTGGAGCTCCCCGTCCGCGAAAGCCCTCATGACGCTTTCGCGCTCTTTTGGTTTGATTTTTCCGTGCAGCAGCCCGACGCGCAGGTCGGGGTATACATCCGCTTTGATCTTCTCCGCGTATACGTCTGCGGCCTGTAAATCCAACTCTTCGCTTTCCCCGATGACCGGGCAGACAATATAGACCTGCCCGCCCGCCTCCACGGTTTTGCGGACAAACCCCTCGACCCGGGCGCGAAACCCCTCGTCCACCACATATGTTCCCACGGGCGTGCGGCCCGGCGGAAGCCCGCGCATGACCGTCACGTCGAGGTCACCGTACAGGATGCGCGCCAGCGTGCGCGGGATGGGAGTGGCGGACATGACCAGCCTGTGCGGGTGCAACGGAGGGCTTTGTGTTTCCCGGTTCCCGCAATCTGAAGGCTTTCCTTTTTCAAACAGCTTCTGTCTTTGTTCCACACCGAAACGGTGCTGCTCATCGGTGATAGCCAGCCCCAGCCGGGCAAACGACACCGACTCCGACAACAGCGCGTGCGTGCCGACGGCAAGGTCTATCTCCCCGTTTGCGATACCGTCCAGCGCCTTTTTATCCCGCCCCGTCACCAATCCGACGCGCATCCCGATCGGCGCGAAGAGGGTTTGAAGCGACCGCGCGTGCTGCTCCGCTAAAATCCCGGTCGGCGCCATCAGCGCCGTCTGATACCCGTTGCGAAACGCCAAATAGGCCGCCGCCGCGGCCACCACGGTCTTCCCGCAGCCGACGTCGCCCTGTATCAAGCGGTTACACCCGGTCGCAACGTCTTTTTGTATATCCCCGATCGCTTCCCGCTGCGCATCCGTCGGCACAAACGGCAGCGCTTTGTAAAACGGACCCATATCGACAGCTTCAAACGGCGGGCCGGGGGTTTTCTTCATCCGCCCGCGACGGGCGGCCAACCCCAATTGCAGCAGAAGCAGTTCCTCAAAGACAAGGCGTTTGCGCGCGACGTTCAGCATTTCAAGATTTTGCGGGAAGTGTATGTTTTCCAGCGCGAAACGGGCTGTACAAAGGAAATACTGTCCCCTCAGTCCGTCCGGCAAAGTCTCCGGCGGGTCACAGTTTTCCAGCGCCTGACGGATAGAGCTGCGCAGGGCGCCCTGCGTCAGCCCCGCCGTTGTGCGATAGACGGGCAGGATTCGCCCGGTTATTCCCTGGGAACGGACCGTACCTCCAGGGTCCTGATCCGGGCCGGCGGGGCCGGGCGGCGGCACCTCGAAAACAGGGTTTATCAGTTCGCGGTTTTGCCCGGGTTTGCCGTAAAAAACATATGTCTCCCCGCAAATCAGCGCGTTTTTCACATACGGCGCGTTGAAAAAGGTGAGGGACAGCTCCCCCGTTTCATCAAAGACCTTCGTCTTATACAGTTCCATTCCCTGCCGGATACGTGCCCGCCTCACCGGCGACGCGACGGTCGCGCGGAAACACGCGCTCTCGCCGGGACGCAGTTCACGGATGGGAACGGTTTTTGTTCTGTCCTCATAGGTACGGGGATAAAAAGCCAACAGCTCCTCAACATGAAAGAGCCCGAGCTTGTTAAACAAACGGGCTCTTTTTTCTCCCACGCCTTTGAGAAACCGGATGTCCATTTATCCTTCCTGCGGCGCCGATTCTCCCGGGACCCGTCCCGTGTCGAAGAAAAGCTCAAATGTGGCACTGTCCATCGTTTCGTTATCCAGAAGATACTCCGCGACCTTGTGCAGGATGCCCTCACAGTCGCGCAGGATGGTTTCGCAACGCTGGTACGCCTTGTCCACGATCGACTTTATCTCACGGTCTATCATTGCGCCGGTTTCTTCGGAGAAGTTGCGCGCCGTCGTTAAGTCGCGGCCTAAAAAGACCTCCTCATGCTCGCCGCCGTAGTTGATCGGGCCTATGTTGTCGCTCATGCCGTATTTGGTGACCATGCTGCGCGCCATGCGCGTCACTTTTTTAATATCATCCGACGCGCCGGTGGAGATGTCGTCCAGCACCAGCTTTTCCGCGACCCGTCCGCCCAGCGCGGAAACGATGTTTTCCAGCATCTCGTTGCGGGACATGAAACTCTTGTCCTCCTGCGGCAGAAAAACGGTCACGCCGCCCGCCATGCCGCGCGGGATGATCGAGATATGGTGCACCGGGTCCACATTCTGAAGGTTGCGCCGCACAACGGCGTGCCCCGCCTCATGGTACGCGGACAGCCTTCGCTCCTTATCGCTCACGACCTTGCTTTTCTTGGCGGGCCCGGCGATGATTTTGAGCATGGATTCGGAAATTTCGTCCATGCCGATTTTTTGCTTCCCGCGCCGCGCCGCGAGCAGAGCCGATTCATTGAGCAGGTTTTCAAGGTCAGCGCCGGTCAGCCCGGCGGTCTGTTTGGCGATAATGGAATAATCCACAGTATCGTCGCACGGCTTATTTTTGCCGTGCAGTAACAGAATCGCTTCGCGTCCCTTGATGTCGGGATACCCCAGATACACCTGGCGGTCGAAGCGGCCCGGCCGCAGCAGCGCCGGGTCAAGTATATCGGGGCGGTTGGTGGCGGCTATGACGATGACGCCCTCGTTGGAGATAAAACCGTCCATTTCAACAAGAAGCTGATTGAGCGTCTGTTCCCTCTCGTCGTGCCCGCCGCCCATGCCGGCGCCGCGGTGACGGCCCACGGCGTCGATCTCGTCGATAAAAACGATGCACGGCGCGTTCTTTTTAGCCTCCTCAAAGAGGTTTCTGACACGGGAGGCGCCGACGCCGACATAAAGTTCCACAAAGTCGGAGCCGGAAATGGAGAGAAACTGCACGGCTGCCTCGCCCGCGACGGCCTTTGCCAGCAGGGTCTTACCCGTTCCCGGAGGCCCGACGAGCAGCACGCCGCGCGGGATACGCGCTCCAATATCATTGAATTTGCGCGGATTTTTGAGAAAATCGACGATCTCCTGAAGCTCCTCTTTTTCCTCCTGCGCGCCCTCTACGTCCGCAAAGGTGTATTTGCGTTTGTCCTCGGAGTGGAGGCGCGGATGCGCGCGTTTGAAATTCATCGCGCGGGCGTCCCCGCCGCCGGTACGGTTGAGCATAAAGTACCAAAGGCCGATGATGACGACAATCAGCACGAAATACGGCGCGGCCATCAGCCAGCCGGGCAGGACGAAGCCCAAGTCATAGTTGTAGTTGACCAAAACGCCGCGTTCCAGCTGGTCGGCGATCATCTCTCTCGCGTCCTCATAGAAAAACCCCACGCTGTACAGCCTGTGTACACGCGTATCTCTGGGCGGAGGGGGGTTGTAGAGGTACAGGGTCAGCGTATTTCCCTCCAGCACGAATTCCTTCACGTTTTCGTTATGGAATTCTTTCAGGACTTCCGCATAGCTCGGCTCCTTGGGTTTTCGCAATTGCGTAAGCAGATACACGGTGCCGAGCAGGATGACCAGCACCACGAAATAAAACAGGATGTCCTTCATGTTATTTTTCTTCAATGTTTCACACCCTAACCGTAAATACGGGGCGACAATACCCCCACATAGGGAAAATTGCGGTACCTCTCCGCGTAATCCAGCCCGTAGCCCACAACAAAAGCGTCCGGTATGGTAAACCCGGTGTAGCGGCAGGACACGGCCACGCCCGGAGCGCGGCGGTCCGGTTTGTCCAGCAGCGCGCAGATTTCCACAGACGCCGGGTTGGCCGCCTCCAACAAATTTATAATATACCGCAAAGTCATCCCGCTGTCAAGGATGTCCTCAACGATCAAAACATTCTTTCCCTCGACCGACTGGTCCAGGTCTTTCACGATCCGCACCACACCCGAGGTTTTGTCGCCCATCCCGTAAGAGCTCACAGCCAAAAAATCGATCCGCGCCGGTATGGAAACGGCCCTCATCAGGTCGGCCATAAAAACGACAGAACCCTTGAGAATACTAACCATCAATAAATTCTTTCCCACATAGTCACGGGAAATTTCCGCCCCCAAACCGCGCACACGCGCCGCGATCTGCTCCTCGGTGAGCAGTATGGAGTCCAGATCGGGATGTATCATACTGAACCCCTCCTTTCAAAATTGTAAAATTTATATGAATTTTATGTCTTTCTATAAATAATCACGTGATTTCTTTTTTTTTCCACCGTTATCTTCCCCGACAGATCTCTCCGCCGCCCGTTGCCGCCCGCGGCAATATCGAGCATAGCCTCGACGTGAAGACGCTCCGGCGGGTACGGGGACACCTCGGAGAAAAGCAGGCGGCAGACGCGCGACGCCACGGGACGCGGCAGTCCGGCAAGCCTTTTGGCTGAAAATCGGTTGCTCTCTCCATACTGCCGGTATTCTTCCAGCGCCAGAGAGCTGAGGTACGCCTCGTCCCCGCCCAGCAGTTCCGTCAGCCGGTTTACAGCGCCGGTCAGCGCGGGATTGACCTGCCTGAGCGCGGGAATGACCTCATGGCGGATAAAGTTGCGCCGGTAAGACGTATCCCGGTTGCTCTCGTCCTCGCGATACGGGATGTCCCGTTCCGACAAGTAGCGCATGACCTCGATCCGTGAGAAACGCAGCAGCGGGCGTACGATATGCCCCCGCCGGTACGGGATGCCGCACAGACCCGGCAATCCCGCGCCGCGCGTCAGGTTGAGCAGGACCGTTTCGGCGTTGTCGTCGGCGGTATGCGCGGTGGCGATCCGGTCCATCCCCGTTTCCGCGCGCGCCCGCTCCAAAAAAGCGTACCGCATTTCCCGCGCAGTCTCCTCGATCCCCCATTTCCGCCGCGCCGCCTCCCCCGCCACATCGCCGCGTCCGGCCACAAACCGTACGCCCATCTCTTCGCAAAGCCCGCGTACAAAAACTTCGTCGTCGTCCGCCGCCGGGCGCAAGCCGTGGTTATAGTGAGCGGCCACAACGGTATGCCGCGCCCCGGCAAACATATGCAGCATGGCGACCGAATCGGGGCCGCCGGAAACAGCCGCGACCAGCGTGACGCCGGACTCTATGTCCGGAACAAATTTGGGCAGCCCGCCAGCCTGCCGCCCGCTTTCCCGCGTGTTTTCTCTAGTCATAATACCCGCTGTCCCGCTGGGTAAAGGTCGTAATATCGCCCGACCAATACAATTCCACCGTTCCGATGCGCCCGTGGCGGTTTTTTGCGATGATGCACTCGGCGGCGTTGGGATCGCCCGTGTCCGGCTCATAGTAGGACTCCTTATGCAAAAACACCACCGCGTCGGCATCCTGTTCAATGGCGCCCGATTCGCGCAAATCGGACAGCTGCGGTCTCTTATCGCTCCGCTGGACCGTAGCGCGCGACAACTGCGACGCGCACAGAACGGGCACGCCCAGTTCCTTTGCCATGATCTTCAGCGAGCGCGATATATCGCCGACTTCGGCCGTGCGGTTGTCAAACCGGCGGTCTTTCGCCCCCTGCATCAGCTGCAGGTAGTCGATGACGACCAGCCCCAGATTCGGGACGCGGCGGCACTGCGATTTCATCTCGCCCACAGAGATCGCCGGGTTATCGTTGAACAGATACGGCAACTGCGACAGCGTGCCCGATGCCTCTCCCACGCGCTTCCAGTCATCGGCGGTGAGACGGCCGGTCAGCAAAGTCTGCGCGTTCACACGGGACTCCGCGGACAGAAGCCGCGTGACCAGTTGTTCCCGCGACATCTCCAGGGAGAAAAACACCACCGCTTTGCCGCTGACACGCGCCGCGTGCAGGCCGATGCCCAGCAGAAAACTGGTTTTGCCCATCGCGGGCCGGGACGCCACCAGAACAAGATTTGCGTTGAGCAGGCCGCCCAGGTAATCATCCAGACCGTCGATACCGGACGGGATACCGGGCAGTTTTCCGCCCGCGTCGGCCAGTTCCCTGATCCCCTGATACACATCCATCAAAACAGCCGGGATACTGTAAAGCGATTTGATTTCACGGCCTTGGCGGATGTTGAAAACACTCTGCTCGGCGTTGTCGAGCACATCGTCGGCCAGCGCGCCCGGTTCCCTCGCCTGCGCGGAGATTTCCGAGGCGGCGCCGTCCAGCCGGCGGAGCAGCGACTGCTGGCGGACCATGCCGGCGTATTGCTTCACATGGGCCGAAGTGGGCGTTATGTCAAGCAGGCGGCCGATATAATCGGAAGTGGACGTGTCGTCATACGTCCCCATCTCCCGCAGTTTTCCCATCAGCGTCACGGGGTCAAACGCGTCGTTTTTGGCAAACATGACGTAGATCGCGTCAAAGAAATTCTGGTGCGCGGGAAGATAGAAATCCTCGCGCCCCAGCAGCTCGATCACATCGGGGATACAGCGCGGGTCAAGCAGCATCGAACCGATGACCGCCTGTTCCGCCTCTATATTGT
>JAIRUE010000056.1 GCA_031254575.1 Oscillospiraceae bacterium | reverse complement strand
GGGCCGTCAGCATCAGGATGGGAACGGCGGCGTTTTCGCGGCGGACGGCTTTACACACCGTAAAGCCGTCCATCTTGGGCAGCATCACGTCCAGCAGGATAAGGTCGGGCTTCTTCTCCAGCGCCGTTCTGAGGCCGCTCTCGCCGTCCGCGGCGGTCAGCGTTTCATATCCCGAACGCCGGAGATGGAAGACCAGGATGTCCACAATGGGTTTTTCGTCCTCGACGACCAGAACTGTCTTACACATCGGAGCCACCTCTCAGCATCGCGTATTTCAATATTCCGAACACCGTCTTGCCGTCCTCGATCGTCCCGTCCAGCGCCATGCGCACGGCGTCGTCAAACGGCACCAGCTCAGCCCGCACGATCTCGCCCGCATCGGGGTGGGGGGCGCCCCCGGCCAGGCCCGTGGCCGTATAGAGCCAGATGACCTCCGAATCATACCCGCCCGTAGGGATCATGCGGCCCAGCGGCACGATATGCGACGCGGCATACCCCGTCTCCTCGGAGAGTTCGCGCAGACCGGCCTCCATCGGTTCCTCGCCCGGCTCCAGCCGCCCGGCCGGCAGTTCCAGCAGGACCCGCCCAACCGCGTAACGGAACTGCCGCACCATCACGACGCGCCGGCTCCCGTCCAGAGCCAAAACGGCGACGCCGCCCGGATGCCGCACGATTTCGCGTTCGGCCGTGTGCCCGCCGCAATCCACCGTGTCGCGTTCAACGGTAAAGACCTTGCCTTTGAAAATCGTTTCCCCCGAAATTCTCCGCTCGGTCATGGGCCGGGCGCCCCCTTTCCCAATGTCAGGAAACCACAATTCCCGTCCCCGCGAAAGCGTTGGGCGGGTCGGTCAGGCTGTTGCCGAAAGCGAATATTTTTTCCAGCGCCGGACATTCTTTCAGCGGCAGCAGGGTTTTGAGAACGTTGTATTCTACACGCACTATTTGCAGCGACGGCAATCCCTTCAGCGGTTCGACCGAGGACAGCGCGTTTTTGGAGGCGTCCAGCGTTTCCAGCGCCGCACAGCCGCTCAACGGCTCCAGTGACATAATGCCGTTGTCGTTGCAGGCCAATGTTTTCAGCGACACGAGACCCTCCATGCCGTCAAGGCCGGAAAGCCGGTTGAAACCGATGTTGAGTTCCTCCAGCGACTTGAGACCCGAAAGTTTGGGCAGCTGCTCAAGACGGCAGTGCGCCGCCGAGACGGACGCCAGTGAGGCCAGTTCCCCGATCCCGGAGAGCGAGGTCAGTCTGGAGTTATACGAAACGTCCAGCTCCCGCAGGGCCGTCAGCCCGCCGACGCCCAGCAGGGCCGTAACGCCGTTTTCCGAAGCGAGCAGGACGCGAAGGTTTTTCAGCGGCGACAGACCCGCCAGATCTTGCACGGCGTTCTGGGAAACGTTCAAAACCTGAAGCGAGCCCAGCCGCGCGATCGGCTCTATGTTCAAGAGGCTGTTTGCCGACAGGTCAAGCTCCGTCAGGCCTTCCAGCGGCGCGAGCGGCTCCGGGGACCCGATGCCGTTGCCGTGGAGATACAGGCGTGAAAGGCTTTTGATCTGTCCGATCCACTCCAGATCCATCGAGTTAAGGCCGAACGACGCGAGCGAAAGCTCTTCCAGTTCCTCCAAAAGCGCCAGTCCCGATACGTCGCACCGGCCCCTCTCCCCCACAAGGCGCAGGGTCCTGAGGTTTTTGCAGAACGCGAGGTCGTCCAGCGTCCCGTACGCCGCCGGCTCCTCGGACACAAGCTCGGTTATATTCCACAGGTCGGCTGTGTATATCCGTTCCGACGGCTTTTCCAGCGTCCGCCGGATGCATTTTTCCACCTCGGCGTCGGCAAAAACAACGGGATCAACAATATTGACAAGCGTATACAAGCCCTCCGCCCAAACCGAAACCAGCCCTTCCGGATCCACCGCGACGGCGCGCGCGCGCGTGGCGCCCGGCTCCAGCGCGGCCGCGCCGGTATAGACGTCTCTGGAAACCGACGGCACCCCGCCCGTCCACGAAACATAGACCGTACAGCCCGCCCCCGCGGATAGCCCCGCCTCAATCCGCTCCTCGTATGTCCCCGCCGGTATGGTAAAGGACGGCGGCGCCGGACGGGCGGCGTCCAGTTTGTCCCGCGCGTCTGGACTGCGCACGCCGTCCAGAAGCTCCACCGCGTCCAGCAGTTTGTCCTGCTCCACATAGACCGCGCACAACTTTTTATACAGCGTGACGCTGGGACCCACGCTGTTCAGCCCCGTGATCAGGGTATGCTCCGCGCGGGTAAAACTGCCCGCTTCCCGGTAGAGGTCGCACACCAGCAGGCGGAGTTCCTCGTCGCGCGGGGTTCCGCCCAGCACGCGGGCATATAAATCGGCGGCGCGCCCGGCGTCGCCCGCCGCCCGCGCCTGTTCCGCCGCCCGCAGGGAAACGGCGTTTCCGATCCGCGTTCCGAAGACCGCATAAACGCCGTAGAGCACGGCTACGGCGATCAGTATAAAAGCCAGGCGCAATATCTTCCTCAACATACCGCCAGTTTACCATAATCCGACCGTTTTTGCAAGCTGTTATATCTTCCCTGTCACGTCCCGCAACGGCACGCCGCGGGCGCGGGCAGCCTCCGCCGCGCTCTCATATTCAGCCTTTTCCCTGCGGACGCCGTACCCCTCCCCCGTCTTGACCTCCACCGGACCGTACGGCGTGCCGCGCCGTTCAACGGAGCGCTCCAGCGTATACCGCTCGCAAAGGCGTTTGCGCACGCCGAAAGTCGAGGTGTATTTCAGCATCAGCGCGGCGAAACGGTCCGCCTCCCCCTCCCGGCACAAAACGCTCAGCAGCACGCCGGGACGGTTTTTTTTGCTCTGCGCCGCGACGGTGAACACATCCAAAGCGCCCTCCCCAAACAGCGCGCCGACGGCATACCCGATCTCCTCGCCCGTCATATCGTCGAGGTTGCAGCACAGTTCCGCGACGGTACCGTTAGCGCCCTGTCCCCCCTGTAAGGCGCCGCCGCCGTCAAAATTGTCTCCCCAGAAAAGCCGGACGCAGTTGGCGCGGGGGGCAAAGTCCTTTTTTCCCAGCCCGATACCGGTCTTTTCAATGGCCATCAACGGCAGGGGGATATACTCTTTCACAAAATACCGCAGCAGCGCCGCCCCGGTCGGCGTACACAATTCTCCCCGCACTTCGCCGCCGTAAACCGGCACGCCGCGCAGCAGCGCGGCTGTGGCCGGAGCCGGGACGGGCAGCACACCGTGGGCGCATTGCACCTCCCCGCAGCCCACATGCACGGGAGACGCGGCGATACGCCCGGGTGACAGGGCGTCCATCAACAGGCAGACGCCCGCGACGTCCGCCACGGCGTCCAAAGCCCCTACCTCATGGAAATGCACCAAATCAACGGGGCAGCCGTGCGCCTCGGCCTCCGCCGAGGCTATCAGCTGATATACCGCCGCCGCGTCGTCCCTGACTTTTTGGGGAAGCGGCAGCGCCGCGATCATTTTTTGAATGTCTGAAAGCCCGGTATGGCTGTGATGTTCATGGTGATGCCCGTCTTCAGCGTGGCCATGTACCGTCACAGCGGCCCGCAGTCCCCTAAGCCCGCATTTTATTCCCGCTTCACATGAAATATGCACGTCCGGCAGGCCAAGCGCGTTGAGTTTGCCGGTCCACACATCCGGCTCCCCCAGCAGATCAAGCAGAGCGGCCAGAAGCATATCGCCCGCCGCGCCCATATGGCATTCAATGTACAGGGTCTTCAAGGGCATCCCTCCATCACATTGATCCTGTGCGCCAAAAAACCCGCCCCGAAACCGTTGTCGATATTGACGACCGACACGCCGGAGGCGCAGGAATTGAGCATCGTCAGCAGCGCGGCGACACCGCCGAGATTCGCCCCGTATCCGACACTGGTCGGAACGGCGATCACCGGGCAGGAAACCAGCCCGCCGATAACGGAAGCCAGCGCGCCCTCCATCCCCGCGACGGCGACCACGACCCTCGCCGACTGCAGGACGTCCAGCCGCGCCAGCAGCCTGTGCAGCCCCGCGACGCCCATGTCGTAAAGCCGCGTGACCTTACTCCCCAGCGTTTCGGCGGTGACGGCGGCCTCCTCGCAGACGCCCATATCGCTCGTCCCGCCCGACGCCACGGCAATTGAGCCTATCAATCGTTCTATCGGTTTGGGATTGGCAATGCCGATCCGCGCCTCGGGGATGTATCGCAAGGCGACGCGCTCCGCCACCTCATCGGCCGTCTGACGCGAAATGCGGGTGATGAGGATATTGCTCACCCCGGCCATCGCCTCCGCGATACCCGCGATCTGCCCCGCCGTCTTGCCCTCTCCGTAGATGACCTCGTGCGTCCCCTGCCGGACGGCGCGGTGGGTATCAATCTTTGCCCAGCCCAAATCCTCAAACGGCGCGGCCCTGAGCTGCAGCAACGCCTCCTCCGGCGGCACCGCGCCGCTCGCAACCTGCCGCAGCAGGTCTTTAACGTTGGTCACAAGGCACACCCCGCGAGCCTGTAGTTTTCAAAGCAAATCACTCCCACGGGCGGTATCGTATCATATTTCAGGAAAAGCGTCAATTGCGCCGGGATGGTTTTTATGCTATACTGAGGAAAAACGCCGGCGGGATTGCTTTGTGCGGACATGGTGGAATGGCAGACACGTTGGTCTTAGGAGCCAATGGGCAACCGTCCGGGTTCGAGTCCCGGTGTCCGCACCAGAAAAGGATGTTGATATGGATACAATGTCATACGGGGGAGGCTGTCATGGACTATCGCCTGCTTGGTTTTTTCAGCGGCTTTCCCAGTCATAGTTTTCCCCGCGATGTGGCCGAACGGCTCCGCGAAGAGCTGACACAGCGCGACAGTCTTATCTTTGTGAGCGCTTGGCCGGCAGAGCACGCGAAAAATGACCGCGATGCGGTTGGTATGCATGGTATGTTCGATGAAGCAGGCTTGCCCTTCGCGCAATACCATGTAATCGATGATCGGACAGAGCCTTCCCACGCCGCGCGGTTGATTCACGAGGCTTCCTGCGTGTTTCTCATGGGCGGCCACCCCGGGTTGCAATTGCGGTTTTTGCGCGAAACAGGCTTGGATGTGATCATTCGTGAGACTCCGGCAGTGGTGTTGGGCGTCAGCGCGGGCGCGATCAATATGGCCAGGCGCTCGCTTGACACCAAGGAATCCCCTGTCCCGTATGAAGGCCTGGGCTTGGCTGACATCACCGTCAAGCCGCATTTTGAGCTTGAAAACCGGCAGGTATTGTCAACTTTGCTGCGCATTTCCATGGATCTGCCCATTTGCGCCATGGAAGACGACAGCGCCATTTTTGTGGCAGGAGGCCGAATCTCCGGCATGGGACAAATCCATTGGATACACAAAGGCAAAATCTGCCCCCTCCGGCAGGGAGGTCTGTCGTTGCGGCTGTGACCCGGAAAATTATCACACTTGAAAGGGTGCGAATTATGAAAAAGTCTATTCCCGTATCCAACAGTTTCTGCCCGCAGACATTGTTTGTATACGGTACGTACAACAGCGACGGCAAACCGGACTTCGGGCTGTTCTGCTGGGTCAGTTACTACTGGGGTGAAACCCTCGGCGTCATGGCCGCGATATGCGAGGATAAGCGGACGCGCGACAACATCCGTGCGAACGGCGTGTTTTCTATGGGGCTGGTGACCGAAGAACTCCTGTCGCTGGCCGATTATTTCGGCGGCAAATCCGGGTATGACGCGGATAAGCTGGATATTCCGGCAGGGATCGAAAAAGGACGGATACTCCATGTCCCGGTATTGGAACAGTGTCCCTGGACATTCGAGCTGGAAGTGGATAAAACATTCAGGGACAACGGCGCCGATATTTATCTGTGTAAAATCCGCAATGTCCTTGCCGACGAGGCGTTATGTGACGAGACCGCCGCCGCTGAGGAAAAACTCAGTATTCTCCGGCCGGCGCGCACAGTCGGCGGTACATATTTTTCATGGGACGGCCGTGCGTTAGGCAAGTGGGGAGAGCCAAGAAACCAACTGTAAACGGCAGGCGGCGGACGCCTTGTCCGGAAGCAGGCGGCGAGGTGATATTGTGAGACGCGTCCGATACCCCTGTTAAGCG
>JAIRUE010000045.1 GCA_031254575.1 Oscillospiraceae bacterium | reverse complement strand
GTACCGATGAAAACGGGATCGGCGACGAATACCCCGAAGTGGATGAATCGATGGTGAGCGAATATAAAAAGACGCAGGAAACCATCAATTACGAAATAAACCAGCTCAACGAGACCATTAAAAGGGCGCCTTACCGGCTGAGAGGCATAACCGCGTCGGTGCTGATCAACACCAACGGCCTCGGGGATACCGACCAGAACGCCGCCGAAGTGCAGGCGCTCGTCGGCGGGGCCCTTGGCCTGCAACCTTCCGCGTACAACGGAAACGTCGTGGTGAGCTACCTGCCGATGAGAGGCATCGAACGGGATAAGGCGACTCAGTTGGAGTGGGAGGAGACCAAAAAGCGCGAGGAGATGTACGCGCTCATTCAGACGCTTGTCCTCTACGGTATCATCGGCATCTGCGTCATTCTTCTCATCCTGCGCACGTTCGCCTTCCTCAAACCCAAACCGATGGAAATCCCGGCGGATATTCTGGCCGGCGACGTGGATGATTACGAGGACCTGCTGGAAGCCGCCGCGGCGAACATGGAGCTGGAAGTGATCAAAACGCCCTCGCGCGAACGGATCGAGGAATTTGTGGACAGCAATCCCGAAGCCGTGGCCAGTATGCTTCGCTCCTGGCTGCAGGAGGATGACGACCGTTCCTGGTAAGTTAAAAAACTGAGGTGAATTGCCGTGGCACCGACAAAATCCAATGAAAAGCTGACCGGGCGCGAAAAGGCGGCCATTCTTCTGATTGGCCTTGGCAAGGACTATTCCTCCCGGATATTCCGCCATCTCAAGGACGAGGAGATCGAGCAGCTTACTCTCGACATTACCAATGTGCGGCGCGTGGACGCCGAAACGAAAGACCAGATCATTCAGGAGTTTTACGAGGAGTGCCTGACGCAGAACTATATCTCGGAAGGCGGCATCGAATATGCCCGCGAGCTGCTGGAACAGTCCATCGGCCCGCAGCGGGCTTTTGAGCTTATCTCCCGCCTCACTTCCGCCCTGCAGGTGCGCCCGTTTGATTTCGCCCGCAAGACCGACCCCAACCAGATTCTGAACTTTATCCAAAACGAGCACCCGCAGACCATCGCGCTGATCCTCTCTTATCTTGAACCTGCCATGGCGGCGGCCATTCTGTCCAAACTGCCCAGCGAAAAACAGACGCAGGTTGTCGTGCGCGTCTCCATGATGGACCGCACCAGCCCCGAATATGTGCGCGAGGTGGAGCGCATTCTTGACCGCAAACTGAGCAGTATGGGCATGGACGACTTCACCATGGTGGGCGGTATCCAGTCCATCGTGGATATTCTCAACGCCGCCGACCGCGGCACCGAGCGCCGTGTGCTGGAAGAGCTCGAAGTGGAGAACAGTGATCTGGTAGACGAGATCCGGCGCAAGATGTTTGTCTTTGAGGACATCATCAAGCTCGACAGGCGCGCCATCCAGCGCGTCCTCAAGGAAGTCGAGAACGCCGACCTTACCGTCGCGCTCAAGAACGCCACCGAGGAACTGCGCAGCCTCATCTTCGAGAACATGTCCAAGCGCCTGTCCGATATGATCAGGGAGGACATGGAGTATATGGGCCCGGTACGCGTACGCGATGTGGAAGACGCCCAGCAGAAAATCGTAAACGTCATCCGCAAGCTCCAGGATGCGGGCGAGATCATCATCTCGCGCGGCTCGGAGGATGAGCTCATTGTCTAACACAGTCATCAAGGCGTTCTCAACGCGTCTGCTGCCGCCGGAGGAAAGACCGGCCGCCGCCGGGGACGCGCCGGAAGAAAACGGCGCGTATGAGATTTCCGAGGCCGAGCGGGAGGAGGAGCGCCGTAGAGCTGCGTATCAGGCCGCGTATGACGAGGTGATCGAGGCGGCGCAGCAGGAAGTCGCGCTGCTGCTGGAGGATGCCCGCCGCCAGGCCCGTAAGATTATCGACGGGGCCGCCGTCAAAGCGGAGGAAATGCGCGAGACCGCCCGGACGGAGGGGTTTGAGAGCGGCCGTTCGGACGGGTACGCGGACGCCTTTGAAAAGACGGAGCGCGAACTGGAGGAACTGCTGAAAAATGGGCAGGCCGGAGTCGATGCGGTTCTGGCCGAGGCCTATAAAGCGCGCGACGCGATGCTTCTGGAGATGGAGCCGAAAATCCTGCGCCTCGCGTTGGATGTGGCGGAAAAGATATTGGGGTATGAATTGGACCAAAACAACGCGGCATTTCTCTCGATCGTCACGGCGGCGCTCAACGTCATACAGTGTGAATCCCGTGTGACGCTTCGCGTAAACGCCGAGGAATTTACCGGGGTATTCCACTCCAAATCCGCGGCGCACCTGAAAACAGAGCGGGGCGGCGTGGAGGCCGATATACAGGCCGACGCGGGCGTGGAACCGCGCGGATGCCTGATTATGACCGGCAACGGTACGGTCGACGCGTCGGTTTCGGCGCAGCTGGAGCAGATTTCCAAGAATATGGGTTTAGAATAGAGCCGCTCCGTCGCCTCGCAACGCCGGGCATGGAGGCTGAATTCACTTTAGAGGACCGCCCGCGAGGCGTGCATGGAGCGTAACACGATATGATTGACTTTGAGCGGGCAGGCAATGCCGTAAAGCAAGGGAACCCCCTCAAATACTCCGGTTCGGTGCAGGTGATTTCCGGCCTTACGGTGGAAGCCGGAGGCCCGGCTGTGCAGATTGGGGAGATGTGCCGGATCTATACGCTCGCGGGCGACCGTTTCATGCCGGCCGAAGTGGTCGGCTTTCGTGATAACCGTGTTTTGCTGATGCCGTACGGGGACCTGTCCGGCGTGGGGCCCGGCTCGCGGGTCGTCTCCACCAACCGCTCGCTGACCGTGCCTGTGAGCGAGGCCCTGAAGGGCCGTGTGCTGGACGGGTTGGGCAATCCGATAGACGGCGGTATCCCGGTTATTCCGGAGATGATGGCTCCGGTGGAAAATTCGCCGCCAAACCCGCTGAGCCGCCCGCTGATAGAGGATGTCATGCCGATGGGCGTACGCGCCATTGACGGACTGCTTACCTGCGGGCGCGGCCAGCGTATCGGTATCTTTTCCGGCTCCGGCGTCGGGAAGAGCACGCTGCTCGGCATGATCGCGCGCTACGCCAGAAGCGACGTCAACGTTATCACGCTTATCGGCGAGCGCGGGCGCGAAGTCAACAGCTTTTTGCAGAACGATTTGGGAGAGGAAGGGCTCAAACGCTCGGTCGTCGTGGTCGCTTCCAGCGACCAGCCCGCCCTTGTCCGCGCCAAGTCCGCGATGGTGGGTACCAGTATCGCCGAATTCTTCCGCGATAAAGGCCTTCATGTTTTGCTGATGATGGACAGTCTGACACGCTACGCCATGGCGCAGCGCGAGGTCGGTATGGCGGCGGGGGAACCGCCGGTATCGCGCGGCTATACCCCTTCCGTCTACACCGTAATGCCAAAACTGCTCGAACGGACGGGCAATGCCCCGAAAGGCTCCATCACGGCGCTCTATACCGTGCTGGTAGAGGGCGACGATCTCAACGAACCTATCACCGACACGGCCCGCGGCATCCTTGACGGGCATGTTGTCCTCGCGCGCCGCCTTGCCAACCGTAACCACTACCCCGCCATTGACGTCCTCGCTTCCATATCCCGTCTGATGCCCGACGTCGCGTCCAAAGAGCATTACAGGCAGGCGGGGCGTATCAAAAGCATGATGGCTGTCTACGACGACGCGCAGGACCTGATCAACATCGGGGCGTATAAGGCCGGTTCCAACCCCGATATAGACGCGGCAATCAAGCTCATAAAGCCCATCAACGCCTTTTTGCAGCAGGAAGTGAACGACGGCAGTCCTTTTGAGACGACGCTTGAGAAGCTGATGGCGTTATGAAAGAGTTACTATGAGAAAATTTGTCTTTACCTTACAGACGGTGCTCAATGTCAAGCGGGCGCTGGAGAAGCAGCATATGGCCGAACTTTCGGCCTGCAACGCCCGTATCCGCGAGTTTGAAAGGGTGCGGCTGGAACTGATCGAGCGCGAGATGGGTCAGCACGAGGCGTTCCGGCGGCAGCTTTCCGAAGGGGTTTCCCCCGCGGAGCTGCAATTGTGGGGAATTGCCAACCGCGCCGCCCGCGAAAGGGTCGAGTATCAGGACAAGGTGCTGGAACAGGCCGAGGGCGAACGGATGCGCATTGAGAAAAAGCTGATTGGCGTTATGCAGGAACGAAAAATACTGGAAAACCTGCGCGACAAGCAAAGGGAGATATACCGCGCCGAACAGCAGCGGGAGACCGCGATGGAAATGACGGAATTTTTAAGTCACGAGGTCTTCGAGGATCAAACCGGCTCCACCGGCTCGCGGGGCGGATAGATTTCCTGCCCGTCCGCGGGAGGACCTGCCGGGCATATGCCGGGCTTGGAGTGCGACAAATCAGGAGGGAAACGGATATGGCGGCAGCGGCTAAACAGGCTTCCGGCGACGTGAAAAAGGCGCAGACCTTGGAAGAGCTCGAAAGGGAAGCGCTGGGTCCTAAAAACCCGGCGGCCGGAGAGCAGAGAGATGTTTCCGTACGCAAAGGCGTAGGGAAGATCGAGCTTGCCGTGCTGGTCTCGCTGGTTTGGCTGGCGCTTATCGGCGCGTTTGTCCTGCTGGTGCTCTTTGATCCCACCGAGGACAGAGTTATTCGCGGGATGACCCTTTTGCTGCTCAATCCGGATGAGGAGACCCGCGAGGAATACTGGGCCGATGATATATATTTGAACCAGGAATGGGAAAGAGAACTCGACGACTATGCAAAAGAGCTTGAAGCCATGGAAGACGCACTGGATTTAAGGGAAGAGGAACTGGACGACCGCGAGGACGAACTCGACGACAGGGAGATTGAACTGGAGGCCCGGGAGGAGAATATACACGAAAGCGGCGGCGGTGCGGAAGTGCTTTCCGACGTGGTGAAGACGGCAAAGACCGTTTCGCGGATGACCGCGCAGGAAGCCGCAAACACGCTGACGGAGATCGATTTTGACAGCGCCCTGCGGATATGCCTGTTGATTCCCGATAAAAAACTGGCGCCCATACTGGACGTGATGGATCCGGATTTCCGCGTGGAACTCGTGGAAGCTCTGGCCGTTGTGCCGGACGAAGATGAAGACTGGTAAGGAGGGAGCGCGGGGCCAGACCCCGCGCTCTGTTTTACAGTTTATTTTGTGAGCCGTGCCGCCAGTACGGTCAGCGCGAGGTCGTTATCCGTATCGGCCGCGAGAAATTCCTCGTCGTTGAACCCCAAATGCTCCTTTGACCATTCCGCCCACGGCCGCCAAATCGCCTTCGGGTCGTCGATGTCATAGCAGGCTGTAATGTTCACAAGCCCTGTCTTCTCCCATAAGCGCCGCCACCACGCCCCGCTGTGAAAAGCGAACATGTCATCCGCCTCCCCTTCCTCCCAGCACGTTCGCAGCCTTTCCGGCGCGCCGTCCTCAAATTCCCGCGTATACCCCGGACAGACGATTCCAAACTGGCCGCCCGGCTTGACCAGTTTTGCGAAAACACAGGGGAAATAGGTCTCGTCCGTACCGTAATAATGATAACTGTCCACCGATATGGCCGCGTCGAAGAAGCCATCGGCATACGGCAGGGCGTGGGCCTCGGCGCGAAGCGGGAAAACGCGGTCCGCCACTCCCGCTTCCTCAAACCGGCGCAGGTTTTCTGTCGCCGGTATCCAGAGGTCGTTGGCAAAGACGGTGACGCCGTATTCCTTTGCCAGAAAGACCGACGTCAGCCCCCTGCCGCACCCCATATCCAGCACCCGCATCCCGGGCTTGAGGTCAAGGTTTCCGCACAGATCCTCCAAAAGCCACAGCGGATGGGGGCCCATCCAGTTCTCCGAAATCCACGCGGGGTCGTATTTTGCGGTTTTAGGATAGTCTTTCATCGTTCAGAGTCCTTTCATTTCATAGATTTTTTGCAAGGTATTGATTTGCAGCATTTTTCCATCGTCCGATTCCGCGTTCAGATACCACTCGACAAGCCTGTACCCAAACAGGACAAGGATCAACTCGTGGACGCAATGGTCCGTGATATGGGAACTGTCCGCATATTCCGAAAACCCTTTATAATACGCCGGGACACATCTTTGAAAGTGTTCGGCCATGTGACCGGCGTCCGCTTCGTCCGCGATAAGGCTTGCGATGTCCTCGCCAAGATAGCCCCATCCGGTCGTATCCCAATCTATGAGTACAATTTTACCGTCTGAGCAGAAGATGTTTGCCACCCAAAAATCCCGGTGGCACAACACGAGGGGCAGTTTTTCAATACGGGTAAACACTTCATCCGAGTTTTCATCAATACTGATAAGCATTTTACAAATATGCCCCGGGATTCCGCAGTCATCGGAGCGTATATAATCGTACACCTTTTCCCATGACCTATAGTGCAGATAAAAACTCTTCGCATAATCGGCCTTGCTCATGTTGGTCAGGTTCAGCAAAAAGGATGGCCGGCCGGCATATAATCGGCCTTGAAAGCGTCCCAACTCCCCGGCTGCGCGCTCATACATACCGCCGGTCAAATCCAAACCCGAAACGCCGTCAATATATTCCATCCATAGCTGTATTTCATTTTCCTCCTTGCTTATCTCAGCGTGGTAACAATCCGGCCAGCGGAACGATTCCGTGAAAGCAGAATCTAAGCCCGATGTGTATAAGTCATATTCGCGCCGCCATGAACCGGGATCGCCGTACCGTTCCCATTTCTTCTGCGTTTTCCAGACGACTTTGTACGGAAAGCTCCCGCCGCCGGCAGCTTCCGCCGTCCCCGTTACGAGACGCACGTCGCCCAGCGTGCCGCCGTGCAGCGGTACGGTTTGACAGACGGTACGTGTAATGTCCGCATTGAACATTTTTCGCAAAACCTTGGTCAATACTTTTTCGTTGGGCCGGCTCATTTTCTGATTCCCCCGTTTTTCTTCATCTCTTTGCTCCACAAGGCGATAGATTTGTTCCGCGTTCTTTTGTCCGTCAGATACCCCGTCCTGTCGTCCGCATACTTATTCTCTTTCCTTTGAGCGAGATACTGTTCCCAGCGTTTACGCCGCAATGTTCCGTCCTCCAGCGCGGCGAGCACCGCGCAGCCCGGCTCGGTTTGGTGGCGGCAGTCGGCGAATCTGCATCGCGCGAACAGTTCCTCCACGTCGCTAAACCCGGCGCTGATACCCTCGTCCGCGCCAAACAGGCCCAGTTCCCTCATACCCGGCGTGTCAATGACCATCGCGCCGGAGGGCAGCATGAAAAGCTGGCGGTGCGTTGTCGTGTGCCGCCCCCGGCTGTCGTCCTCGCGGATTCCCTTGACCGTCATCACGTCCCGCCCCATCAGCGCGTTCAGCAGCGACGACTTTCCCACGCCGGACATGCCGAGGAACACCACGGTTTTACCGGGTTGTAAGTATTCATCCAATGTCTCCAACCCAAACCTTGTGTACGCCGAAACCGCGTGTACCGGCACACCAGGCGCGATTTCCCGCACGGCATCGAGCCGGGAATCATTATTTTCCGCCAAATCGGCTTTCGTCAGAACCACAACGGGTTGTCCTCCGCTTTGCCATGCCTGGGTCAGGTAACGCGCGATGCGTTTGAGATTGAAATCCCTGTTCAGCGATGATAAAATGAAGACGACGTCAAAGTTTACGGCGACGATCTGCTCACGGTTTGCCTTAATATGGGCGTATCCGTGTCCGGAGCGGTCAAAACGGGAGAATTTAGAATGGCGCGGCAGCAGCGTAACGATGAGCGACGGGCCGCTGGTGTTGTATTGCAGCAGTACGAAGTCGCCGACACAGGGGAGGTCGTCGCGGGTCACCGCGTCACGCAGGAATGTGCCTTTCAGCTCCGCCGTCACCTCGCCAAATTCGGTGACTGCGGTGTACTGCTCCCGTTGGAGTTCCGTGACCCTGCCGGAAATCAGACCCTCGGGCGGCGGTTCGTTTTTGTGGCATCCGTATAGTGTTAAGTCAATCATCGAATGTTCCTTTCGTTTTGAATGTTTCCGCCGGCAGGGCGGGACTGACATATTTCTCCTTTTATACAGTGATTACCGGCACACAAAAAGGGATACGACTTTCATCGTATCCCGCTTATGGCAGTTACCGTGAAGCTGTCGTCGTGCCGGCACAGCAAAAACAGACAGGGAGCTTCCCCGCGGCTTCGCGTATGCCCGATATTCAGTTTAGGTCATAATCACCGTATACACCGACATTTGAACAACTCCTCTCGAATCAGGATGCGCTCAGTATACCGTATGACAGGCGCTTTGTCAACGCTTCATTTTATAAAGAATCCGACGGGAGGTGACGCTGTGGCTGATACCGGCGCGCTGACGCGCCTGCGGGACATCCTGCTGCACTCTGACAATATCGTCTTTTTCGGCGGGGCGGGGGTGTCCACTGAGAGCGGCATCCCCGATTTCCGGGGTTCCGGCGGGCTGTATAACACAAAATACGCCTACCCGCCCGAAACGATACTGTCCCACAGCTTCTTTATCAGCAACACAAGCGAGTTTTACCGCTTCTACTGGGACAAAATGCTCTATCCCGGCGCAAAGCCGAATAAAGCTCACCTCGCGCTCGCCAAACTGGAAAAACAGGGCAAAGTCCGGGCGGTCATAACACAGAATATCGACGACCTGCACACCCGGGCGGGCAGCGTTCATGTGCTGGAGCTGCACGGCTCGGTGACCCGCAACACCTGTATGGCCTGTAAAAAGCAGTACCCCCTGGATGTGATCCTGCAAGCCGCCGGCGTACCCCTGTGCTCCTGCGGCGGCATCATCAAACCCGACGTCGTGCTGTACGGGGAGGGCCTGGATCAGCGGGTGATGAACGACGCGGCCCGCGCCATACAAGCCGCCGGGGTGCTGGTCGTCGGCGGAACGTCGCTGAACGTCTACCCCGCCGCCGGGTTGATAAACTATTTTAACGGACACACGCTGATACTCATCAATCAATCCGAAACGCCGTATGACAGCCGCGCCGACATTGTAATCCGGGAGAGTATCGGGCAGACGCTGGGAACAGTTTTGTGACCGCGGCCCGTCCCTTCTGACAGGACAGGTTTATCTTGCCAATCCATCGTTTGTATGATACGATTGGACAAAGAATCACGGAGGGGGATCGCGCATGGGACAATATAGTGTTCTGCTGCTGGACGCCGACGGGACGCTGTTCGACTACGACAAAGCCGAACGCAACGCGCTGCGTGACACCCTCTCGCTCTATGGCTTTGAATTTTCCGAAAAGGCCCTGCGCCAGTTCCGCCAAATCAACGGCGAACTGGAGAAGCAGCTGGAACGCGGCGAAATCTCGGTAAACGCGATGCAGTCCAGACGGTTTGCGCGTTTTTTTGAGGCTATGCCGCTCCAGTGCGACCCCGGCGAATTCAACAGCCTGTATATCAAACAGCTGGAACAGTATGTTTTTTTGCTTGACGACGCCGATCTGGTCTGCGGGGAACTCTATCAGACCAGCGCCCTCTATGTCGTGACCAACGGCATCTCGTCGGTGCAGCGGGGACGGCTTACGCGCAGCGGCTTGCTGCCGTACATGAGCGGGCTGTTCATTTCGGAGGAGATCGGCTTCCAAAAGCCGCACCGGTATTTTTTTGACGCCGTGTTCACACAGTTAGGGGACGTTTCGCGGGACAGGATACTGATTGTCGGCGATTCGCTCTCCACCGACGTCGCGGGCGGTCACACGGCGGGGCTCGACACCTGCTGGTATAATCCCAAGCACAACTCCGACAAAGGCGCCCTGCTGCCCACCTATGAAATAGGGGCATTAATCGAATTGCTGGATATTTGCGGGTAAACATATACGGGCATTGCCGGGCTATGTCAGGCTGGAATCACAATACCGGCAGACGCCGTCTCCGGCCGGGAGCGGTAAGTAAGGCTCCTTATGTGTGATACAGCTCAGGTTTGGACACCTGAGGACCGCCTGGGACGGTGTCCGGCCTGAATTGGTATGCCTGCCGGATTCTGTATCATCCCTTATATACGCCGGGGTAAAAGACGGCAGTCTGCACATCTCCAGCAGCAGCGCCATCCGGATGACCATCCCGAGACGGGCCTGCTCGAAGTAAACGGCCCTGGGGTCTCTGTCAACCTCCATATCGATCTCTCCGGCGCGCGGAAGCGGATGCATGATCCGCATATCTTTCCGCGCGCCGCTCAATATATCGGGCGTTAGGATAACCCGGTCTTTGAGCCGTTCATATTCGGCGGGGTCGGCAAAGCGTTCGCGCTGTACGCGCGTCATATACAAAATGTCCAAATCGCCTATTGCGGAGCGCAGATCCGGCTCCTCCGCGACCTGTATCCCCGCCGCGTCACAGGCCCGCTTCGCGTAAGCCGGAAGCGCCAGTTCGGGCACGGAGACCAGCGTCACTTTCACGCCCCCGAAACGGCACAGCGCCGTCAGAAGGCTGTGTATGGTGCGTCCGTATTTGAGATCGCCGCACAGCCCGATCCGCAGCCCGTCGACACCGCCGAAAAGCCGCGTTATGGCGGCGAGGTCGGTCAGCGTCTGTGTCGGATGGCAATGGCAGCCATCCCCGGCGTTGATGACGGGACGGGCGGAAAAAAGCGACGCCGCCAGCGCCGCCCCTTCGCACGGATGCCGCATGACCATAGCATCGGAGTAGCCCGTAACCATGATAACGGTGTCCTTGAGCGTTTCTCCTTTGGCCACGCTTGACGCCATAGGGTCGGAAAATCCGAACACTCCGCCGCCGAGCCGCTGCATCGCCGCCTCGAACGACAGGCGTGTGCGGGTGGAGGGTTCATAAAAAAGGGAGGCTAAGGTCTGCCCGCGGAGGGCGTCCCGATAGTCTCCCGGATGCTCCAGTATATCCTCAAACCGATGGTACAGGTGCTGCCATTCCCGCTGTGTCAAGTCGGAAAAATCGATCAAATGCCTCATATGCGCCGCCTTTCTCCGGATGCCATTGCACGGCGATGACCGGATGTGTCTTGTGTTCTATCGCTTCGATAACGCCGTCCGCCGCGCGCGCCGTGACGGCTAATCCTTTGCCGGGGTCTCTCACGGCCTGATGGTGATAGCTGTTGACGTCCATCTCCGTTCTGCCGGCCCACCGGATTTTGTGCGTCATCGGGGGTTCCCCGTCCGCAGAGACGTGACACAGTCCGCATTGCGAAGGAAGATCCTGCCAAATCGTCCCGCCCAGCGCGACGTTAATGACCTGCAGGCCCCGGCAAATACCGAAAATGGGCTTGCCCAGCCGGAAAAAATCCGCAAATACGGCAAACTCCAGCTTATCGCGCTCTGTGTCCAGCGTTTCACTCCCGTTTTTGAGAAGCGGCGCGCCAAACCGCGCCGGTTCAATATCCGCGCCGCCCGGCAGCAACAGCGCATCATACCCGTTTACATCGGGATACGGTTGGCCGGGGTAAACGACTGTGCCGGTGTGGCCGTAACGGGCCAATGCCGCAAGATAGTCGCCTTTGAGCGGGTTGAGCGTCCCGCCGGTCAGCAAAAAACGCATAAGCTTCCCCCTGTGGGTGGATTACCCGCTATTCTACGCGCCGGCCGGGGTCAATGTTTCCTTCCGGTGAGTTTACGTCACCGTCCGGCGGCGCGTTCCCGGAAGGGGATTTGGAAACGGCTTCGTCAAACGCCGGGGGAACAAACTCCCGCACATAAGGGCGCGGGTCGTTTTCCATTTGGGTGAGGATCTGCTCCGTCTCGGCAAAACGGTCCGGGAAGCGGGCGAGGAAGCCGCGCATACGGTCAAGCTCAAGCACGGATTCCAGCGCCGAGGCGCGGCTTTTCTCCATCATCTCATTAAAACGGACCCGGGTCTCCGTAATCAGCCTCGCCGTCTCCAGACGGGCCGATTCGGCTTGCGCCCGCGCGTTTTCGAGGCGTTCCCCGGCTTCGCGCTCCTCGCGCTCAATACGCTCCCTTGCCGCGCCCGCGTGTTTGATCTCCTCAGCCAACGCCCGGTTTTTCTGTAAAAGGCTCTCGGCTTCCGCTTTATAGCGGATCGTCTCGGCGGCAAGCCCGCCGCGCTCCATCAGCAGTCTCTGCCGCTCCTCCAAAAGCTCCGAGCGTTCCGTATACCAAGAGGAACGCTCGCCGGCAAGTTCCGCCCTCTCCTGTTCCCGGCGTGTGAGCGCGTCCAGCATGGAGGCGCGGTCGCTCTCGAACGCGGCGCGCTCCCTCGTAAAGCTCTCGTTGGATTCCCTCTCGCCCGCCCGCTCCCTGAGTACAGCGTCAAGCCGCGACTGCAGCGCGTCGCGTTCCTTGCGCATTTCATAAAACCGGATGCTCATTTCCTCGCGCTCTTCCATCAGCGCCGCGGTATCTCCGGACGGGAAACATCCCGGACCGGCGGCCCCGTCCGCAATCCGGCCAAAATCTTCCGCATTGCGCTCGGCAAGCAGCGCGTCGCGCTCGCGGCGCAACTTATCAGCCCCGGCCCGCAGGGCTTCCGTCTCCTCGCGGCGTTCTCTGGACATTTGCGCGAGATAATCGACCACGTCACGGGAATTGAAGCCGCCGAATATTTTTTTGCGGAATGATTTTTCGCTTTTCATACTATCGGTCGCTCCTCTATGCCGCGCTCCGCCTGTCACGCTCCATACACGGACGACTGAGCCGCTCTTATAAAGCCCCCAACAGCGTCTCCTTAGGCTGTACCCCGACAAAGCGCGCCGTCTCCTTGCCGCCTCTAAAAACAAGAACAGTGGGGATGCTCATTACGCCGTACTGCGCGGCAAGCGCACCCTCCGCGTCCACGTCGATCTTGCAGACTGACGCGTCTGTCTGCCCCGCGATCTCGTCAATGACCGGCCCGAGCATACGGCAGGGACCGCACCAGGACGCCCAAAAGTCCACCAATACGGGGCCGGGCGCTTCCAGGACCTCCGCGCCGAAGGTTGCGGACGTCAGATGTTTGACAGTTCCGTTTGCCATATCGCATTTCTCCTTCTTCGAAACCCATTACTGTTCCATAGGCGCGGGGCGCGCCTGCGCACGCCCTTCACGCCCGTGTAGTATATCACCGGCGGCGGGCATTGTCAAGGAACGCGGCCTCTTGAATCCAAAAATCAAATTGATTCCCCATCATATGGCTTAGCCCGCGCAAAATGCTCAGAGCCTTCCGGTTCTGAGCATTTCCCTCACACGTTAGTTTAGTCCGTCACATACGGAAGCAGGGCGATATGCCGGGCGCGTTTGATGGCCTCGGTCATTTCGCGCTGGTGGGTGGCGCAGGTACCGGTCATGCGCCGGGGCAGGATTTTGCCGCGCTCAGATAAAAAGCGGCGCAGTTTGGCGGCGTCTTTATAGTCTATTTGCTCCACA
Organism: Oscillospiraceae bacterium; assembly: GCA_031254575.1. GTDB lineage: Bacteria > Bacillota > Clostridia > Oscillospirales > UBA929 > UBA929. The sequence continues at coordinate 7,590 of JAIRUE010000045.1, read as the reverse complement.
CGGTCGGCGCAGAAGGAACATACCTTCCTGCGCTTGCGTCCGCGCGGGCCGCGGTCTGTACCCATAATCGTCTTCTCCTTTTCTCAGAATGGCAATTCCCCATCGTCATCGTCAAGCTCTGCAAAGGTTGCGGGCGCGTCCAGCCGGAACGGCGGCGTTTCATCCTGCTGCGGGCGATGCGGGGGCGCCCCGGACGGCTGCGCTCCGTACGCCTGCGGAGAGTCCTGCTTGCGCTCCGCGAAATGGACCTCGTCGGCGACAACCTCGAACGAAACGCGTTTATTTCCTTCCTTGTCCTCCCACTTGCGGGACTGCAGACGGCCCGCCACCGCGACGAGCTGGCCCTTGCGGAAATATTTGTGTACGAAGTCGGCGGTCCCGCGCCACGCCACGATGTCGATGAAATCGGTCTGCCGCTCCTCCCCGCGCTGAAAGTCACGGTCCACGGCGAGGGTAAAAGACGTGACGCTGATACCGCTCTGCGTGGTACGCAACTCCGGCTCGCGGGTGAGCCGGCCCATTAGAATGATTTTGTTGAGCATGGCCTGTCCCTCTTATTCGTCTTTACAGATGATAAGGCTGCGCAGTACGCCGTCGGTGATGCGGTACACGCGGTCAAGTTCGGCGGGGAAATCCGGCGGCGATTCAAAGCTAATCAGCGTATAATACCCTTCCGCCTGATCGTCGATCTCATAGGCGAGTCGGCGCTTGCCCCACTCGTCGATTTCCCCCAGCGTTCCGTTCTGCTCAATGAGGGCTTTGAACTTTTCAACGGCGGCGGCGGTGGCCTCCTCGCTCAGCGCCGGGCTGAGAATAAAGACCGTTTCATACCTGCTTTTAACTTTTCCCACAGCAAATGACACCTCCTTTTGGACATATGGCCCCTGTCACGCTCCCTGTGCGCCTCGCGGCCGGTTGCCTAAATTTCTCACACTCCGGCGGCAAGCCGCCGCCGCTTCCGAAATTTAGTCTCCCTGCGAGGCGACGGAGCAGCTCTATTGGGGCAAGGAGCTATAACCGCGCGCCGCGCGGTTACGCATGACTATTATACATAAGCGGGGGGCAATGTCAAGAAAAAAATAAAGCCGCGCCCCGGAATTCCGATATTTACCCCATAAAGTCCGCCGCTTCGCCGAACGATACCATATCTGATGAGGTGATGATATGTGCCGCCAGGCGAAAGACGTCATGCTCGCCAGCATGAAGATCTCCATCGTTTTGCTGTTCTGCCAGGCCGTATTGCTGTTCGGGCCGACCGGATACTATACATACTATAATCTGCAAGTCATCCGCGCCATACCGGAAGTTATCCGGGCCGTACTGCTGGCCGGCGGGCTGGGGACGGCCTGGCTCCAATCGCTTTCCAAGCGGGAAGGGCGGAGCTGACGGCCCTCTGCGCGTATGCCCAAGCTGCAAATCTTTGTAAAAATCCCTTGCGTTTTGTCGGAAACCCTGTTAAGATAGGTCTGGAAACAAAATAGTGGCGGCCGGGAAAGTGCAGTGAACACTCCCCCGGCCTATGCAGGATGATAACGGCATCCCACACAACAGCGTTTCACTGCGCCGTTCTCTATTATAGCCCGTTTACGTGTTCCGGGCAAGGGGATTGTTGTGCTTTGACGATAACGCGGCGTTGGGAAAACCTCCCTGCGCCGCCTTTTTGTTTCCGGCGGACCCCTCCCGGAGGGCTGAAAAGCCCTCCGGGCGCGGCGAAGCCGGGAAATCAAAATGATAAAGGAGATACTCAAAATGAAAAAGCAAATCCTCTCCCTCGCGCTGACCCTTGCGTTGTGCCTGTCACTCTTCCCTATGCCCGCACTGGCGGCCGAAACGGTAACGTGGGCTGTGGAGCCAATTTTGGAGTACGCCGACGCATGGGGTTTCAGCGAAGGCCTTGCCCCTGTGAGAAAAGAATCGGATGAATATTTTTCTAACTGGGGCTTCATTGACACAAGCGGCAAAGTGGTAGTGCCGTTAGATTATGAACGAGTGGCGTATTTCAAAGATGGATTCGCCCAAGTGTGGAAAGACGATAAATGCGGCTATATCGACACAACCGGCAAGGTGGTTGTGCCGATTATATACGACGGCGACATAGCGAACAGCTATTTCGGCGAAGGCCTTGCCGCCGTAAAAAAAGATGGCAAAGTGGGCTATATAGACATAAGCGGCGCGGTAGTGATACCGTTCGAGTATGAAGGCTTTTTGACTTGGGACTGGGACGCCGCGCACCCTTTCAGTGAGGGGCTTGCCGCCGTGCGTAAAGACGGCAAAGTAGGCTTTATCAACAAAAGCGGCGCGGTAGTGGTGCCATTTGAGTATGAGTCCGCGGAGGATTTCAGCGAAGGCCTTGCCTCTGTGTGCAAAGACGATAAATGGGGCTATATTGACAAAAGCGGAAATGTGGTGATACCATATACGTATCTTTGGGCGGCACCTTTTAGCGACGGTCTTGCCCGAGTGTATACATGGGACGAGCAAGACCAAAAACGCGATTATGGCTGTATAGACAAAAACGGTAAAGCGGTGCCGGTTGAAAATGGTTACGTAAGTTCTTTCAGCGAAGGTCTTGGCAGCGCGCAGGAAGGTGAGTTTGGCGGTGGAGGCAAATTTGGTTTTATCGACATAACCGGGAAAGTAGTGGTGCCGTTTGAGTATGATTGGGTACGCCCTTTCAGCGAAGGTCTTGCCATCGTGGTGAAAGGTTCCTATCCGAATGACAAATATGGCTATATAGACAAAACCGGCACAGTCGTGGTGCCGCTGGAGTATGAAAACGCAGAATCATTTAGCGGCGGTTTTGCCCCTGTAAAGAAAAACGGAAAATGGGCATTTTGAAGATAAACGGCGTGGTGCAAGACGAAAAGCCCTCCGGCTGGGCCGCCGTCACAGTCAACACAGCCAAAGACCTCGGCATCCTGCCCGAATCCCTGCAAAATAACTATCAGCAGCCCGCCACCCGCGCGGAGTTCTGCGCGCTGGCGGTCTCGCTGATTGAAAAGGCCACCGGGACGCCGATCTCGGCCAGTAAAGTGTTTGACGACGACAAAGGCGACATAAACGTGCAGAAGATAGCCGGGCTGGGCATCGTCACCGGGCGCGGCGGCGGAGTCTTTGACCCGAACGGCGGCATCTCGCGGCAGGAGGCGGCGGTGATTCTGGAGAAGGTGGCGCGGAAGGGATTATTGAAAGAGCTACCCTCCGGCGAGATTGCCTTTAAGGATCTCGGCGGTTCCTACGCTGTGGACGCGATCAAAAAGATGCGCGGGGTGTCCCCCGGCATCATGAGCGGCAAGAGCGCGGATACCTTTGACCCGGACGGAAAATTCACCCGCGAGGAGAGCGTTTCCACGATGCTCAAGCTGTGGGAGTGGTTTCAGAAATAGAGCCGTTCGCGCACATAGCCCCGGACGCGGGCACAAAACAAAACGGCACCCACAGATGTGAGTGCGCGAATTGTCTGCGGCGGTTCGCCGATGGAGCGGGTGATGGGAATCGAACCCACGCGGCCAGCTTGGGAAGCTGGAATTCTGCCATTGAACTACACCCGCCCGTAACGGGGTCTGCTACTTGCCCCGTTTCCCCGCAATATCCACATTCGCGCCGAATTGCGTCTCCAGATCGGGGAAGCCGTCCTGACGGGGCCGCGGCACCTCGGTATCCTGTTCCGGCTCCCAGAGCAGCTTAATCACGTCGTCGTCCAGCTCGTTTCCGTCGGGGCCGTAAAAGCCGCCCTCTTTGGTATGGATGACGTTTATCTCGGTGGGCGCCGCCAGGGTAGGTTCCGGGATTTTCTCGAATACGCGTGTTTCCTCCTTGGGTTCCTCGCTGCCATAGTCATCCTCGATCTGCGCCATTACGGATTTTTCAATCTCAAAAGCGGCCTGGCTGGCCGTGGCCTCGAGCGTCTGTTTCATCGTCTGCGGCGGCAGGTCAATGGTCGGAATGACCGAAAGCTGTTCGATCTGCCGCTGGTAGATCTCGCGCAGGCTGTTGACAAACGTGACGGTCTGCTGCCGCGCCGTGTTGAGGCGGTATTCCTCCAGCCCGATCTGGCGGTTCAGTTCCTCCATGCGCTCGTCGGCCCGCTTTTGCGTATCGACAAGCAGCTGTTCCGCGTCGGCTTTGGCCTGGCTCATCATCTCATCCGCGTTTTTCTGCGCCTCGCGCCATGTTTTGCGCATGGATTCGTCAACGCTGCGGTATTCCTCCAGTTTATCCACCAGCACACGGATTTTATTTTTCAGCAGCGCGTTTTCCTTATACAGTGACGTATAATCATCGGTCAGGGCTTCCAGAAAATCATCGACGGCGGACATTTCATATCCGCCCATGAAAGCCTTGCCGAATTTTTTATCGGCAACTTCTTGCGGTGTCAGCAAATGTCGCACCCCCTGTCAGGCGCCGCACCGGGCTAAATATATAAGCCGTTCGACTCCAATTCGCCAATCAGGTCCCCCCCCATGATGTCAATGTTGGAGGGTGTAATGATATATGTGCTGCGCGCGACCGGTTTAATTTTCCCATGCTGCGCGTACACCACGCCGGAGAGAAAATCGACCAGCCGGCGCGTGGCTTCCTTGTTGGCCTTCTCCAGATTGAGGACAACCGTATGACGCTCCAGCAAATGGTTCGCTATATCGGACGCGCTTTCAAAATGCTCCGGCTGCACGACCACAACCTGCAACTGCGTCGTGGTGTGTATGGAGAGGACTTTATCGCTCTTCGCGCTGTCATAAGCGGGGCGCACCTTGGTTTCCTTGCTGGTAAAATCGGAAAAATCCTGAAAGTCGTCTGCCGGCTCATCCGGATAGGGCTTCGTCAGACGCCTGAACTCCTCTAAAATGCCCATCTTAAACCTCCTCTTTATAGTCTTGGTATCATTATCCAACATTGCAAGTATTATGTCAACAGATATTTTCCCAAATCACAAGTTTTTTTCATGTGCTTTTTTCTCACTGCCGGATAAGCCTTCCGTCATACAGGTCTTTACCCGCGACGATGACCTCGTCTCCCGGCAGCAGCGCCCCGTCCGTCTCCGGATAATACTCCGCCAGATAGTAGCTGTCCCTTTCCAACGCCTGGCAGAGAGTGACGTTTTTCCGGACAACGCGCCCGAGCAGCAGACAGTAGACATAGTACCCGCCGGTTTCCCCGTCGTACCGCAACCCGTCCCAGGGGATACGCACACCCTCGTACTCTCCGTATACAATCTCCCCCTGCAAGCGGCGTTCCGAAATGACTCGGCCGATAAAACGGTCTGTTGAGAAGACCACGGCGCACTCGCCGTCTTCTTCCTCCGACACATATTCGGCCCTCATAACATAGGAGAAACCGTCGGCGAAGCGTACCCGGGCGGTATTCCCCAAAGTCTTGGCCTGATAGGCGGGCAGGAGGCAGACAAATCGCCATGTCCAGCCGCGTATCAGCCTTCCTTTGTCCTCGTCGGGGGGGGCGGAGCGCAGGGCGTTTAAGGAACGGTATCCGGAAACGGTGATGGCTTTGACGGCCTGCGGCGTCCAAGCGGTCTCCAGGCCGTCGGTCAGCGGGGAAAAAAGTCCGGGGCTGTCCGCCCGCAGGGCGGTGGACGCGCCGGAAACCGAAGCGGAAAGGACGGCAATTTCCCCATCAAGCTGCTCGATCTGCGGCAGCAGGAGCGCCGGGCCCTCATATGAGTAAGCCTGATGAAACAGCAACGCCTTGAGCTCGGTACTTTGCTGCGGCAGCGCCGCCATGCGGCCCGACGAAATGTTTGCCAGCAGCAGCGCCGTACGGGAACGCAGTTCGCCGTCCAGAGCCGCCGTGTCGATAACGATGCCGCTGCGGCTCGCAATATAGCTCAGCAGATCGCGGCGGGCCGTTTTTTCCGAAAGGAGCAGGCTGTCCCGGCGCGCGGCCTCGCCCGCGAACGAGACGGCGATGGTTTGTCCGGCCGAAACGCGCTCGCCCTCGCCCGCGGTAAATTCGATCAGCCCCGGCGGGAGGGAGAAGACATTCTCATCACGTATGACGACTCCTGAAACGGGCAGAGTTTCGGACGTCGACGCCAGAACCGCCGTAACGGTGCGTATGGGGCTGCCGCTGAAGGCCGAGAAAATGTGATACCCCATATAGGCGGCCACAAACAGGCAAAGGACAAGCGATATGATGCGCGTGATCCAAAACCCCTGGTTTTTCACTTTTATCTCATCCTGTCAGTCCCCGTGGGAAAGCCGCGTCACTCCTCATCCGCGGCGAGAGCGATCGGGCGCGCGGGGACAATGGTCGATATGGCGCTCTTATAGATGAGCTGCTGCTTGCCGTCCGAGTCAACGACCACGGTAAAGCTGTCAAAACCGCGCACAAGCCCTTTGATCTGGAATCCGTTGACCAGAAAAACAGTCAGCGGCATATGCTCGCGGCGGGCGGCGTTGAGAAACGTGTCCTGAAGGTTCTGGCTGCCCATATCGGCACCTCTCTTTAACATTTTAACCAGTATATCACAAGGAGCATAAAGTTTCCACTGTTTCAACGCCGTTTTGTGAAAAGTTCTCCAGCCAAAGGGCGCGGGTCTGGTTGAAAAACCATGTGCGCTGCCTTTTGGCGTACTGGCGCGTACGCAAAGCGATCTCCTTCCCCGCCCGCTCCGGCTCCAGCGTCCCGTTCAGCACCGCCCTCGCCTGCAGATAGCCGATGGAACGCATCGGCGGGCAGTCCTCCGGTACGCCGCGCCGCAGCAGCGCCCGCGTCTCCTCGATCAAACCGTTCCGCAGCATGGCGGCGGCGCGCTCCCTGATGCGCTGTTCCAGCACGCCTCGGGGCGGATGCAGGCCAAGCAGCACGAAACTCCAGTCCGCCGGAGCGGGAGGAAGCCCGGTCAAACCGTCCGTCAGCGCACGGAGATAAAATCCCGATCCGCCCGTCACAACGGGAAGTTTTCCGCGCGACAGGACGTCCTCCACACAAACGCGTGCCGCCCGCGCGTACCGTCCCGCCGACCACTCCTCCTCCGGTTCCGCAACGTCCAGCATATGGTGAGGAACGCCGAGCCGCTCCCCGGCGGACGGCTTGGCCGTGCCGACGTCAAACCCCCTGTAAATCTGCACCGAGTCGCAGGAAACGACCTCGCCGCCGAAGCGGAGCGCCGTTTCCGCCGCCGCGGCCGTTTTGCCGGAAGCGGTGGGGCCTATGATACAGAGAATCGTCATGTGTCACGCTCCATGCGCGCTGCCCGGCCATGGAACAGCGCTTACCTTCCGAACTGTCTGCCGAGCTCGCTCCGCGTCAGGCGTATCGCCACCGGGCGGCCGTGCGGGCAGTGGCGCAGGTCAGGCGTCTCCATCACCAGGCCTGCCAGGCCTTCCATGTCCTCACGCTGTGAAGAGCGTCCCAGCTTGACGGCCGCTTTGCAGGCGACGGCCCGCAAAGCCTCGTCGCGGAGGTCGGGGCGGCGGCCCGACAGCAGCAAAGAAGCGATTTCGCTCAACAAAGAGGGGATCTCGCTCTCTTCCACGTCACCCGGCGCGGCGCGCACCACGAGCGTACCCGGTCCCATTTCGTCCATATCAAAGCCTGTCTGCTCCAGAAATGACCTTTCCCTCAGCAAAATAT
>JAIRUE010000119.1 GCA_031254575.1 Oscillospiraceae bacterium | reverse complement strand
CGAAAAGGTCAGCCCGGGCTGCCGCGTCACCGTGGAAGACCTTGACAGCGGCGAGAGGGAGCAGTACGCCATCGTGGGCAGCCAGGAAGCCAATCCGATGGAGTTCCGCATTTCCGACGAGTCTCCGTTCGGACAGGCGCTGATCGGCAGGGCGGCGGGTGACGAGCTGACGGTGGACGTGCCGGCCGGCAAGCTGCGGTACCGCGTCGTTGAGATACAGGTGTAACGGGTAGGGGCAATGGATATGGACCGGCAGCAGGACATCGGCGAACTTTCGCAAATCAGGCGGGACAAGCTCTCGGCGCTGGAAGCCGCGGGACGGAGCCCGTATCTTGTTACGCGATACGAGCGCACCCGTCAGGCGGAGGAGGTCAAAAGCGGCTTTGGCGCGCTGGAGGGGCAGACCGTGCGCGTCTGCGGGCGGCAAATGTCCAAGAGGGATATGGGCAAGGCGTTTTTCTGCGACCTGCTCGACGGCTCGGGCCGTATCCAGCTCTATGTGAAAGTGGACGATCTGGGCGAGGAAGCCTTCGCGGAGTTTAAGCGGTGGGACATTGGCGACATTATCGGCGCGGAGGGGACCGTGTTCCGCACAAAGCGCGGCGAAATCTCGGTGCATGTCCGTACAATAGGACTGCTCTCCAAGAGCTTGCGCCCGCTGCCGGAAAAATTTCACGGCCTGACTGACATGGAAACGCGCTATCGTCAGCGGTATGTGGATCTGATCGTCAACCCGGAGGTCAGGGACGTTTTCGTCAAACGCTCAAAGGCCATGACGGCGATCCGCGAGTTTTTGACCGGCGAGGGGTTTTTGGAGGTCGATACGCCCGTTCTGCACCTGCTCGACACCGGCGCGGCGGCGCGCCCGTTCAAAACCCGTCTGAACGCGCTTGACCTGCCGATGCTGCTGCGGATCGAGCTGGAACTGTATTTGAAGAGGCTTATCGTGGGCGGCTTTGACCGCGTTTTTGAGATGGGACGCATCTTCCGCAACGAGGGCATGGATCACAGCCATAACCCTGAATTCACCATGTGCGAGTTCTATCAGGCCTATACCGACTATCACGGCATGATGGACCTCATCGAACGGCTCTTCGCCCATGTGGCGGTGAGCGTCACCGGTTCGGCGAAGCTGACGTATCAGGGGACGGACATTGATTTGACCCCGCCCTGGCCGCGGCTGACGATGGTTGACGCCGTACGGAAATACGCGGGGACGGATTACGGCGGATGGGAGACGGACGAGGCGGCCCGGGAGGCCCTCCGCAATCTGCATATCCCATGTGAGGCGCATTTTACAAAAGGGGACTGTCTCGCGGCGGTTTTTGAGGAAAAATGCGAGGAGCACCTTGTCCAGCCCGTTATCATCATGGATTACCCGGTGGAAGTTTCGCCGCTGGCCAAACGCAAGCCGGATAACCCGCTCTTCACGGAGCGGTTTGAGTTTTTCATCAACCGCAGCGAGGCGGGCAACGCCTTTTCCGAGCTCAACGACCCCATAGACCAGCGCGGGCGGTTTGAAAAACAGGTTGCCCTGCGCCGCGCCCAGGGCGTGGACGCGCGCGTGGACGAGGATTTTCTGGCGGCGCTGGAGTACGGGATGCCGCCGACCGGCGGCCTGGGTTTCGGCGTGGACAGGCTGGTCATGCTGCTGACCGACAGCGCCTCGATACGCGACGTATTGCTGTTCCCGACGATGAAACCGACTGAATAGAGGCGGTGCCCTTGTACGCGCGGTTCAAATACTGGTTTGTCAACATCTATTGGTATCACTATAAGCTCCATACGTTTGTCGCGGCGTTTATTCTCGCCGTCGTGGCGATTACCGTTTATTCCGCCCTCACGGGCTCCCGCCCGGACTTTGTTTTCATCGTTGCCTCCGAGTATCCGGTATATGAAGAACAGGGGCGGGAACTGGCGGGCTTCTGGGCTGAAAACGCGGACGGCGTGACTGAGCTCAGCTATTCGGTCCTGTTTATGAGTGACAATTCGGAATACGCGATGACGAACTGGCAGCTGCTGACGATCGCGCTGATCAGCGAGGACCACAGCCTTTTTATCATCGGGGAAAGCCTGCTCCCGCTTATGACGGATTATAGGGACGAGTTTTACACATTTGACGAATTGGGGCTCTCCCCGCGCGACGGGCCGGAGCCTGCGTTTATCCCGCTGGAAGGCGCTCCTCTGATGGATACGCTCGGTTTCGGGCATGAGCCGATGTACGGGTTGGTCAAGCGCCCTCCTTACGGGCGCGGGGGGTCCGTCAAACCGGAGGATTCGGCGCGGAGCGCGCTGTCCGCCGCCTGCTTACGGGCGCTGCTGGGTGCGTGACATGTTTATTACTTCCCGCCAGAACCCCCTGATCAAACACCTCCGCCGGCTGGGCGCCGACGCGGCGTACCGCCGGGAACAGGGGCTGTTTCTGGCCGACGGGCGCAAACTGCTGGACGACGTGCTGAAGAGCGGCGTCGTGCCCTGTCAGGTCGTGGCCGCCGAAGGCGTCCCCCTTCCTCAACTCCCGGACGCGGCTAAACTTGCCGCCGTTCCGGCGGCGCTGATGGACGCGGTTTCCCCCCTGGAGTCGCCGCAGGGCGTCCTGTTCGTATGCGGGATTCCCGCGCCGCCTCCCGCGCCGCCCCGGAGCGGGAGATGGCTTTTGCTTGACCGCCTGCAGGACCCCGGCAACGTCGGTTCCATCCTGCGCACCGCCGAGGCGTTCGCGCTGGACGGGGTGTATCTGACCCCCGGTTCCGCCGACCCCTTTTCACCAAAGGCCGTCCGCGCCGCCATGGGAGCGACCTTCCGGCTCTCCGCCGGGTTTGCCCCGGTAGAGGAGCTTCTGTCCGGCCCGCTGCCGCTGGCTGTCGCGGATATGGGCGGAGGAAACCTGTCCGGGCTTGAAAACGACTGTATCGTCGCGCTGGGCAGCGAGGGGCAGGGGATTGCCCCCGGACTGAAACGCAAGGCGAACCGGATTCTTTCGATCCCGATGCCGGGCAAAGCCGAATCGCTGGGCGTTGCGGCGGCGGCGGCGATTATTTGTTGGGCCTGGAGCGCGACGGCGAGGAAGTGAGTTCATGTCGGCACTGAAATACTGGCTGTGGCTCTCCTCCCTGCGGGGGCTCGGGCAGGCGCGCGCCGCGGCGCTGATCGACGCGCTGGGCAGTCCTGAAAACATCTATTCGGCGGGCGAGGATGAGTGGCTGGCGGCGGCGGATGTCCCCGAACCGGCCCTCGCCGAACTGCGCCTGCGCTCCACCGACCGCGCCGAACGCATCTTAGAGCTGTGCGACCGCACCAACACGCGCGTTCTCACCATGCAGGACTCCTACTATCCCGAACGTCTGCGCTCCCTCTACGCGCCGCCCTGCGTTCTCTATTACAAAGGGCAGCTTCCGTCCATTGACGAGGAGGCGGCGCTGGCCGTCGTCGGTACGCGCAATCCCACCGCCTACGGGCAGAACACGGCGCTGAAGCTGTGCTACCGGCTCGCGGCGGGCGGGATGCTGATCGTGTCGGGGCTGGCGAAGGGGATCGACGCGGCGGCGCATCTGGGCGCGCTGCGGGCGGGCAAGCCCACCGTCGCGGTGCTCGGCTGCGGGGTTGACGTGGTTTATCCGGCGGAAAACCGCGAGCTGTATGAGGACATCGCGGCTGCCGGGACGCTGCTGTCGGAGTATCCGCCGGGGACGCGGGCCGAGGGCCCGCATTTTCCCGCCCGCAACCGCATTATATCCGGCCTGTCGCTGGGCGTTCTGATCGTGGAGGCCCCGGCGGGAAGCGGCGCGCTGATCACCGCGTCCCACGCGCTGGAACAGGGGCGCGATGTTTTCGCGGTGCCCGGAAACATTGACAGCCGCGAGTCGGAGGGCTGTCACCGCCTCATCCGCGAGGGGGCTATCCTGGCCGCCCGGGCCGAGGATGTGTGGGTCGAATATCAGGCGCTGTTCCCACATAAGCTAACCTTGACCGCGCCCAAAACGCCGGCTCACATGCCCCGCCTGCCTGACACGGGGCGTACCGTCCGGCCCGGCTCGGGGGAAGACGGAAGCGCCCCGGCCCCTTCCGGGGAAAGCGGCGTTCCCGTCAAAGCGATAGATTTGACCGAGCGCGTCAAAGACTATCCGCCCGATCAGCAGCGTATCCTTCTCACAGTCGCCGGAAGCGCGATGGCCGCCGACGAGATTATCGGCGTCACCGGCCTGCCCGCGCCGCTGGTTCTGAGCGGGCTGACCATGCTGGAACTTGACGGGGTCGTAAGCCAGATGCCCGGTAAGCGGTATACACTGAATTTGTGAGGGCGAACTCTGTTTGCCCGGGGCGCGTGCCATACGCCCCCGCAGGAGGCATAACATGTCAAAACTGGTCATCGTGGAGTCTCCCGCCAAAGCGCGGACAATCGGACGGTATTTGGGCAAGGACTATACCGTAATGGCCACTATGGGCCATCTGCGGGACCTGCCCAAAAGCGGCAAGAGCATGGACGGGGACTTCACCCTGCACTATGTCCCCATCGAGGGAAAGGAGGATACCATCCGGCGCCTGCAAGCGGCGGCGGACAAGAGCGAGGGGATATACCTCGCGACCGACCCCGACCGCGAGGGCGAGGCCATCTCATGGCACGTCAAGGAATTGCTCGGGTTGAAGGACGGCGCCGTGCGGCGGGTGACGTTTAATGAGATCACGCAAAAGGAAGTGCGGAAGAGTATCGGGCAGCCGCGCGGCATCGATTATCCGCTCGTCGACGCGCAGCAGGCCCGCCGCGCCCTCGACCGCATTGTGGGCTATGAGATTTCCCCGTTGCTGTGGCGCAAGATCAAAAGCGGGCTGTCGGCCGGCCGGGTGCAGTCGGTAGCGACGAGACTGGTCGTTGACCGCGAGGCCGAACGCCGCGCCTTTGTGCCGGAGGAATATTGGACGATCACCGTCAAACTGAGCCGCGTCAAGGGCGCGGGCACGTTTGAAGCCGCGTATTTCGGCCCCGAGGGGGGCAAAAAGGCGGACATTTCCGATGAGCGGAGCGCAACCGCGCTCCTCCAAAAGGTCAAAGACGCGCCCTTTTCGGTCCTGTCGGTGACGCACAGTGAAAAGAAGCGTTCCCCCGCCCCGCCGTTTTCCACCTCGACGCTTCAGCAGGAGGCTTCGAGCCGCCTGGGCCTGTCGCCGCGCCGTACCATGTCCGTGGCGCAGCAGCTCTACGAGGGCGTGGAGGTCGAGGGGCACGGGCTGACCGGCCTCATCACCTATATGCGCACCGACAGCCTGCGTCTCTCCGACGAGGCTGTCGCCGACGCGCGCTCGTTTATCGCGGGGCGGTACGGTAAAGACTACCTGCCCGCGTCGCCGCGCGTTTATAAGTCCAGGGCGAACGCGCAGGACGCGCACGAAGCCATCCGCCCGAGCTATATCGATCTGCCGCCCGAAGCGGTGCGGGCCGGCCTGAATGATGAGCAGTACAAGCTGTATAAGCTCATCTGGGACCGCTTTATCGCCTGTCAGATGCAGGCCGCCGTCTATGACCTGCTGACTATCGACTCCGTGTCGCGGGGCGAGGTGTTCCGCGCCAACCATACCACGCAGACGTTTGCCGGTTTTACCGCCGTCTATGATTACGGCAGGGAGGAGCAGGGCGCGTCGCTGCCGGAACTGAACGAGGGCGAGCCGCTGTCCCTTGAAAGCATCACGCCCGCCCAGCACTTCACCAAGCCGCCCGCGCGGTATACCGAGGCGACGCTGATCCGCGCGATGGAGGAACAGGGCATCGGGCGTCCAAGCACTTACGCCCCTACGCTTTCCACCATCACCGACCGCGAGTATGTGATGCGGGAGGATAAGGCCCTGCGCCCCACGCCGCTGGGAGAGGTGCTGACCGGGTATATGAAGGAGCGCTTTTCCGATATTGTGGACGTGGCCTTTACCGCGCGGATGGAAGAGGATCTGGACGAAGTGGAGCGGGGCGAAAAGGACTGGAAATCCATGCTGCGGACGTTTTACGGAACGTTTTCCCTTGTGCGGGACGAGGCGGAGGCAGACCTGCAAAACGGGCGTATCCGCGTCCCCGACGAACCGACGGATCAAGTCTGTGACGTCTGCGGCAAGCCAATGGTCATAAAAATGGGACGGTTCGGGCGGTATATTGCCTGCACCGGCTACCCCGAATGCAAAAATACCCGCCCGCTCAGCACGCCCGCAGACGGCGCGTGCCCGCTCTGCGGCGCGGGGATTCTGAAGAAAAAGTCCAAAAAGGGATATTCCTATTACGGGTGTGAGAAAAACCCCGGCTGTCCGTTTATGACGTGGGACACCCCGCAGAAGACCGAGTGCCCCGACTGCGGCAAGACGCTGTTCCGCGTGCGCTATCAGAAGGTCCCGATCTGTGAAAATCCGGCGTGCAAATCGTTTGTCCCCGAAGAAAGCCGGGGGTATAAGAGGAAAACGGACGAATCGGGCGGCGGCGAAACGGAAACCCTGAAAAAGCAAAAACCCGCCGCAAAAAAGACGCCCGCAAAGAAAACATCCGTGAAGAAGACGTCCGCAAAAAAGCCCGCCGCCAAGAAGACGGGGGCCAAAAACGGGTGATAACCGTCGTCGGGGCGGGGCTCGCCGGCTGCGAGGCCGCGTGGCAATGCGCCCGGCGCGGCGTTCCGGTGACCCTTGCCGAGATGAAGCCGCGTAAGCGTACGCCCGCGCACCGGACCGATCATTTTGCCGAACTCGTCTGCTCCAACTCGCTGCGGGGCGAGCGCCTGGAAAACGCGGCGGGGCTGCTCAAGGAGGAACTGCGCCGTTTGGGCAGCCTCATCCTGCGGGAAGCGGAGCGGAACCGCGTCCCCGCCGGGGGCGCGCTGGCGGTCGACCGGGAGGCGTTCTCCGCCGCCGTGACCGGCGCCATACGCTCCCACCCGCTGATAACCGCCGAGGCGCGCGAGGTGACGCGCGTCCCGCCGGCGGGACAGGTTATTATAGCGACCGGCCCCCTGACCGGCGGGGCGCTGGCGGACAGCATAAAGGAATTCCTTGGCGGCGGGGAGGCGCTCTCCTTCTACGACGCTTCCGCGCCGCTGATCGCCGCCGGAAGCGTAAACATGCGCTATGCCTATGAGAGCGCCCGCTACGGCCGGGGCAGCGCGGATTATATTAACTGCCCGATGGGTAAGGAGGAATACCTTGCCTTCCGCGAGGCGCTTGCCGGAGCCAAAGAGGCCCCGGTGCACGGGTTTGAGGACAGCCGCGTTTTTGAGGGGTGTATGCCGGCCGAGGTGATGGCGCGGCGCGGCCCCGACACCCTGCGTTTCTCCGCGATGCGGCCCGTGGGGCTGCGGGACCCGGCCACCGGCAGGGGCGCGTACGCCGTCCTGCAGCTCCGGCGTGACAACGCCGCCGGGACGGTGTATAATATGGTCGGGTTTCAGACGCACCTGACATTCCCGGAACAGAAACGCGTTTTCTCGATGATTCCCGCCCTGCGCGAAGCGGAGTTTTTGCAGTACGGCGTCATGCACCGCAACAGCTATATCGACGCGCCCCGGCATTTGAACGACCGGTATGAGGCCGTCCGTGACCCGAGGGTGCGCTTCGCCGGGCAGATCACCGGCGTCGAGGGATATATCGAATCCACGGCGTCGGGACTTGCGGCGGGTATCTGCGCGGCGCGGGCGTTTTGGGGGCGGACCGCGGCTTCCTTTCCGCGCGAAACGGCTGTCGGCGCGCTGGCGGCGTATATCGCAAACCCCGCGAACAAACCCTTTCACCCGGCAAAGATCCATTTCGGCCTGTTGCCGCCGCTGCCGGAAAACGAAACCGTACGGGACAAGCAGGAGAGGAACCGCCGCCTGTCCGCGCGGGCACTGAAGGAGTTGAACGAATGCATATTCTGGTAGACGCTATGGGCGGGGACAACGCCCCTTTGGAAATCGTCAAAGGCGCGGTTGAGGCCGTGAGCGAGCTTGGCACGGAGGTCACGCTGGTC
The DNA here is from genome assembly GCA_031254575.1 of Oscillospiraceae bacterium. GTDB lineage: Bacteria > Bacillota > Clostridia > Oscillospirales > UBA929 > UBA929. The sequence goes on along the minus strand of JAIRUE010000119.1, from coordinate 17,244 downwards.
GGACGGGGCGAGGATATTCTGGCCGCGCTGCACCGGCTGGGGTATGACGACCTGCCCGCGGGCGTTTCCGTATCCCACGCTTCACAGGTGGTGGAGATGACCGACAGCCCGGCGGTTTCCGGAAAGGAAAAGCCCGACTCGTCGATGGCCGTGGGGCTGCGGATGCTCGCCGCAGGGGATGGCGACGCCTTTGTGTCGGCGGGCAGCACCGGCGCGCTGCTGGCCGGCGCGAGCCTGACCGTCAAGCGGATAAAGGGCGTCAGGCGCGCGGCGCTCGCCCCCGTGATCCCCACCAAGTCGGGCGGCGCGCTTTTGATCGACTGCGGGGCCAATTTGGAGTGCAAACCGGAGTATCTGCTGCAATTCGGCTATATGGGTTCGCTTTACGCCCGGAAAGCGCTGGGCGTGGAGGCCCCGCGCGTCGGGCTGCTCAATATCGGCACGGAGGCGGCCAAGGGCCCGGAACTGCAAAAGGAGGCGTATAAACTGCTTCTGGAGGCGGGCAGGGCGGGATTGTTGAACTTTACCGGCAACATCGAGGGCCGCGACGTCGCGTTCGGCGCGGCCGACGTTATTGTGAGCGACGGATATTCGGGGAATATATTCCTCAAGACGATGGAGGGCGTGGGGCTGTATTTCGCCGATATGCTCAAGGGCCTGTTCTACCGGAACGCCCTGACCAAGGTATCCGCGCTGATGGTCAAAAGCGGGCTGCGGGCGTTCAAAAAGACGCTCGACTATACCGAGACGGGCGGTTCGCCGCTGCTCGGGCTTCAAATGCCCGTCATCAAGGCGCACGGCAGTTCCAACGCCAAGGCGGTCAAAAACGCCATCCGGCAGGCGCGGGATTTCTCCGCCGGAGGCGTCATCGGGGCCATCGCGGAAAATATACCGTCTCTCGCCGCGGGGGAGGAGCCGGCATGACCGTCGCGGGATATACGTTCAAAGACCCGTCTCTGCTGGAGACGGCGCTGACGCACAGCTCGTACGCCAACGAACGCCGCTGCGAATGTGCGGAACAGGGTATGGGTCACACCCGGTCCCCCCACAACGAGCGGCTGGAGTTTTTGGGCGACGCCGTGCTGGGGTTTATCGCGGCGGAGCATCTGTACCGGCAATATCCCGATATGCCGGAGGGGGATCTGACCAAGCTGCGGGCGGGGTATGTCTGCGAGCGGAGCCTTGCCGCCGCCGCGCGGCGTCTGGGGCTGGGGGAATCTCTCCGCCTGGGGCGCGGCGAAAAAGCCGGCGGGGGCGGCGCCAGGGATTCCATCCTTGCCGACGCATTCGAGGCGGTGCTGGCGGCGATGTATCTGGACGGCGGGCTGGAGCCCTGCCGGGGAATGGTCGGGGACGGCGTGCTGAACGGCCCGCCCGCCGGGCCTGTGCGCGACGCGAAGTCGCGGCTGCAGGAGGTATTGCAGGGGCAGGGCAAACAGGGACCGCTGTACCGTACCGTCAGCGAGAGCGGGCCGGAACACAGGAAGACGTTTATTGTGGAGGCCGTTATCGACGGCGGCGCCGCGCGCGGGACGGGTCACAGCAAGAAACAGGCCGAGCAGGACGCGGCGGGGAAGGCGCTGGCTACTCTTCTGAAAGATCCTTGACCATCAGACCGCGCGGGCCGCGGTGCGGAAAATGCGTATTGTGCGGGATAAGCCTTAAAGTCTTAACGCCATATATCCATCCGTATCGTTAAACCCCGCTTTGTTATATATTGATTTTCCATCAGCAGAAGCGTGAAGTCTAATGACTTTATATTTCAGCATTTTAGCTTCATCAATAACAAGTTGCAATAACCGTGAACCTATTCCCTGTTTTCGATATTCGGGAAGCGTGTACATATTTGTTATATATGCGTTTTTTCCGCTGGGATTACGAGAAGTCGGAGGAAGCTGATAGAAGCATATACCACTTGTTGCGATAATTTTTTCTCCGTCTAAAGCAAGCCATGAAATTAAAGAATTACCGGATATACTTGATATAAAATAATCAGAAAATTCATCGTCTATTTCAATATCGAAAACTTCTCCCTCGTCAATCAACTGTTGCTTTCGATACTTAACAAGATACTGTATATCATTAATGCTCGCTTTTCTATATTCAATCATTTTTTACCTCCTGCACATTATATAAATTTTCCTCGAGGGACACGCATTGCGTGTCCCTCGCCGCCATATCCCCATCTGCGATCCTTATCCGCCGCCGGTAACCATGCCGCGCGGGCGCGGCGCGGAAAATGCTTATAATAAGAACTGGTTATTTCTTTCCGATACAAACAGCGTAATTAAAATATTTATAAATAACATCGACACAAGTGAAGCCACATTCTTTCAGCATATCTATATGTGTTGTCAATTGAGTGGGTCTGTCCTCGGTGTAATAGTTAGGAAGCCATTTGTTATCTATTTCCTCCGCAGACACATTATTGCCCATATATTCTTTCCATTTCTTTAAGTATACATCTTGAATGGCATTGTCGCTTCCCAAAACAACATCGATATTGATAAATACCCCGTCCCGGGTCAATGAGGAATATATTTTTTTGTAAAAAGCCAATTTATCATGATCGGTTTCCAAATGATGCAAAGCCAACGAAGATACAACTAAGTCATATTGTTCGGGGAAATCAAAGGCGTTGAAATCTATTTGGATACAAATTACGTTCCCGCCAATTTTAACCTTGGCAATTTCAAGCATTTTCTCCGCTACATCAACACAAGTGATATTTACCTTCGGGAAACTTGACTTTATTGCCTTAGATATTGTGCCGGTACCGCATCCTAAATCGATCATGGTGAATACTCTTTCTTTTGAGAAAGGAATTACAGAAACCAAAGCGTCAATCATTCGGTCATAATACGGAATCAGTTTTTGTATAACCATATCATATTCTTTTGCTTCTTCTTCAAAATGATTTTTAATTCTGTCAGTCCGCATACAGAGCCTCCGCTACTATAAACTTCCTTGGCGGGCGCGCATTCGCGCGCCCCTGCCGCCATGTTTCTTTCGGCTGCCGTCTCCGCTCCGTTACCCCAGCGTTCCGGGGACCTGAAAATACCCGTCGTACTGTTCCGGCGCGTTGGAGAGAAGTTCCTCGCGGGACAGCAGCTTTTTGGCGGCGTCCTCCCGCAGGACGTTTTGAAGGTTCAGCACGTTCGGACACCCGCCGCCGCCCTAACGGATTTTGATATGCGCCTCGCGCAGCTGCTGTTCGCTCACAGCCCCCGGCGCGCCCATCAGCAGATCCTGCGCGTTGCCGTTCATCGGGAACGCGACGACCTCGCGGATGTTGTCCTGCCCGGTCAGCAGCATGACGATGCGGTCAAGGCCGGGGGCCATGCCCGCGTGCGGCGGCGCGCCGTAATGGAACGCTTTGAACAGGGAGGGAAATTTCCCCTCGACGTCCTCTTTCGTATACCCCGCGATGGCAAACGCCTTGAGCATGATGTCGGGCCGGTGGTTGCGGACGGCGCCGGACGAAAGCTCCACGCCGTTGCATACGATGTCGTACTGATACGCCTTGACGTCCAGCGGGTCAAGATTTTCCAGCGCGTCCATCTCCCCCTGCGGCATCGAAAACGGGTTGTGGGTGAATTCCACCCTGCCGGTCTCCTCGCTGACGCCGTACATCGGAAAATCGGTGATGAAGCAGAAGACAAAGGAATCCTTGTCTGTCAGACAGAGCTGCGCGCCGAGCTCCGCGCGGATCTGCCCCGCCAGTTTGTCTACAAGCCCCGGGACATCGCAGATGAAAAACAGGGTGTCGTTTTCTTTCAACCCAAGCCGTCCGACCAAATCTTTCCGCTTTTCGTCCGTCAGAAATTTCACGATCGGCCCCTTGAGCTCCATTCCCGCGTGCACGGAGATATACCCAAGGCCCTTCATGCCGACTTCTTCGGTGGCGAATTGGAGCATCCTCTCAAAAAACGACCTCGGCGAACCGGCGCAGCCCGGGGCGGTGATCCCCCGCACCGGCTTATCGCGGAACGGGGCGAAGTCCACGTCCCTGAAAAAGTCCGTCAGGTCCTCAATGACGAGCGGGTTGCGCAGGTCGGGCTTGTCCGTTCCGTACGTCAGCATACTCTCCGCGTAGGGTATCCGCCGGAACGGGGCGGGGCTGACTTTTTTATCGGAAAACGCCGAAAAGGTGTCGTAGAGCACCGTTTCGGTGACCGCGAAGACGTCCTCCTGGGTTGCGAACGCCATCTCAAAATCCAATTGGTAAAACTCCCCCGGCGAGCGGTCGGCGCGGGCGTCCTCGTCCCGGAAACAGGGAGCAATCTGGAAGTATTTATCAAACCCGGACACCATGAGCAATTGCTTGAACTGCTGCGGCGCCTGCGGCAGAGCGTAAAACCGGCCGCGGTACTTTCTGCTGGGCACCAGATAATCCCGCGCCCCTTCGGGCGAGGAGGAGGTGAGAATGGGGGTCTGTATCTCGACAAAGCCCAGTTCCTCCATCTTGTGCCGCAGAAACCGCGTGATCTTTGCGCGGGTCAGGATGTTGCCGCGGACAAACGGGTTGCGCAAGTCCAGAAAACGGTATTTCAGCCGCACATCTTCCCGCGTTTGGGTCGATTCCCCTATCTCAAAGGGCAGCTGGTTCTCCGCCGCGCCCAGCACGGTCAGGGTATCGGCTTTCAGCTCGACCTCCCCCGTCGAGATTTTGGGGTTTACCGTGTCCTCCGACCGACCGCGCAGCAGGCCGCCGGCCGAAATCACATACTCCCGCCCAATCCCCTTGAACAGCGCGCCGTCATTGACTACAACCTGCGTCGTCCCGTAGAAGTCGCGCAAATCAATAAAAATCACCCCGCCGTGGTCGCGTACGGTATCGACCCACCCTGCCAGCGTGACCCGCTGGCCTATATGCTCCCTGCGCAGCTCCCCGCAGTTGTGTGTCCTGTACTTGTTCACGTTCCATACCTTCCCCTCTTATAGCCATGCCAGTATATCATACCCCTTCCGCCCGTTCAAGCATTTTCACGTCCGTCCGGGCCGCCGCGCCCGGCGCGGCTGGGCAAAAGCCCCCTTTTGTGGTATACTGTCCGCAAAGGGGGGCTTTCCATGCGCGGCAACGCCTATACCGTGACCGTAACGGGCTGCGCCGCCGACGGCGCGGGCGTGGCGCGGCTGCCGGACGGGCGGGCCGCCTTTATCCCCGGCGCGGCGCGGGGCGACGTGTGCGAGGCCGTCGTCGTCAAAGAACAGCCCCGGAGCTGCCGCGCGGAAATCGTCCGCATCCTCACGCCCTCCCCGCACAGGATCGCGCCGGACTGTCCCGCGTATCCGGCGTGCGGCGGCTGCGGCTTCCGGCATATCACCTATGAGGAGGAACTGCGGCTCAAACTCCAGCGCGTCAACGACGCGCTGGAGCGTATCGGCGGCCTGCCGGTCCGCGCGGAGGAGATCCTGACTACCGGGCAGACGGACGGGTACCGCAACAAAGCCGTTTTCCATACCGCGCGGCAGGGCGGCAAAACCGTAATCGGGTTTTACCGCCGCCACAGCCATGACGTCTGCCCCGTTGACCGATGCCTCCTGCTCCGGGACGAACTGAACGCCGCCCTGCGGGACGTGAAAAACCGCCTCCCGGCGGAAGGCGGCGCGCTCACACTGCGCGCCGGGCGGGACGGGTTGCGGGAGCCGGTCACGGAGGAGCTGGACGGGCTTATTTTCCGGGTCTCGCCCGCGTCGTTCTTTCAGGTCAACACCGGGGCGGCGCTGCTGCTCTGCCAGAAAGCGCGCGAATACGCCGCGCTGACAGGGGCCGAAACGCTCGCCGACTTCTATTGCGGCGTCGGGCTCCTGACGCTTTTTCTGGGGCGTGACGCGGGGGCGGCGCTGGGCGTGGAAAACAACCCCGCCGCCGTATCCGACGCGCGGGAAAACGCGCGGCGCAACGGGATACCGGCGGAGTTTACCGCCGCCAATGCGGAGGAATGGGACGCGGGCGGGCTCCACCCCGCCTGTGTCACGGTCGATCCGCCGCGCAGGGGGCTTCCGGCGGGCGTGGTGCGCAAAATTATAGAGCTGTCGCCGTCCAGGATCGTCTGCGTCTCCTGCGACCCGGCGACGCTGGCGCGGGACGTCAGGCGGTTCGAGGGCTACGCCGTGCGGCGCGTATGCGCGGTCGATATGTTCCCCCGCACCGCCAACGTGGAGTGCGCCGCTCTGCTGACGCGCCTCTGAGGTATCGCGCCGCCCGTTGACATAAAAATATTGACAAGGACATGAATTGTCTCTATACGATATGTTAGTGGCAAAGCAAGAGAGGAGGGCTGTGAGAATTATTTCAGCAAACCGCTCCGGCGTATCTTTCTATGGCAGATCAAGCAAGTTGACTTAAAAACAAAACGAAAGGGGAACAATAGTGGAAGCGGCGGAAGCGGCAGATTGGTTTACGCACAGCATGTATTGGCACACCGTGGCTAATAGTCCTCTTTCATATAGCTCCACAGTATCATTACTGCAGTTAAGTAAACCTATTATTACTTTAGCGGGATATTATAACTCTAGCGGGACACGAACAGGAGGACATATGGTCGTTATAATAGGATATGGAACTGGAACAGACGAAGGTAAAATTTCTTATTTAGACCCTTGGGTGGGGAATAGTGGAACGTATACTTGCACATATGATGATTTTGCAGATGGTACTTATAATGAAAGAATATGGGAAAGTGCTAGCTATGTTTTATAATTAAATAAAATGATTTAGGAGGAGAGTAAATATGTTGAGAAAATTTCTGGTGCTTTTTTTCGTTTTCATAATAGTGTTCCCCATGAATATCATAGCGGCGGAGGATTGCTTTGTACTGTCGCGTATGCCGGAATACGCGGAGGAATATAACGCGCTGCTTTCCTGGCTGGATATGCATACGGACGAACTTATCGGGGAAAACGATTCATTTCTTGCCGATAAAGCGTATCCGGCGTTTTTGCTGGCTAATCCGCTGGAACCTGGTAAAAACATTGACGTTAAGCTCTTAAGATGGGAAATCCCAACCGAAAAGAATAAACTGGTTTCGATTTTCCCCGATAAAGACAGTTTCCGGTTTCTGGGCATGTTTGTTCCGGATGATGAGACAAAGAAGAGCGCAAGTATAATTGATGTTGACGCCGTACGCAACGTGACTGACGACATTCCAAACGCCCGGTTCACATTTATTATAGCAGATCAATATCATACCACATTTGTACAAGTGGAAAGCGATCATGGAGCTTACCTTATTCCTTATTCCTTGGATGAACAAACACTGGGGCTTAAAAGCGGTGTCTTGCAGGATCATGAGGAAGCGCTTTCCGTCATTGATAAAAATATGTCGTATATTCGTGACGGAACCTATGCGTATAACGAAAACGGCGAACCGCTTGCCGGCGGCGGCGGTGGGAATGGCGCGTCTTCGGCAGGCAATTCCTTTCCGGCGCCTGTTTATCTCATCCTTGGGATGGGTGCGATCGTATGTATTGTGGCCCCGTTCGCAGTGGCAAAACGGAAAGCAAAAAAGGAATAAACGATTGCCGAGGCGGTAAATAGGGCGGGGGCGGCGTTTTGCCGCCTCCCGCCATTTTCCGCGCTTGTCATAAGGGCGATGGCGTGGTATACTGTCTGTGCCGCGCTCCGGGCCGGGCGATGGAGCGCTTCTCACATAAACGCTTCGCACATGCCCTCGACGACCTGTCCGGCTGTGCGCAGGGCTTTTCCCATCTTGGAGTGCATCATGCGTTTTTTGTCCATCGGGATAACGGCGGCGGTGAGCAGCGACCCGGCGAGGATGCCGATCCCGATGCCTTTAACGAGCGATTTCGCTTGCATGTCTGATCGTGTCCTTTCGCATAGAGTAAAATTAGTATGCACCGAATCTTTGAAAATTTGAGGATGTAATTTATGGCTGTTATCAAACCGTTTCAGGCGCTCCGCTATGATTTTGAAAAGGCGGGCGCGCCCGAGACAGTCTGCTGCCCTCCGTACGACGTCGTCGCGGACCCTTCCGAATGGATAGACAAAAGCCCGTACAACGCCTTTCTGCTGGAGGGAGGCGAGCGTCTGGGAACGAAAGACCCTTACGGCGGCGCGATAAAGGCTTTGACCGCTTGGCTGGCGTCCGGCGTTTTGGTTGAGGACGCCGCGCCCGCGTTTTACATATACGAGGCCGCGTTCACGGCGCGGGACGGGAGCCCGCGTATCCTGCGCGGCTTTGCCGCTCTGGTGGAGCTGTCGCCCTTTTCGGACGGGACCGTCCTGCCGCACGAGTTCACCCTGTCGGCGGCTAAAGAGGACCGCCGCCGCCTGATGCTGCAAACAAACTGTCAGTTCAGCCCCGTCTACGGGCTTTACGACGACCCGTCCGGGCAAATCGCCGCGCTGCTGGAACCCGCGCTGTCCCGTCCGGCGGACTGTTCGTTTCCCATGCCGGACGGCGTGGTTCATTCGCTGTGCGCCCTGCGGGACGCGGACCTGTGCCGGGCGCTGTCCGGCGCGTTTGCCGATAAAAAGATATTTATTGCCGACGGCCACCACCGTTACGAGACGCTGCTCCGTCTGAGGGACGAGACGGGCGGGCCGCGGCACGCGATGATGTTTCTGGCGGACATGAACGATTCCGGCGTGGAGGTGTGGGAGACCCATCGTGTTGTTTCGGGGCTGAAAAACTATGACGAAACCGCCTTGCGCGAAGCCCTTGAGGAACGGTACACCCTGACGGCGGGTGACCGTCCCGGCGGCGGGGAATTTGTCTGGCTCACGGTTTCCGGCGGGTGGAGGCTGACGCCCAAACTGCCGTCCCCGGAAAAATCCGCGGTTGCCGCGCTGCATAACGATATATTGGAGCGTCTGCTCGGCATTGACGCGGAGAATATGGCAAAGCAGGAAAATCTGTCCTATACCCGCGACGCCGCGGAGACCGCGCGGCTGGTAGCCGGCGGAGAGGCGCAATGCGCGTTCCTCTTACCGCCGCCGAAGCTGTCTGAACTGCGCGACACGGTGCTGGCCGGGGAGAGGATGCCGCAGAAATCCACATACTTCTACCCGAAGATCATCACCGGCCTGTTTATGCGGAGGTTTTCATAACATGCCCCTCATCCGGACGTTTCCCTTTCTTGACCTGCACGTCCACGCCCGCGAGCCGGGACAGACGCATAAGGAGACCATAGCGACCGCCAGCGCCGCCGCCGCCGCCGGGGGTTTCGGCGCGTTTGCCGCGATGGCCAACACCGTGCCGGTCATTGATACGCCGGAACTGGTGCGTTTTGTGCGGGCGGCGGCCCGTCCGCCCGTCACGGTTTACCCTGTCGCGGCGGTGACGGTTGGGCAGCGCGGAGAGGTACTGACCGATTTCGCCGCCCTGCGGGACGCGGGCGCGGCGGCGCTGAGCGACGACGGCCTGCCCGTCCGGGATGAAAATATTTTGCAAGAGGCGCTGTTGCGGGCCAAAGCCGTCAACCTGCCGGTCATGCTGCATTGCGAGCCTGAAACGGACTTGTGCGAGCGGTCGCTGTACTATATGGAACGGACCGGCTGTCCCGCGCATATCTGCCATGTCAGCCTTGCCGGTACGGCCGCCGTGCTGCGGAAGGCCCGCCTGCGGGGGATTCCGTTCACCGCCGAGACCTGCCCCCACTATATGACGGCGGCGGTTGGGGCAATGAACCCGCCGCTGGGGACGGAGAAAGACGTTGAAGCGGTGCTTGACGCGCTCTGTGACGGCGTGATAGACTGTATTGCGACAGATCACGCGCCGCACACGGAGGAGGAAAAGGCGTCGGAAACCCCTCCCAACGGCGTTATCGGGTTGGAAACGGCGCTTGCCGCCGCGCTGGAAGCGCTGTACCGCAGCGGGAGGATGCCGCCGGAGGCGGTTTTCCGCCTGCTGTGCGAAAAACCCGCCGCCATTCTGCGCGTACCCGTGCCGGACGGCGTTGTGACAGTTGACACGGACGCGGAATGGACGGTCGATCCGGCAAGGTTTTGTTCGATGGCGAGAAACACCCCGTTCGCGGGGAGAATTTTTCGAGGAAAGGTCGTGGACAGCGATGTCGGTTGACCGGCTGATTGAGGCGATCGAGGCCAAGAAGAACCCGACCGTTTTGGGGCTGGACCCGCAGCCCGAACACATCCCGCCCGCCGTCATGGAGAAGTACGTCGCGGAGCGCGGGCGCACGCTGGACGCTCTGTGCGGCGCTTACGAGGAATACGTCACGGCGCTGACCGACGCGCTCCATGACGCCGTTCCCGCCGTCAAGCTGCAAAGCGCGTGCTTTGAGGCGCTCGGGCCGGGCGGTATGGAGGTTTTGCAAAGGGGCGTCCGGTTCGCGCGGGAACGGGGCCTGTATGTCATCATCGACGCCAAGCGGGGCGACATAGGTTCCACGGCGAAGGCGTATTCCGCTGCTTTTCTGGGGCGCGTCGCGCTGGGGGAAACGCTGCTGCCGGTGTTTGACGCCGACGCGGTGACGGTCAACCCCTATTTGGGTTCGGATAACCTTGTCCCGTTCTTGAAAGACTGTGAAGCGTATGATAAAATGATTTTTGTCCTGTGCAAAACATCCAACCGCTCGTCTGCCGACGTGCAGGAGCTTATGGCGGGCGACCGCCCGCTTTACCGCGTCGTCGCGGAGCAGGTTTCGCGGACGGGGCGCCATCTGGCCGGCCGGTACGGCTACCTGAACGCCGCTATTGTCGCGGGGGCGACGATGCCCGCCGCCATCCGCCAGCTGCGCCAGAATCATCCGGAGCTGTTTTTCCTTATGCCCGGTTACGGGACGCAGGGAGGGCGCGGCGTGGATGTGGCGTACGCTTTCGACAGGCAGGGGCGCGGCGCCGTCGTCAATAACTCGCGCGGCATCTGCTGCGCGTGGCAGAAAGACCCCTCGGCGGCATATACCGACGCCGCGCGCGAGGCGGCGCTTGCCATGAGGGACGATTTACGCAAGGCCATACTGTAAGGGCGGTCACCGGCCGCCTTTTTATACCGGCAAAGGAGCAGAAAACATATGCAAGCCACCTTATTGTTGGATGACGGAACAAAGATACCGGGCCGGGCGGCGGGCGCCCCGGGCGTGACGGTGGGCGAGTTGAGCGTCTATAACGGGCACGACGCCATCCACCGCCTGACCGACCCCGCCTCGGCGGGACAGATCTGCGCGTTTACGCAGCCGTCGGTGGGGACATGGGGCGTCAACACCGAACACTGTGAGACGGGGACGCCGTGGCTGCGCGGCCTGATCGCGCGGGAGATCGCGCCCATCCCGTCCAACTGGCGCAGCGCGGAAACCCTCGATTTTTTTCTGCGGCGCAACCTCGTCACCGCCATCGAGGGGATCGACACGCTGGAATTGGACCGTTACGCGGCGGAGAAGCAAATCAGGCGCTGCGCCGTTGTATCCGGCGATTTTTCAGGCTGGGACGCCCTTCTGGCTCAGGTCAGATCATACCGCGGCGGCGATCCCTTTCCCGCGGCGGTCAAAACGCCGGTCACGTACGGATCGGGCAAAAACGCCGTGGCTCACGCGGCGGTCTGCGATTTCGGCTCGTCGCACGGGCTGACGCAGCTGCTCAACTCCATACGCGTCCGCGTGACGCTGCTGCCGCCCTATGACGCGCCCACCATCTTTTCCCGGGGCGGATACGATGTCCTGATCCTTCCCAACGGCGCGGGTTCTCCCCGCAGCCATCCGGGCATTACCGAGGGGTTGCGCGGCCTGATCGCTTCGGATGTGCCGCTGCTTGGGTTTGGCCTGGGCTTTCGCTTCGTCGCGCAGGCGGCGGGCGCGAGGCTGCTCCCGATGCGCCGGGCGCACCGGGGCGCGTGGCTGCCGGTGACGGGCCTGCGGACGGGCGCCGTGCTGTATACGCGGCAGGATCACGGGCAAACGCCGGAAGAGCCTTTGCCGCCGGGGATGACCGTCACCCACCGCAACGCGGCCGACGGTACGGCGGAAGGGTTCACGCTGGAGGGGAAGCCGGTATCCGCTTTCCATTTCCTGCCCTGTTCCGACCTCCGGCTGGGGGGGACGGGCGAGATACTGTCCGCGTTTTTCAATCTGCTCAGGCGGGGGGACATTTCCGATGCCGGATGAACGCTGGGCCGGACACTGCCGGACACAGGGTATCCATATATTAGAGGGGGAGACCCCGGAGCGGGCGGCCGTGTTTGGCTTTGTTCTGGTCCGGGACGCGCCTGGCGTATATCCGATAGGGGCGTTCGAGCTGTGCGGGGAGGCTGTTGTTTACCCGCCGCAGACGCTCAACCCCGTGGAGGAAAGCGCCATGCTGGCCGCCGCGACGGGCTTGGCGGGCATGTGGGATAAGGCGGGGGTTCTCACCGCCCGTTTTGTCAAACAGCGTGACGGCTCCGATTTTGCCCTGACGGAAATCGAGGAGGAGCCGTCCCTTGAGGCAAAACACCTGCTGACACTGCGCGGCCTTTGGGACGGCGCGGGTGTGCCGTTTTTGAAAAACGGGGGACAGCCGCCGGAACTGCTTGAACTTCCCGTTATCGGCGTTTCGGATGGGGAATCTCTGTATACCTCGGACAGCCTGCGCGGCGCGTTGCTGCAATTGCCGGTTTCGGTGCGGGCGGCGTTTGTGGGCTGGTATGACAAGGTTCTGCGGCATGACGGGTGAGGTCCTGTCCATTTCCCGCCTTTCGGACGGGGTGTTTGACCTGCGCGTCGGGATTGCCTTGAACGCTCCCGCGCCGGGGCGGTTTGTCCATGTCGCCGTTTCCGGCTTTGCCCTGCGCCGCCCCGTCAGCCTTTGCGGATACAAAGACGGGATTGCGCGGCTGGTGTTGGCCGTCAAGGGGCGGGGTACGGCGGCGCTCGCGGAGATGAAGCCCGGAGAGCGTATCGACATGCTGGGCGCGCTGGGAAACGGGTTTCCTCCTCCGCTTGGAAAGACGTTGCTGGTCGGCGGCGGCATCGGGTTGCCGCCGTTGCTGTATTACGCCGGGACATACCCCGGCGCGCACGCGATCGCCGGGTTTCGCTCACCGGAACAGGCTGTTTTGGCGGAAGAATTTCCCTCGGTTGAGGTGTGCTTTGGCGACGATTACCCGCATAAGCGGATCAAACCGGGATTTGACCGGGTGCTGGCCTGCGGGCCGCGCCCGATGCTGAAAGCCGTGGCCGGGGTCTGCGCAAGGCTCGCGATTCCCTGTTTTGTGTCGGCGGAGGAGAGAATGGCCTGCGGCGTGGGGGCCTGTCTGGTTTGCGCCTGCGCCGTGGGGGGGCGTTACCGCCGCGTCTGCAAAGACGGGCCGGTTTTTGACGCGCTTGATGTAGACTGGTCTGAATTTTCTCCTGCGGAGACTTGAACGCGGCAAAGAGAAAACGCGCTTGAGGGGTTGCTCTATGGTTGATTTGTCCGTTTCCGTCGCGGGGTTGGCGATGAAAAACCCGCTGGTCGCCGTGTCGGGCTGTTTCGGCTTTGGGCGGGAATATGATGAATTATTTGACATAGCCATTCTCGGCGGTATTTGCGTCAAAGGGCTGACACTCGTGCCCCGCGAGGGCAATCCGCCGCCGCGCGCCGCCGAGACGCCGGGCGGGATGCTGAACAGTATCGGGCTGCAAAACCCTGGCATAGAGACGTTTTTGCGTGACGAGCTTCCTTTCCTGCGAAAGAAAAACATTGCGGTCATTGCCAATATCAGCGGCGGGTCGGCGGAGGAATACGGCGAGGTGGCGCGGTTGACCGGGGACGCCGTTGACATGCTCGAGGTCAACATCTCCTGTCCTAACCTCAACGCGCACGGCGTAAATTTCGCAAACGACCCGCGCGCCGCCGCCGGGGTGACGGAGGCTGTCAAAAAGTCCGCCAAAGTCCCTGTGTGCGTAAAATTGTCGCCCAATGTCACCGACATTACAGCCGTCGCCCTGGCCTGTAAGGACGCGGGGGCGGACGCGCTGTCGCTGATCAATACCCTTGTCGGGATGCGGATCGACACAGAGACGCGCCGTCCCGTCCTGCGGATGAATACCGGGGGGTTGTCCGGGCCCGCCGTGTTCCCGGTGGCGCTGCGCTGCGTGTGGCAGGTGTCGGCGGCTGCCGGGCTGCCGGTCATTGGGATGGGCGGCGTTTCGGGCGGTTTGGACGCGGCGGAGATGATGATGGCGGGCGCTTCGGCGGTGGGGATCGGAACGGTTTTGTTTCAGGACCCGGCGGCCCCGGAGAGGATTCTGCGGGAGCTGACGGATTGGTGTTCCCGGCACGGGGAGAAGCGGGTTTCTGATCTGACAGGGAGTGTGGAGGCGTATTGACACGGATCTATCTGGTGCGCCACGCGGAGGCGGAGGGCAACCTCTACCGCCGGGCGCACGGCCAATATAACGGATTGCTGACCAAAAACGGATTGGCGCAGGCCGAGAGGCTGGGGGACTGGTTCTCGCGCCGCCCGGTCGACGCGGTGTACGCAAGCGACCTCTACCGCGCGGTGAGGACCGCCGAGGCGGTGGCGTCGGTGTGCCGGAAACCCGTCAGGACCGACCCTGCCCTGCGCGAGGTCTGTCTGGGCGAGTGGGAGGACCGCGCGTGGGGCGGGATCATACGGGAGCACGGCAACTATATGAAGTGGTTTGACGGAGAGGAGACCGGCTGGACGGTCAGGGGCGCGGAGACGGTGACGGAAGCGGGCGGCCGCGTCGCCGCGTCGCTGTCCCGTATCGCCGCCGCCCACAGCGGGCAGTATGTGGCCGTGGTGTCCCACGGCAGTGTGCTCCGGGAGGTTTTGACGCGGGCGGCTGGGCTGCGCGTACCGCACCTTGACAACGCCTCGGTCTCTCTGGCGGAATGGGAGGACGGCGCGCTCCGTGTGAAGTTTATCGGAGACAACCGCCATTTGGGAGAGCTTTCGACGCACGCCCGGCAATCGTGGTGGCGGGACGGCGGAAAAACAGACGCGGAGCTGTGGTTTTCCCCCGCCCGCCTGCCGGAGGACGCCGGACCCGTCATGGAGTACACCCGCCGGACATGGGAGACCGTCTACAGCACGGAGGACGGTTTTCACGGTGAGTCGGCCGAACGGGCCATATGGGAGTCGGCGGGAACGGACCCGCGCTATCTGCAGTTCGCGATGGAAGGCGAAAAGCGCATAGGGCTTCTGCATATGCGCGACGCGGGCCGCCTGTCGGTATCCGACGGCCATATCGCCCTGTTGTGCCTGGATTCCGAAAAACGGGGCGCCGGGCTGGGCGCGCAGCTTCTGGGTGAAGCCGTCAGCGTCGCGCGCGGCCGCGGCAAGACGGGCCTGTCCCTGAGGGTGTTTCAGAAGAACGCGCAGGCGTTGTCATTTTACAAAAAAATGGGGTTTCTCGTGTGCGGCTACGAGCGGGGACTGTTTGGCACGCTGATACAGATGAGGATGAACATTGAGGTGCCGGAGACGTTTGGCCGGCCGGCGCGTGGGGCGTTGTAAGGTTTTCCTTGCGCTGCGAAAAAATTAGACTGGCGCTTTTGCGCCGGCTGCTGTATAATGGATTTGAGACGGGAGGTGTCTTTGAATGGAACTCTCTGTGACCCTCAAGCAATTTCGCAGGCTTTTAGACCTTGTTTATATCGGCAACTGGGTGCTCAACTCCGCCCGCGGGGACGACCGCATCGTGGAATTTGACGAGGTGGAGTCTCTCCTCTTCGCCAAGTGCCGCAGCGTGGGCATGCAAAAACTTACCGAATCCCTTGACGGCAGCGCCATCCCTTCCCGCGCGTTTGCCGAGGGGGGCATCCATGAGGCCATCATGGACTATGAGGACACCATCTTCTTTGAGATACTCGCCGAGGAGCTGGCCCGGCGCGACGTCATCGCCGAGGGCGGCACCGAGGACGACGCCGAGCAGATCAACGAGCGTATAGGCGCCTATATCGCGGAATTCGAGCGCAACGGGACCGACAATATCGTTTTGAATCTCTGACGCGGAATCCGCCATTCCACAGCGGCGGTCCCTGTCCGCCCGCGGGCGCGGCCCGCTCCCGAAGGAGGAACGCACAGCAAAATGGACACAAGGACCGAAAAGCGCCGCCGGTTTATTATCAACGCGGCGTACTGGGCCGTCATTTTAGCGTTGCTGTATTTTTTCTTCGGCTATGTGATCGGCTGGCTGCTGCCGCTTCTGATCGGGCTTGTCGTCGCCCGCCTGCTCAACCCCGCCATCCGCTTTGTCTCACGAAAAACGCACATCCCGCGCAAACCCATTGCGTTTTTGACGGTCATTTTATTCCTCGCCGTTATCGGGACGCTGCTGCTTTTGCTGGGGACGATCCTTTTCAGGACCGCGCGGGATCAGATATACAAGCTGCCGGGATATTACCACGAGACGCTTCTCCCCGCCCTGCAGCGGATAGAACACTGGTTTGTCGATAATCTGGGCGAGTTTTTTACCGATTGGGAAACAGGGGGCGACGGCACCAACCTCCTCGCGTGGCTGAACAATGCCGTCAGCGACCTGCCCTCCGCGTTCGGGACGGTGTTCAATCTGGCGACACAGACGCCGGCGTTTTTGCTGCGCGTGATGTTCACGGTCCTCTTCTCACTTTTCGCCAGCGTTTACTATGAGGAAGCCGGGGCCTTTGTCATGCGCCAGCTCCCCGAACAGCGGCAGCAGTTTCTCCGCGATACGTTCGTTTCGTTCAAGCACTCCATCGTCTCCTATTACGGCGCGTACCTCAAAATCATGGCCGTCGCCTTCGCGGAACTGCTGGTCGGACTGACCATCGTGCGGGGAACGTTCAGTATTCTGCCCGCTCTCGCCATCGCGTTTGTGGATTTTCTGCCCGTGCTGGGCTGCGGGGTGATCATGTTCCCCTGGGCGCTGATCCATCTGATCACCGGCAATACCTACATGGCTGTCGGCATCATGATCGTATACCTCGTCGTCTTTGTCGTCCGCCAGTTCATTGAGCCCAAGATCGTGGGGGACCAGCTCGGGATCAACCCGCTGCTGACGCTCACGGCCATGTATGTGGGATTCCTCTCGATGGGGGTGCTGGGGATGATATTGCTGCCCATTGTGGTGACCATTATCGTGGATTTACAGAAACATGAGAAAATCAAACTTGTCAAATAAACCATTATAAACCAGTCCGATCGGCGCTTGACATCGCGCGGCCTATCCTTTATAATAAGCTCGTTACAGAAAGAAGCAGTGTGGAGGAGGGATATATCATGTCTGAAGTCAGGCTCAAGGATAACGAATCCTTGGACAGCGCTCTCAAGCGCTTCAAGCGCAATTGCGCCAAGGCCG
>JAIRUE010000105.1 GCA_031254575.1 Oscillospiraceae bacterium | reverse complement strand
CCCGCCCGGCGCGAACACCAGCGTCTCATGCCCTTTCAGCACCAGCACGCAGGGATTCCTTTCCACATACGCCAGGCCGCCCGCCGCCCGCCCCCGTGACAGGTCGCCGCCCATCCGTAAAAACTCGCCCTCGTGCGGAGTCAGGACAAGGGGACAGTTCAGTATATGCCCGGACTTGTTGTTTATGCCGTCCGCGTCAAGCACCAGCGGCGTTTGCCCGTTTGTTAGCAAGGTAATCATGTTTGACAAATCCCGGCTTGTCCCAATGCCCGGTCCGCACACGCATACGTCAGCTTTTTCAAGGCGTTTCTCAATCCACGGAAACGCCCTCGCATCCAGCCTTCCCTCTCCGTCGCACGGCAGCGGGAAACACATGCACTCCCGCGCCCCCGACGCCACCTGCTCCCATATCCGCTCCGGCAGGCCCATCGTCACCAACCCCGCCCCGCCCCGTACGGCGGCCATACCGCAAAAATACGCCGCGCCGGAAGTCCCGATACTTCCCGCAAGCGCCAAAACGCGCCCGAAATCCCCCTTGTGGGCGGTTTTAGGGCGCGGCGGAAGCAGTGCGCGCACCATATCGCGCGTGATGGGTTCCATCAGCTTTTGATCTTGCTGCGGATGAACAGCCGGAACGCGTCCAGCATCCGTTCGCTGGGCTCGAAAACGAGCAGGGTGCGCCTGCCGTCCTTCGCGTGGTAAACAGCAAACCAGCGCCCCGGCGCGTTTACGTGACTGGATACGTCAACGCGGTTTACAATGGTCTTCGACTCATATTCATTGCGGTATTCCGGCTTGTACGGGGCCAGAATATCGAAAATGCGGCAATCGACTGTCAGCAGGCGCTTGCGCGTCCTGCGCCCCATGATCTTGTCCACGTCCATCTCGCCGTTGGTGACGATATACTCAAACTCCAGATTCATGCGGCGGAACAGCAGAATCATACCCCAAAACGCCCCGACAAACGTGACCGGAGCCAGCATGGTCAGATCAATGCCAAACAACCCCGCCAGAATAAAGGGCAGCAGAGCCGTCACCACCGCGGCAAGCGACAGCAGGCACTTCTGCAGCATGGTTTTCACCGTCGGGCGCCTCGTCACCAGGTGCTCCACAAAAACGTCGGCCATATCCGGCCCTCCTTCGCCTGTTTTGTTCCATTTTATCATGCCGGGGGCGCAAGCACAAGGAAAAGATTCGTGACATAATGGTCGAAACCATCGATTTACTGATCCATCATTGCGTGGAGGAGTATCGCGGCAAGTTGGAATTGGGAAAGGAAGACGGCGATCCCACGGACGAAGAATAAAAAGAACCCCGCCGGAAGGCGGAGTTCCGCACGTTCTGTGATCAGCTTTCCAAAATCTCCAACAGCGCCATCTCGGCGGCGTCGCCGCGGCGCGGCCCGAGGCGGGTGACGCGGGTATACCCCCCGTTACGGCCCTCAAAGCGGGGCGCGAGTTCCTCAAAGAGCTTTTTCACGGCATCCTCTTTGGTGATAAACGCCAGAGCCCGCCGGCGCGCCGCGAGCGAGCCGTCTTTGCCGAGCGAAATCATTTTTTCCACAAGGGCGGCGGTATCCCTCGCCCGTGTGACGGTAGTCTCAATCCGCTCTTTCTCTATGGCGGCGGTCACCTGCCCCCGCAACATCGACATGCGGTGCGCGGTCGGGCGGCTCAATTTTCTGGTTCCGGGCATAACAGTGTACCTCCATCGGCAATGTTGGGGCGGGAAGCCCCCGCAATCAGATTTCTTCGCGCAGCGACAGACTCATCGTCTGTAATTTGTTCATGACTTCCTCAAGGCTCTTGCGGCCCAGGTTGCGCACCTTCATCATATCGTTTTCGCTCTTGCCCACCAAGTCCTCCACGCTGTTGATACCGGCGCGCTTGAGGCAGTTGAAGCTGCGGACGGACAAATCAAGCTCCTCTATAGTCATCTCCAGCATCTTGTCGCGATGGGACTCCGGCTTGACGACGACGGTGCTGCTGCGGCCCAGCTCCTCGCTGAGGTCGGTGAAAATCATCAGCAGGTCGGCCAGGATCTTCGCGCCCAGCGAAACGGCGTCCCGCGCCGACAGTGTTGAGTCGGTCCAAACCTCCAGCGTCAGCTTGTCAAAGTCGGTCATATTGCCCACACGGGTGTTTTCAACGGAAAAATTGACTTTCAGCACGGGCGTATAAATGCTGTCTACCGGAATCAGGCCAATGACGGCTTGCGTCGGCTTGTTGCGTTCGGCCGGCACATATCCGCGCCCGTGGCTCATGGTCAGCTCCATCTCCAGACGGCCGTCCCCCGCCAGCGTGGCTATATGCAGATCGGGGTTGAGGATCTCGACCTCGCTGTCGGCGCGGATGTCGCCCGCCTTGACTTCTCCCTCGCCGCTCGCTTCGATGTAGACTGTTTTTACGCCCGGAGAATGAATTTTTGCGATAATGCCCTTTATATTCAGGATAAGTTCCGTGACATCCTCTTTGACTCCCGGGACGGTTGAAAACTCATGCTGGACACCCGCGATCTTGACGGTGGTGACCGCCGTTCCAGGCAGGGAGGAGAGCAGGATGCGGCGCAGGGAATTGCCCAGTGTCGTGCCGTAGCCCCGCTCCAAAGGCTCCACAATAAATTTTCCGTAAGAGCTGTCTTCATCCGTTCCAATACACTCAATGCGCGGCTTCTCTATCTCGATCATGTGAGCACTCCTTCTTCTTTACGTGTATCAGGGACAAAAACAGCGCGTTACTTGGAATACAGCTCGACGATAAGGTGTTCCTCCACCGGCAGGTCAATGTCGTCACGGGCCGGCAAACCCACCACCGACGCCTGCGCCTTGTCCCGGTCAAGCGACAGCCACTGCGGAACGGGACGGGAGGCGTTGTTGTCCATGACCGTTTTGAATTTATCGAGGCCGCGGCTCTTGTTCGCGAGGGCCACCGTCATACCGGGCTTTACCAGAAACGAGGGAATATTGACGCGCTTGCCGTTTACGGTCACATGGCCGTGCGTTACCGCCTGGCGCGCCTCGGGGCGGCTCATGGCAAACCCAAGGCGGTAGACGACATTGTCGAGCCGGCGCTCCAGCAGGGAGAGCAGATTGTCGCCGGTTTGGCCGCTCATGCCGGTCGCCATGTTGAAATAGAGACCGAACTGGCGCTCCAGGACGCCGTAATGGCGGCGCGCTTTCTGTTTTTCACGGAGCTGCGTGCCGTACTCGCTGGGCTTTTTGCGTCCCTGCCCGTGCTGTCCGGGGGCGTAGGCGCGGCGGTCGACGGCGCACTTCTCCGAATAGCAGCGGTCGCCCTTGAGGAACATCTTCAGCCCCTCCCGGCGGCACTGGCGGCACACCGCGTCTGTATACCGTGCCATATTACACTCTCCTCCTCTTGGGCGGGCGGCACCCGTTGTGCGGGATGGGCGTCACATCTTTGATAAGCGTCACGTCCAGTCCCACGGCCTGCAAAGCGCGGATAGCGGCCTCACGCCCCGACCCGGGGCCTTTGACATAGACCTCGACCGATTTGAGGCCGTGTTCCATCGCGGCGCGCGCGGCGGTCTCGGCGGCGGTCTGCGCGGCGAACGGCGTGGATTTGCGCGAGCCTCGGAAGCCCAGCCCGCCGGACGACGCCCATGAGAGGGTGTTGCCCTGCACGTCGGTGATGGTCACCATTGTGTTGTTGAAAGAGGAACGGATATGCACCGCGCCTTTTTCTATATTCTTGCGTTCGCGGCGTTTCCTTGTCACACCGCGCTTGGCTTTCGGTTGCGGCATTCTTTCGTTCCCTCCTTATTTCTTTTTATTGGCGATCGTGCGCTTGGGACCCTTGCGGGTGCGGGCGTTGGTCTTGGAGCGCTGTCCCCGCACAGGCAAACCTCTGCGGTGCCGGAGCCCGCGGTAGCTGCCGATCTCGATCAGGCGCTTGATGTCCAGCGCGACGTCGCGGCGCAGGTCACCTTCGACTTTGATGTCTTTTTCAATGACCTCGCGCAGCTTCGCGATTTCCTCCTCGGTCAGCTTCTTCACGCGCACGTCGGGGCTGATGCCCGTTTGAGCGAGGATTTTGTTGGACGTCGTCCGCCCGATCCCATAGATATAGGTCAGGCCGATCTCCACCCGTTTTTCGTTCGGCAGGTCTACGCCGGCTATACGAGCCATATGGCACCTCCAAAAATAATTACGGTACGCCGCGGGGGCATCCCATCCGTCCCCGCTCCCGTTACCCTTGTCTTTGTTTATGCTTGGGATTCTCGCAGATAATCATCACGCGCCCGTGGCGCTTGATGATCTTGCACTTCTCGCACATCGGCTTGACCGAAGGGCGCACCTTCATGATAACCACCTCTTTCCCGTGTCACACTCCGCCCCCGGCGTATGTCCGGCGATACCCGTTTCCGGACGCCCGCCCGCGGAGCCGCTCTCCCCTATTTGGAGCGCCATGTAATCCTTCCCCGCGTCAGGTCATACGGGGACATCTGCAGCGTCACTTTGTCGCCGGGAAGGATACGGATAAAATTCATCCGCAGTTTGCCTGAAATATGGGCGTGGATCAGATGACCGCCGGGAATCTCCACTTTGAACTGCGCGTTGGGCAGCGCTTCCCGCACGATCCCTTCCACTTCGATCACATCATCTTTTGCCACGCGCGTTCACCTCCCCTATTCATACGGACCCCTCGGCCAGCGTCAGCAATTCCGGTTTCCCGTTCGTGACCAGCACCGTGTGTTCGTAATGCGCCGCGAGCGATCCGTCCGCCGTGACCACCGTCCACCCGTCGCGTAAAACCTTCGTCCCGCCGCCGCCGGCCGTGATCATCGGCTCAATGGCGCGCGTCATGCCGGGCAGCAATCCCGGCCCCCGTTTCCCGGCGCTGAAGCTGGGCACC
>JAIRUE010000090.1 GCA_031254575.1 Oscillospiraceae bacterium | reverse complement strand
CGGCGACGGGTTGATGGTGCGCAGCAGGCGGTAGGTGCTTAACAGACTGCCTTTGAACGGGGCGGTAAAGCGGTTGGAAACGACCGCCTGAAAAATATCGCCCTCCACGATATGCGCCTTGACCTTTTCCACCATCTCCGCAAACCCGGCTTCCGTGAACAGGGGCGTAAACTCCCCGCATACCGGCGGCGTTTCTTCCGGGCGGGCGGTTTCGCCCAGAATCGCCCGTTCTATATCCTTCAGCTCGGTAACGCCTTTAATATAGCTGTTCTCAAGGTTTTCAACGGAGATGTTGACGATGATGCAGATTTTTTGCTTAAAATGGTCAAAGACAACGGCTTTGTCCACCAGCATCAGATGATAGTCCCTGAATCCCTCGTCGTTTGCCGCCCCGAGGGTCAGGCCCGGTATAAAGTAACGCACAAAGTCATACGCAAAATACCCGACAAATCCGCCGGTGAACGGGGGAAGGCCCGGTATGCGGGGGCTTTTGTATCCGGCTATCAGTTCCCGTATCGCTCCGATGGGTTCGGCGCCGTCCTTCACCGCGCAAACGGACGGCTTATACCCCAAAAAGGAATACCGGCCCCAACTGTCGCCGCCGTTCACGCTTTCCAGAATAAAGCAGTCGCCGCCCTGCGCCCTGATGTTCCTCAATACCTCGATGGGCGTTTTCTGATCGGAAAAGATCTCCAGCATGATGGGGACGACCGTACATCCCCGGGACAGTGTTTTCGCTTCCTCCAGCGTTGGCTTGATCAATGGAATCCCCTCCTGATAAATAAAAATCCCCGGTAAAGAAAACCTTTACCAAGGACGGAATACACTCCGCGGTGCCACCTTGATTCACGGGATCAAACCCATGCCCTCTGCGGGATACCAACATACCCCTCGCAACTTACGTATGCGCCACGTCATGGAATACTCGGCGCCACGCGCCTTTGACCATGCCCTCGGCAGTCCATTTAACAATCTGCGTTTCGATCCGGCTCTCAGCTCCCCGGACTCTCTGTGCGCGCATATACTGTTTTTATCTCTGCGTCAACGGTTTGCATATTCAATTTTTTATAGTATACGCCTTCCGAAAACGGATGTCAAGATATTTTTTCGATGAAGGTCTCGCCGGCTCGCTGACAGACGAGCACCGGGCATGGGGGTTTCCTGACGGCACGACATCTTCCTCCATGAAGCGCATAATCTTTCCTCATCGCCCATACAATCCAACGCTCACAAATATCCGGCCTTTTTTTGACCGCTCGCCCGCTTCCAGCAGTTTGGCGCGCCCCAATCCGCGCACCGACAGCAGCGATCCTTCTCCCAACTCTTTTGCTGGCTGCAAACAGAGCTGATGATCAAGATTTACGCGGCCGGCGGCGATAAGCCCGGCCGCTTTTGTTCTGGACAGCCCGAACGCCGCGCTCAGCACCGCGTCCAGCCGGAGCGAGGCTACGGTATCCGTTTTGACGGTCAGCTCTTCCTGTTTTGCCGGAAGCTCACCCAACCCGATCTCAGAAACGCTGACGCCCACGCGCCCCGCTTTGGTCAGGTTTTCGGCAACATACCCGCCCAACTCCGGCAGGCACACCAACACGGCAAAATGCTCATCCATCATAATATCGCCTATGGTATCGCGCTCAATACCCAGCGCCATGAGCGCGCCCAGGACGTCGCGGTGTCCAAGCGTGTCCCGGGAGCGATACTCTGCTTTCAAAACGGCAAACAATCCGGCCCGGTCCCATTCGCCCCAATCCGGATTTTGGAGCACGGCCCGGGTGCGTTCCGCGCCGTCATATCCGCCGTCGAAGGAGAGCGCAACGTCATGACGGCGCGTAAGACGCGCGGAAACGCTTTGCGCTTCCGCGGGAGTGAGGAACCGCGACGCGGCGCAGCCTGTTTTGACCGCTTTATCCGCGAGATCCTCCATATGGCCTAACAGTAAATCTGTATGTTCCATAACCGGCGCCACCATAACTTCCGGCTTTCCATTTAATGCCGTGCCCGGCGTTTTATAGAGTTTTGGTATCCCGCATGCTTCCACTTTCTATATGCTGAGCCCTGTAATCCAGAAACAAATCGCCGCGACAAGGGACAAGAGCGTCATCACATATCGTTCCTTTTTGCTTTTTGAGAGCAGGTTCATAATTGTGTTGAGAGATAAGTACGCGGCGAAAAATATGCAGATGCCCTTCGTCACCCCGGAGGACAGCCACAATGAAATAAATCCGCCGCCTTGCAATATAACAATTATCGCAAATAGCTGAATGACGAACGAGCCTGCCGCCGCGAACCTGAACCGCGCCGGTAAAACTTTGTGCTGACCTCCCATGGTGAATTCCCCGAGAGGCAGGCCCAAAGCTGCCAAAATAGTCATTACAGCTATAAGCGTGAACAGCGCGGCGCCTAAGATCGCCCACATAGATTCATTCCCTTTCCCGTATCGTCACCCGAACGGTTCGCCGGGTTGCTTGCCGCTGAAAACTCTCCGCACGGTCAATCGCATCATGATTATAGCACATCATTATCAGACCTCCAAGCCCAAATTACAACAATACAAAGCCCGCACAAAATATATTGTTAACCTACACGGTGAATGGAGAAAAAAAGAGCAAGAAAAAATGAGGTAAAAAAGTGGCAAAAAGGAAATAGGAGCAAAGTAAGGGGAAACAAAAAACGCGCAAAAACCGGGCCCTCTTCACCCGGTATTTGCGCGCAAAATAACCTTCCTTTCTCTCGCGCTTTTTAGGAGTGCTTTTTTGCGTTTTATTTTATTTTCCTTCATTTATCTCGCCATACTTTTCCCACTCTTCCTCTCTTTTTCGTGAAAATTAACACTGTTATTTTGCGCGTTTTTTGTTTCCCCTTTCTTTACTCCCAATTTCTTTTGCCCCTTTTTTACCTCATTTTTCTCGCTCTTTTTTCTCCATTCACCGTGTAGGTTAACAGCTCATAAAGCCGATAAAAACTGCTCGTAATCCGTATGCGGTAAAAATAAAGCCGCTATATACTCGTCCATGTATCCGGGTTCGGCGCCCAGATCAAGGTATGTGACGGCGTTTGCAAGCCGCTCGCGCGTTTGCCTGTGCCGCTTCGATATCAGCGACATATGCGTACCCATCAGCGAAGCGTTGCCGATAAATGCAAATCGCTCGCGCGGCAAGGATGGGAGCAGCCCGATTTCCCTCGCGTCGTCAATGTCAAGATAACGCCCGAATCCGCCCGCGATATACACCTGATTGATATCCGAAAAGGTCATCTCCGCACTTTTCAGCATGGTTTGACAGGCCGCAAAAATCGCCGCCTTGGCCCGGATAATATTGCCTATATCACTCTCGCCGACAGTAATCTCGCGTTCTGCGCCGTCGTCCGACAGCATAAACACAGCGGCTTTGCCGTTTTCTATGATTCTGGCAGACCTGTTTCGCACAAACTTACCGGTCGCGTCAATCCATCCGGCGCGAAACAATTCGGCTATCAGTGATATCATGCCCGACCCGCATATCCCGGCAGGGGCTTCGCCACCGATGACCGAAAGCCGCACGCCGCCGCTTGAGCGGTCGATCGATACGCGTTCAATTGCGCCGGCGGAAGCGCGCATACCGCAGCTGATTCCGCCGCCCTCAAACGCGGGTCCTGCCGAACAGGCGCACCCCAATAAAAAATCACGATTGCCCAACAGAATTTCACCGTTGGTCCCGATGTCGATAAACAGGCAGAGTTGCTCTGAATCAGCGGCAAGGACGGTGCAAAGAGCGCCTGATGTAATATCGCCGCCTAAATAGCTTCCGACCGAAGGCGCAATGTCCACAGGCGTTTCGGGGGATATGTCCAGCCCGATCCGCGCCGCCGTATAAAACGGAACGCGATAGACCGCCGGCGTGTAAGGGTCAAGGCGGATGTATTCGGGCGGGATCCTCAGCAGCAGATGGATCATAACGGTGTTACCGGAAAGCGAAATATTGCGTATATCGTCTGTGTCCGACCCGACCGTTCGCGCCAACTCCTGGATCAAGCCGTTCACCGTGGCAAGCGCTCTGTTTCTTAATTCGGCCAGACGCTCCGGCCTGCCCGCGTAATTGATGCGGCTGATGACATCAAGTCCGCGCTCCATTTGCGTATTGTAAGCGGTACGGAGCGCAAGGAGGACGCCGTCCTCTCCGCAAACGGACGCGGTGACGGTGGTTGTGCCCAGATCGACCGCTACGGCAAATTTGCGGCTTTCCGGACCGCAAATATCGGTGGCCGTTATCTCGCCGGTGTCTTCGCGGCTGTGATAAAACAGGGTGATGTCCCCGGTTCCTTCCCGCAGCGCTTCGGGAAGCCTCCGCAGTACGCCGAGCGGCACGAATACCGGCCCGCCAAGCGTTTTTCGCGTTGCGGCCATAAGCCTGTCAAGATCGGAAAGCCCATCGCCCGGTTTGGGGGCGGATACGCAAATTTGTACCGGTTTCACAATGAAATCAGCGGGGCCGGCCGGCAAAAGGGTGGGATCAACTTTGGCGTAATCACTTAACTGATCGGTGAATTGACCCGCTTCAGCCTCTATGCTCTGCAAGGATAAGACGCTTACGTCTTCATTTTTCAGACGGGCCGTACAGAGCATTACATATCCTTGCGCGGCAAGTGTTTCGCCGATCAGCCATCCGCCGTCAAAATCCACCGCGCCCGATTGTATACGCACCAGGCACTTTCCGCAAACGCCTTTTCCGCCGCACGGGATTTCGGTGGGAATCCCGGCCAGCGCGGCGGCGTCCCGCAATGATGAGCCCGCGGGCACGGATACGGTTTTCCCCGCGGGATGAAATGTAACGTCAATCACGGTTTCTCTCATCAATCCTATAAATACTTGGCCATCACGGACTTAATATGGCCGGCGATATCCGATGATTCCTGAGGCCCTACAATGGCCTTCCAGCCCGGCAGGCTTTCTTCCAGTTCACCGCTGATTTGCGCCACATAGCCGGGAATCACGATCTCCCGGGTGTCTACCATCTCCTCAAGACCGACTTCCTTGATAAATTTGGCGATATGCGCGCCCGAGAATTTTCCGGCCGCCCACGCGGTCAGTACGCTCATGCCCTCACATTCGGGAATGACCAGCCACGCATTGATGCCCGTGCCTTCCAATTCACCGGAAACAAGGAAATAGGTCAGCGAAAAGTTGGTGGTCACAAACACCGCCGAATTACGTCCCGGCTCATTGATGGGATAAACCTTCGGCTCAACCTGAATGGGCTTTTGCGGGTCGGTGTAGATATTCAGGCGCAAGGTCATCAACGGGGCAAGCAGGGCCGGATCAAAGTTGGGTAAGACGGCGATGCCTCCGTATTTGTTGATTTCTGTAACGGCTTGCCGCGTATCTTCCAAATAGTTTCCCGTGTCAATAAACCGGATCGTGGGATACCCCAGTGTCTTCACACCCTTTTTAACAGCCGCTATCCGCGCGATGGCGTTGGTCTGGAACTGTTCCGCAAGAGAATCGGTTCTAAACTGTAACAACAGGTCGCTGAAACCGTCCGCTTTTAATTTTTCGGTCAGGGCTGTCACCTGGTCAATGCCGTCTCCGGTCACAGCCAGAGAAAAGCCGCCTTCCTGAGCGATTTTTCTCATGGCGTCCGCATTGTCGGCCGTGACACAGGCAATCACGCCGCGCACGCCGTTGGCGCCTTTCACCGCTTCCTTCACGGCAGCTTCATCATGGGAGCGAAGGATCAACGGCAATCCAAGAGACGATGCTTTGGCCGCCACCTCAACAAACCGGGCGCTGCCGCCGCTTTTCGCGGTAATGGCCGCCGCGGCCAGCTTGAGGGTTTCACCCACCCGGATCAGCGTATATTCACTGATTTGTTCCAGATTCTTTTCATAATCGGGATCGTCATCATTCACGTTAACGGCGAACAGCGTCTGATGGACAAAAGTTTTTTCATGGCGGTAAAGCACCGTTTCCTCGCCTATCTTTTCACGCCCGATCTCGACACATTTTACGGGCGGCTCGCTGTCGGCACCCAATACATCCTTCGCTTCCCCGGAGGCGTAC
>JAIRUE010000087.1 GCA_031254575.1 Oscillospiraceae bacterium | reverse complement strand
CCGCGTTTCCCTCCCCGCCGAAGCAGTTGAAATAAATGTAGTCGTTGCCGCAGCCGTGCATTTTGGTAAAACTCAGTTTCATACGTCCACTCCTCAGGCGGTTTATATCTATCAGCTCCGTGTTTATCTCGCTGTAGCCCGAAAGCAGGCTGTCGGCCAGCGCGTTCGCCGTATCCACCGACGTCAGGCAGGGGATGCCGAGGGAGCAGGCTTTCCGGCGAATTTTCACGTCGTCAAACGCCGGGTCCCTGCCCTTTTCGGAGGTGGAGATGATATAGCTGATCTTTCCGCTTTCGAGCAGCGTCGCGGTGTTGTTATCGGGGCATTCCCGTATCTTTTCCGCAACCCGGACCTGAAAGCCTTTGCTTTCAAGGAACAGAGCGGTCCCCTTCGTCGCGTACAGCGAAAAGCCGCACCGGACAAGTTTTTCCGCCACGCCCGCGATCTCCGCCTTATCGCCGTCGCGCACCGTCACCAGCACGCCGCCGGTCTTGTTCATCGCGTATCCGGCGGCGGTCAGCCCCTTATAAATGGCCTCCTCAAAACTTTTCCCGAGCCCCAAAACCTCTCCGGTGGATTTCATTTCAGGCCCCAGATGCGTATCGACGCCCGCCAGTTTCTCAAAAGAGAAAACGGGCACCTTGACCGCGAAATACGGCGGTATTTGAGCGATGCCGGACGTATATCCGAGCGCGGAAAGCGTCTCGCCGACGCTGACCTTAGTGGCAAGCTCGCACATGGGCACGCCGGTGACCTTGCTGATATACGGAACGGTCCGCGACGCCCGCGGGTTGACCTCTATCACATACACGTCGTTTTCATACAGGACGTACTGAATATTCACAAGCCCCCTGACCTCAAGCGCCATACAGAGCTTTTCTGTGACCGCGTAAATTTTTTCCGCCATAACGTCGTCTATGTTCACGGCGGGGTATACGGCTATGCTGTCGCCGGAGTGGACGCCGGTGCGCTCGATATGCTCCATGATCCCGGGGATCAGCACGTCTCTGCCGTCGCATATGGCGTCAACCTCAATCTCCAGCCCTTCCAGGTACTTGTCAATCAGCACGGGGTTCTCCTGTTTCCGGCGCAGAATGATCTCCATATACTCGCGGATGTCCTCCGGCGAGAACGCGATAATCATATTCTGGCCGCCCAGCACATAGGACGGGCGCATCAGCACCGGATAACCGAGCTTTTCGGCGGCTTCCAGCGCCTGTTCCTCCGTCATGACGCCGTAACCCCTGGGGCGTTTTATACCCAGCCGCTCCAGGAGGCCGTCGAAACGCTCCCTGTCCTCGCATATGTCGATGCTGTCGGCCGGAGTGCCAATAATGTTTACGCCGCGCTCATGCAGTTTTTTCGTCAGCCTGACAGCGGTACCGCCGCCGAAGGCGACGATGACGCCGGCCGGTTTTTCAACGTCAATGACGCTCATCACATCGTCAATGCACAACGGCTCAAAATACAGCCTGTCGGCGGTGTCAAAGTCGGTGGACACCGTTTCGGGGTTGTTGTTGATAACAATGACCTCATATCCCATCTTTTTCAGCGTCCACACGCAATGCACGCAGGCGTAGTCGAACTCGATGCCCTGCCCGATCCGTATCGGCCCGCTGCCCAGCACGACGATCCTCTGCTTTTCACTGCGTTCAACAAAGGCCAGGGCTTCGTTTTCCATACCGTTCTGAACCGAGTAGAAGTAGGGCGTTTGCGCCTCAAACTCGGCGGCGCAGGTGTCGACCATCTTATAACAGAACTGCTCCGCCGCCGGAGCGTGACACGCGGCGATGTGCCGCAGCCCGTACAGAAACCATCTGTCCACTTTTGTCTTCATATGCAGCTCGTCCACGCTCATCCCGCGCTTTATCGCCTCGTACAGCACAAACAGCCGCTCGTCGGTCACATCCTGCGAAAGCGCGCGGATCTCCCCGTCGGTCTTTTCGGCGAGACGGGGAAAATCCAGGTCCGCAAGCCCCAGTTCCGCCCCGCGCACGGCTTTCAGCAGCGCGTCCTCGAAGGAGTCCGAAATAGCCATGACCTCGCCGGTGGCTTTCATCTGCGTACCCAGCTCTTTTTGCGCGTATACGAATTTATCAAAGGGCCATTTGGGGAGCTTGACCGCCACATAGTCCAGCGCCGGCTCAAAGGCGGCGAAGGTCGTGCCTGTGACGGCGTTGGGGATCTCGTCGAGGGTATAGCCTATGGCGATTTTTGTCGCCACCTTCGCGATGGGGTATCCCGTCGCCTTGCTGGCCAGCGCCGACGAGCGCGACACGCGAGGGTTCACCTCTATGACGGCGTACTCATTGCTGTGGGGATACAGCGCGAACTGGCAGTTGCAGCCGCCCTCGACGCCCAGCGCGTGAATGATGTTGATCGACGCCGAGCGCAGCATCTGCACTTCCCCGTCCGACAGCGTGACGGCGGGCGCGATGACAATGCTGTCGCCGGTGTGTACGCCCACGGGGTCAAAGTTTTCCATCGAGCAGACGGTGATCGCGTTCCCGGCGCGGTCCCGCATGACCTCAAACTCGATCTCCTTCCAGCCCGCGATGGATTTCTCCACCAATATCTGCCGTATCGGGGAAAGGGACAGCCCGTTCGCCGCGATCTCCCGCAGCATCCCTTCATCCTCCGCGATACCGCCGCCGCTGCCGCCCAGCGTGAAGGCGGGCCGCACAATGACCGGATACCCGGTTTCCTCCGCGAAGCCGACCGCCGTCCGCACGTCGTTGGCGATCACCGAGGGAACGACCGGCTGGCCGATGCTCTGCATGGTCTCCTTAAACAGCTGCCGGTCCTCGGCCTTGTCGATCGTTCCGGGCGAGGAACCCAGCAGGCGCGTCCCCGTTTTGTCCAGAAAGCCTTCGCGGGCAAGCCGCATACACAGCGTCAGTCCCGTCTGGCCGCCCAGCCCGGATAAAATGCTGTCGGGACGCTCTTTTTCAATGATCCGTTTGACAGTCGTGAGGGTCAGCGGCTCAATGTATATCCTGTCAGCGATATTTTTATCGGTCATGATGGTGGCGGGATTGCTGTTGACAAGGACGATCTCGATGCCGTCCTCGCGCAGGACCCGGCAGGCCTGCGTGCCCGCGTAGTCGAACTCCGCGGCCTGCCCGATAACGATCGGGCCGGACCCGATGACCAGCACCTTTCTAATGGACAGGTCCCTTGGCATAAAACGTCGCCCCCTTTACCTAAACTTGCGGTTTTTGCCGTCAGCGGCGATACGCCGCCATCCTCCCGATGAAACGGTCAAACAGAAACGCCGTATCCAGCGGCCCGCCCCGCGCCTCCGGATGGAACTGCACCGAAAAGGAAACGCCGTAATCCATCCCCTCGCAGGTGCCGTCGTTGACGTTGACGAAAGAGGCGCCTTCCGCGACGACCGCGTAACCGTGGTTCTGGCTTGTGATATACACACGCCCGGTGGCCGTTTCCCTGACCGGCTGATTGACTCCCCGGTGGCCGAATTTGAGCTTTTGCGTCGGATAGCCGTTTGCCAGCGCCAGCAGTTGATGCCCCAGGCATATGCCGAAAATGGGAACGCCGCTCTGCTGCAGGATACGGAGCGTCTCCACGATCCCCCCGTTCTCAGGGGCGGCGGGGTCGCCGGGGCCGTTGGAAAGCATGACCCCGTCCGGATCGCTTTGCAGTATATCCCGCGCCGGCGCGCCGTACGGGAACAGCCGCACCTCGCAGTCCCGTGACGCCAGCGCGTCCGCGATGCCGCGCTTCGCGCCGAAATCCATCAGGGCCACGCGGCGGCGCGGCGGGAAGGGAGAGACTGTTTCGGAGATGTGTTGCCGCGCCGGGGCGGGGAGTGCCGCGCCGCACCGCGATACGGCGGCCACCGCGTTTTGAATGGCATAGGCTTTTGCCTCCGCGAGATCGGCGTCCGTCGGCGGGGAGGCGGTGATTTTGCCGTTCATCACGCCGTTCGCGCGGATGATCCGCGTCAGCGCGCGGGTATCTATGCCGCACAGCCCCACAACGCAGCGCTCTTTCAAAAAAGCGTCAAGGGCGCCCTCGCTTCTGTAATTGGAGGGTTCTTGACACGGATGCTTTACGATATAGGCTTTCGCGCCGATAAGGGAGCTTTCAAAGTCGGGAGGAATGACGCCGTAGTTGCCGATGAGGGGAAATGTCTGAAGGACGATCTGCCCGTAATAACTGGGGTCGGTCAGGGTCTCCAGGTAACCGGACATCCCGGTGGCAAAGACGACTTCGCCCGTCGCGTCTCCCCGCGCCCCAAAGGATACGCCCTCAAATTCCATCCCGTTTTCCAGAATCAGATACGCTTTCATCGTCCGTCCCCCTCACTCAAGGCCGTTTTTGCCCGCGCGCGCCCCGCTGCCCGTAAAGCAGGCCGTACAGAACGGCAGGGCACATTGCCCGCAGGCCTGTTTCAGCCCATCCATGCTAATATACTCCAGGCTGTCGGCGCCGATTTTATTTCGGAACTCATCCAGGCTCATCCTGTTTGCTATCAGATCCCCGCCGTCTATGTCCGTTCCGTAGTAACAGGTATGGAGGACGGGCGGGGACGCTATCCTCATATGCACCTCTTTCGCGCCCGCGCCTTTCAGGCTCTTCACAATCTTTTCGAGCGTAGTGCCCCGCACGATGGAGTCATCCACCAGAACGACGCGCCGCCCCCGGATATTGGCCGCCAGCGGATTGAGCTTCTGCCGCACGGCGCTGTCGCGCTGGGTCTGCGAGGGATAGATGAAGCTCCTGCCGACATACCGGTTTCTCACAAACCCCGACGCCAGCTGTATCCCGCTTCTGGCGCTGTAACCGCCGGCCGCCTCCAGCCCGCTGTCGGGCACGCCGCACACAATGTCGGCGTCCGCGGGACATTCCTCCGCCAGCACGCCCCCCATGTTAAAGCGCGCGTCGTATACCGAAAGCCCGTCTATCACCGAATCCGCCCTGGCGAGATAGACATACTCAAAAATACAGAGGCCCTGTCCGTCCCCTGTGCCCGAAAACTTTATTCCCTGACAAATGATCCTGCCGTTTTCGATTACGACGACCTCACCCGGCGCCACATCCCGCGCGAATTCAAACCCGCATACGTCCAGCGCGCAGCTCTCTGACGCCACGGCGGTCCCGGTCTCGTTTTCCCCGATACAGAGCGGGCGGAAACCGCTCGGGTCACGGACCGCGATCAGCTTGTCCCTGCCGCTTGCGATCACAAGCGAAAACGCCCCTTGCAGCAGCCCGGCGGCCTGTATGACGCCGGATAGCGTATTCTGCTCTTTGGTTATGCAGTACGCTATGAGAGCGGAGACGACCTCGCTGTCGCTTGTCGCGTCAAACCGCAGCCCGTTCCGCCGCAGCTTCTCCCGTATTTCCCCCGCGTTTGTGATGTTGCCGTTGTGCGCCGCCGCGATCCGGCCCGTCAGGTAATCGGTCACAAACGGCCCGACATTTTCTTTTGTACTGCTTCCTGTCGTGGAATACCGGGTATGCCCGACGGCGGTCCGCCCTTTGGGTAGGTTCTCAAGGTCTTCGCCTGAAAAGACTTCGCCGACAAGACCGGAGTCTTTATGGCAGAGGATCTTGTTTTCACAGACAACGGCAATACCCGCCCCTTCCTGGCCCCGGTGCTGCAGCGCCAGCAGGCCGTTGTATGTGACGCCGGCGGCCTCGTCCGCGGTCAGGCTGACGCCGAAAACGGCGCATTCCTCATGGAGCTTCCCGTCAGTTTTCATATGTTTTCAGTATCCCTTCCGCAACGGCCCTTCTCGGCTGGCGCAAATCCATCGCCTGTTTTTCAATATATCGGTGCGCCTCCTGTTCGCTCATATTGAGATAGGAGATCAGCAGGCATTTCGCGCGGTCAATGACGCGTATGTCCTCAATTTTTTGCTTCAGCCTGCCGTTCTCCTCCCGGATCTTTTTGACCCGGCTCTGCGTCGAACGCGCCAGCCTCAGCAGCGACCGGAAAACAGTCCTGTTCACCGGTTTCGATACCGTCAGCACGCCGTCCTCCTCACAGGCCGCGGAAACGGCGTCAAAGAATTCGCTGTCTACGATCAGGATGACCAGCGCCGCGCTTTGGGCCGCGATATGCCGTGAAAACCGTTCGCCGGACTCGTCCCTCAGCGGCGCGTTGACGGCCACAAGGTCAAAATCCTCTTCCGAAAGCAGCAGCCGCGCTTCGCCGCACGATTTTAAGGTAGTGACTTCACGGACGGAAACCGCGTCCAGCATCTCCGATATAAACGCCGCACCTTTGTCCGAGCTCGACACGATCAGCGCCCTTTCCATCCCGTCACCGCCTTCCTCTCAAAGCCGCCCCGTCATTCCACCGTTACGCTTTTCGCCAGGTTCCGCGGCTTGTCTATATCAAGGCCCTTGTTGGCGGCCACATAGTAGGCGAATAACTGCAAAACAATGACCGACAGCGAGGGTGAAAACAAATCGGCGCATTCGGGCAGCCGTATGCCGGACAGTTTCCCGTTCTGCTCCGCGTACGGGCAGTTGCCGATCAGAAGGACCTTAGCGCCGCGGCTTATCACCTGTTCCGCGTTGCTCATGATCTTGCCGTACAGCCGCTCGCAGTTGGCGATCGCCACAACCAGCGTCTCCTCCTCGACAAGGGAGATGGTTCCGTGCTTTAATTCGCCGCCGGCGTAGGCCTCGGAATGGATGTAGGATATTTCCTTGAGTTTGAGCGAGCCCTCCAGCGCGATGGCGTAGTCGATGTTCCTGCCGATGAAGAAGATGCTCTTATAGACGACACAGGCGGAGGCGTACTTCTGGATGGCGTCGATCTGTTCGAGTACCTTCGCGGCCTTGTCGGGCAAACCGTCGATTTCGGCGAGCATTTCACGCTCCTCTTTTTCCGCCAGCTTTCCCAGCCGGGCGCCGAACCGCACGGCCAAACAGTACAGCAACACAAGCTGCGCCGAGAACGCCTTCGTCGTGGCGACGGCGATCTCCGGACCCGCCGCCGTAAACAGG
The DNA here is from genome assembly GCA_031254575.1 of Oscillospiraceae bacterium. GTDB lineage: Bacteria > Bacillota > Clostridia > Oscillospirales > UBA929 > UBA929. The sequence goes on along the minus strand of JAIRUE010000087.1, from coordinate 3,322 downwards.
CACTCGTCCGCCTCCTTGGCGATGGTGCTGCCGACCACGTTGACGATGGCCAGCGTCGTGGCCTCTTTGGATTTTGCCTCGCGCATGGCGGCGATGGTGTCGGCGGTCTCCCCCGACTGGCTGATCAGGATAACGAGCGTCTTGGCGTCTATGACGGTGTCCCTGTACCGGAACTCGCTGGCAAGCTCCACCTCGACCGGCAGCCTGCACAGCCGCTCGAACACATATCGGGCCACCATCCCGGCGTTGTACGCCGAACCGCAGGCGGTGAGCACGATCTTATTGAACCGCGCGACGTCCAGCCTGCCGATCACCGTCCCGTTGCCGCCGCCGGCCGCGGAGTTTATCGTGTCTCTGAGTATCCTGGGCTGCTCCATGATCTCCTTGAGCATGAAGTGCGGCCAGCCGCCTTTTTCCGCGCTGTCAATGTTCCAGGTAACGGTTTCAACCGGCTTTTGGAGCGGCTCTTTGTCAAAGTTGAAAAACCGCACGTCCCCTTTCCGCAGCATGGCGATTTCCTTATCGTTCAGATAATAGACCTTGTTGGTGTGTTTCAGCACGGCGGGCACATCGGACGCGATAAACTGACCGTGCCCGGACACGCCGATGATCAGCGGATTGTCCTTTTTGACCGCGACCAGCGTATCCGGCTCCTCAAGGCACATGATACCCAGGGCGTACGAGCCTTCCAGCCTGTTTACCACCTTTATGACCGCTTCCATGATGTCGCCGCTGTAATAATACTCACAGAGCTGCGCCACGACCTCGCTGTCGGTCTGCGAGATGAAGGGGACACCCTTTTTCTCCAGGAACTCCTTCAACTGCCTGTAATTCTCAATGATGCCGTTGTGAACGACCGCGATCATGTTCCGGCTGCCGACGTGGGGGTGGGAGTTTGCGTCGGAGGGTTCCCCGTGCGTGGCCCAGCGCGTATGGCCTATCCCCATGTGCCCGGCGATCGGGCGCTCCGCCAGCCGCGCCTCCAGCGCGTTCAGGCGTCCCTCCTGTTTCACCACGGCAAAGCCGTCTTTTTGGCAAATCGCGACCCCGGCCGAGTCATAACCGCGGTATTCGAGTTTTTTCAGCCCCTCCACAATAATAGGGACAGCGTCTTCCGTACCCACATACCCGATAATGCCGCACATGGCGCAGCTCCTTTCAATTCACGGTATACAACTGCGTATACGGATTTTTCGCGTTGGGAGTCAGGACATAGATCCTGTCTGTCAGCAGCGCTCCGGCGTCCACGCCGAAATACCCGCCAAACTCGGTCAGATACGGCGCGATCTCCCGCAGGTCGTCGCCCGAAGCGATCCGGACCGCGACCTGCGCGGGCAATCCCGTAAGTTCCCTGTCCGTCCGTATGAAGATTTTGCCGCCGTGTATGCCGGTCCCCGTAAAATTCCCGACGGGAACCCCTTCGGTCCCGGAACCCAGCACGGCGATCAGCCCGCCGGCCTGGTATTCGCCCAAAAAACTGCCCACTCTGCCGCCGATTATGATGGCCGGCCTCTTTTCTTTGTATTCCTTCATATGGATGCCCGTCCTGTATCCGGCGTTGTCCCGGACAAAGATGCCGCCGCCCCGCATGGCGTATCCCAGGGCGTCGCCCGCGCTGCCGTGGATGATGATTTTGCCGTCGTTCATCGTATCGCCGGCCGCGTCCTGCGCGTTGCCGTTCACCACGATGGTCCCGCCGTCCAGATACGCGCCCAGCGCGTTGCCCGGCGTTCCGGCTATGGTGAGGGTCTTTTGTCTCATGCCGCTGCCGATAAACCGCTGGCCGTAGCATTCCTCTACGCGAACGGTCTCCGGGGCGTCCTTTATCCGCCTGTTCAGTTCCCTGAAATCAAGGCCCCGCGCCGAAATCGTCATCCCGCTCCGCCTCCCAGCTTGATAAACCTTTCCTCTTTTGTAAACGCCATAAGCCCCGGCTTTTCGCACACGAGCGCGAAGTCGATGGAACTGAGCGGCGTGCGTTCGCGGATAAGGCTTGTGTAAATGCCCGCTTTTTCCACATTGCCGATCAGGATCATCCCGTTGAGCCTGTCGCCGCTGTAAAAAAGCCGCTTGTACCGCCCTTCCCCGTCCTCCTCATACGTGTCGCCGTCATAATGGCCCGCCGTGACAACGTGCAGTCCGAAAAACCCGACGGCGTTCATGGGAATGGATCTGTCAAAGCTCTTATCGCCCCCCGCCATGTTGATCCCGGCGCACTCGCCCTGCATGTAGGCGTTGGGCAGCAGGGCCATGACCCGTTCCTGCCCGCTTGAAACGTCAAGGGCCTGCGTACAGTCGCCCGCCGCGTAAATATCGGGCGCGCTCGTTTCGGACCTCGCGTTGATAACGATTCCCCGGCCTATTTCCGCGATCCCGTCCAAAAGCGCGGTGTTCGGGCGCACGCCTACGGCGAGGACAAGGACGTCGAACGGGACCGCGCTCCCGTCCTCAAAAACCGCGGTATCTTTGTCAAAGCGCCTGACGCTTGCCGAAAGCCGGAATCCGATGCCCTTGCTTTCAAAACGCTCCCGTATCAGCTGCGCGCCGCCCTCATCCAGAACACTGGACAGAATCCGCGGCGCAAGGTCAAAAACCGTGACGCTCTTTACGCGCTCCGAAATCCCCTCGGCGCATTTCAACCCGATCAGCCCGGCGCCGGCGATCAGCACGCGCTTGTCCGGCCCCAGCATCCCCTCCAGCCTCTTCGCGTCGTCAAGGCTCATAAAGGTGGTTTTCTCCCGCACCGTGTCAAGCCCTTCAAAAGGGGGAATAAACGCGGAGGAACCTGTCGCCGCAAGCAGTTTATCGTAAGGTATCCGGCTGCCGTCCGACAGGAGGACGGCTTTCCCCTTCGCATCGACCGAGACGGCCGAACCGTGCAGAAATTTACAGCCGCTGTCCTCATAAAAACTCCCGGAACGGTATCTCATCCCCTCCTCCGTGACCTTCCCCAATAAAAGATACGAGATGAGCGGGCGGGAATATGTGTGGTGCCGCTCGTCCGATATAAGGATGATCTCTCCCGACTTGTCCGTCTGCCGGATACCCTCCGCCGCGCCTATGGCCGCCGCCGAGTTGCCAATAATGACATACCGCGCCGGCGCGCCGGCGTCTGAACCCGCGCCATGTCCCGCTCCGGTCAAATCCTCATCCCCTTTCCTCAAAAACGATCGCGTTGTTCGGGCATCCCCTCACGCACGCCGGGGTTCCCGTGATGGACTTGACGCACAGTTCGCATTTTTGCACAGCGCCGTCTCCGGAGGGGGATACCGCGCCGTACGGGCAGCTGAGGATACAGGTGTAGCAGCTCACGCATCTGTCC
>JAIRUE010000012.1 GCA_031254575.1 Oscillospiraceae bacterium | reverse complement strand
AACCCGTTGCGCGCGACCGGCCTCTCCAGCGCTTTTTCCCAAAGGACCGTCCCCGCCTGCGTCACGGCGGCGTATACGGCCAGCATGACCAGCAGGGACAGGGCGAGGCGCGTCAGACGCCGCTTTCCGAACACAAGCGCGCACAGCGCGAACGCCAGCAGATAGACCGGCCCGAGCGGGCGCACCAGGCTTGACAGGGCGACGGTCAGCCCCAGCAGCCCCCAGTACGGCAGCGACCCGCGAAAAGAATCCGGCGGCGCCCCGGCAGCCTGCAGATACACCCTCACCGCGAGCAGCGTCAGCGCGATGTGCAGCGGCTCGCCCGCGACAAGGCTCAGCAGCATGAAATGCGACGGCATCAGCGCCCACAGGAGCCCTGCCGCGAGGCCGCATCCCACGCCCAGCAGTTTTTTCCCGACGGAAAACAGCAGCGCCGCGATACAGAGGGACAAGAACAGGTTGAAAATCTGCGCGGCGGCGACCGAGGGGCCGGAGACGCGGAAGAGGAGCGAAAGGACGAACGGATACCCCAGCAGGTGGGGGAAGACGGCCTGATACGCGGGGTCGGGGAGGGGGCGGTTTTCGGCAAAGGCGGCGGCGGTCGCGAACATCCGGGAAAAGTCCATCACGGGCGAAACGCGGGACAGGAGCAGCCAGGCGGCGCCGGTCAGAAGGGTCGCGCCCAGCGCCAAGCCGAGCGCGGCGCGCTCATTCGTAAAAGAGGAAAGCCGGGGCGCGAAGAAAGCGGCGGCCAATCCCAGAAGAAAACCGGCCGGCAGAAGCCAGGCCTTTCCCCAGCCGGAAAAGGGGGCGAGCGCCGGAGCCGCCGCGGCGAAGGCCCCGCCCAAGGCCGCCAATCCGAAATATGCCAGCCGCGAAAACCCGGAGTTTTTCATAAAATGGGAGCGGGTTTGAAGGACAGCATGCCCGCCAGCATGTTGTGGTTGACAAAGAGCTTGAGGACGGTGGTGTTCTCCACCAGCTCCGGCCCGGCGACGATGCCGAGGTAGCGCACCGCCCAGCCGACGGCGCACAGGATGAGCACCCCGTACAGGGCCCCGGCGGCCGCGCCGCCGATCTTATCGACCAGATGGAGCCCCGGCAGCTTGAACACCGCCGCGAGGAAATGGATCAGCAGCGTCAGGCCCACCAGGAACAGGATAAACGCGAACAGGCAGAGCAGCGCGTAGGCCGCCACATAGAGCACGGTCACCGAGATCGTCTCCTGCACCGTCTGCTCCGTCTCCGCGAGCGACAGCAGCACCTTGTCGATCATCGCGTCGATCTCGACGCCGGATACCCCCATCGTCTCAAACGTCCTCCGGGCCACCTCCGCGATCTCCTTGGCGTCGGTCATTTCATTGATGCGGCCCCTGCCCCGCGTCGCCTCGTATATCGCGTCCTCGGCCAGCCAGCTCATAATGGGGGCCAGTTTCTCCGACACCGGCCCGGCGTACGCCGCCGCCGCCTTCCCCGCGAAATAGGCCGCGATGAAGATCACAACCACGCCCGCGACCGTCAGAAACAGCCCCTTGCGAAATCCCTGCCAGACACAGAAAGCCATCGCCGCTATCAAAAGCAGGTCAATGAGAAATCCGGTCATCCTCCCACCTCTTTACCGTCAACTTCCGCGCCGCCCGCGAAACATCCGCCCGGGCCCGTTCCGGCGGTTTACTCCGCCCGCGGGTCCGTTTCTCTCTCCCGTTCATTATACCATTCCCCGTACCCCGAAAACAAGAGCAGGATATTTCCGTCGTTGCCGACCAGCAGGCCGCGCGCGCCGGACGGGCCGAGCACCTCCGTTTTCAGCTCCGTCCCCTCCAGCGTGTAACGGGTCAGGACGCCCGCCTCCAGCGCGGCGCACCAGCGCTCCCCGGCGGCCAGGCCGTAAGGCCCCTCCGTAAACCGCGCCTGTCCCAGCTCCGCGCCGGTATAGCTCAGGCACACGAGGCGGCTGTACTGCCCGCCCTCGCCGCGCCCGAGGTGGAGGAAGAGCGCCTCCCCGGTCGCGTGCGCCGAGAGCAGCACGCTCCCGCCGTATGAATAGCGCGCGAGCGGCAGGCCGTCGTCCGTATAGAAGTATACGCCCGATTCGGCGATAATGCAAACATGATTATTGTCGGGGCTGTGCGCGGCGAGCGGGACCTCATCCTCAATATCCGCCGATCCCAGCGGTTCGCCGCGGCCGGGTTCCAAAAACGTCACGCGGGTGGAGACCGTCCCGTCCTGCGGCCCCACGGCGGCCACCGCCATACGCCTGCCGGACGGGGAGAGCGACGCCGCCCAGATGTACCGCTCGGCGGAGTACCATTTGTAGACGGGCCTGTCTCTGCCGTCATACATCTGCGCGACGCCCCTGTACCCGCTTTCGGCCGTCACCAGCACATACTGCCCCCGCGCGTTCCCGGCCGCCGTCAGCACCGGGACGTCAAACTCAGCCCTCACCCCCCCGGCGTCGGCGACAAAGGCGGACCCGCCCGCGCGGTCATAGGCGACCGCCTTGCCGCCCGCCACCGTGAGGCCCGGGATCTCAAACGAAAGGGCGCGCGACACCTTTTCCCGCCCCGATTTGTCGTACAGCACGAAGCGGTCCGCGGAGAGCGCCGCGAGCCGCCCGTCGCACAGGGCCAGCACGGTGTCCCGGCCCTCGCCGAACGGGATCCGCTCCGTCCCCGCCGCCTCGCCTTCCCGGGAAAACCACCGCGCCGCCGAGCCCAGCGCGTCGCCGCCGATGTCGTCGCGGAAGACGGCAAAGACGAGCACGGCCAGCAGCACCGCCGCGCACAGGAGCGCGTATGTGACGGCCTTACGCATATGACACCCCCGTCATATACAGCCCGTGGGCGGGCAGCACCGGCCCGGCGGCGGCGCGGTTCCCGGAGGCGAGCAGCGCGGGGACGCTTCCGACCTTTCCCTCGCCCAGCCACAGCAGCGTGCCCACGAGCGCCCGGGCCATGTTATACAAAAACCCGTCCGCCCGCATCGTGAACCCGACCAGCCCGTCCCGCTCCTCTATCTCAAACGCGTACAGCGTGCGCACCGTGCTCCTCACCGGCGTGCCCAGCGTCCGCACGCAGGCGAAATCATGCGTCCCGGTGAACTGGCGCGCCCCCTCCCGCATCCTGTCCAGATCCAGCGGGCGGGGCCAGTGCAGCGCCCGCCCCTCCCGCAGAGGATCGCGTATGCGGGCGGTATAGAGGCGGTAAGTGTATTGCTTTTCCGTGCAGGAACGGACGGCGTGGAAACCGTCCGGCACCGTCTCCGCCGACAGCACGGCGACGTCGCGCGGCAGGCGGCTGTTCAGCGCGTAAGGCAGGCGATCGGGCGGGATGGGGCATCCGCCTTTGAAATTGGCGGCGTAGATCTCGGCGTGGACGCCCGCGTCGGTGCGCCCGCAGCCGTGCGGCGTAACAGTCCTGTCCAGCGTCCGCTCCAGCGACGCCTTGAGCGTCCCGCAGACGCTGGCGGCGTTTTTCTGGATCTGCCAGCCGTGGTAGTCCGTCCCGTCAAACCGCAGCCAAAGAAGAGTGTTCATCGCATAAACCACCCCAGGCGGCCCAGCGCCGACACGCCGGCCAGCAGCGCGACGCTGCCCGTCAGCACCAGCGCGTCCACGCCCGTCATGCGGAGCTGTTTCATCCGCGTGCGCCCGCCGCCGCCGTGGTAACAGCGGCATTCCATCGCCACGGCAAGGTCGTCGGCGCGGCGGAACGCCCCCACAAAGAGCGGCACCAGCAGCGGGATGAGCGCCTTGGCGCGGCGGAAGAGGTTGCCCGTCTCGAAATCCGCGCCGCGCGCCTTCTGGGCGCTCATGATCTTATCGGTCTCCTCGATGATGGTGGGGATGAAGCGCAGGGCGATGGTCATCATCATGGCAAACTCGTGCACCGGCACCCGTATCTTCGCAAGCGGGCTCATCAGGCGCCCCAGCGCGTCGGCCAGCGCGAGCGGGCTGGTGGTGTAGGTCAGCATGAACGTGCAGGAGATCAGCATCAGCAGGCGCAGGGCCATGAACACGGCCCGTTCAACGCCCTCGGCGGAGACGGTGAAGATCCAGAAGGAGACAAGGGGTCTGCCGGGCGTGTAAAAGATATTCAAAACCGCCGTGAACAGGATGATAAACGCCATCGGGCGCATCCCCCGGGCAAGGGCGGACGGCCTGACGCGCGATACGGTCACCGCCAGCGCCAGATAGAGCAGGATGACGAGATATGTCAGGGCGTGGTTTGCCGTCAGCAGCGCCGTGATAAAGGCGAAGACAAGGATCAGCTTCGCGCGCGGGTCCAGGCGGTGGACAAGGGACGTGCCGGGAAAGTATTGGCCCAGGGTTATATCCTTCAGCATAAAGAAGGGCTCTGCGCAGAGCCTGACACCTCCTTTATCGCTTTGATCGCGTCCTCCGTCGTATACGCCCCCGCGTCCACGTCCAGCCCCAAAGCCCGCAGGCGCAGCAGCACCCGCGTCACGGCCGGGACGTCCAATCCCAGGCCGGTCAGCGTCTCCCTTTGGGCAAAGACGTCTTTCAGCGATCCCCGCAGGACGTCCCCGGCATGCGCCAGCACCGTCAGGCTGTCGGCGACGCGGGCGGCGTCCTCCATCGAGTGCGTCACCAGCACGACCGCCGCGCCGGTCTGCCTGCGGTATTCCGAAATGTGCCCCAATATCTCCCGCCGCCCGGCGGGGTCCAGCCCCGCCGTAGGCTCGTCCAGCACCAGCACCTTGGGGCGCATGGCGATCACGCCCGCGATCGCGGCGCGGCGCTTCTGCCCGCCCGACAGGTCGAACGGCGATTTTTGCGCGACGCTCTTGTCCAGCCCCACAAACGCCATCGCCTCCGACACCCTCTCGCGTATATCGGCCTCCGGAAGCCCCATCGCCGCGGGGCCGAACGAGACGTCCTTCTCCACCGTCTCCTCGAAAAGCTGGTATTCCGGGTATTGGAACACCAGCCCCACGGCGAAGCGCACGTCGCGCATCTTCACGCCCTTTTCCCAGATGTCGCGCCCCTCCAGCAAAACCTGCCCCGCGTGGGGCTTGAGCAGGCCGTTGAGGTGCTGTATCAGCGTGGATTTGCCCGAGCCGGTGTGCCCGATGATCCCGGCGAACTCGCCCGCCGACACCGAAAAACAGGCCCCGTCGAGGGCCGTTTTCTCAAAAGGCGTCCCCCGGCCGTAGACGTATGTGATTTGCCTCGCTTCCAGCAAAAACGGCTTCCCCTTTACAAAAACATCAGGGGCGGTCATCAGCCGCCCGCGGACGCGCCCCCGCGCACAAAATCAAAAATGACCCGCGCGCAGTCCTCGTCCGTCAGCGGGGCGGCGTCCAAACCCAGGCCCCGCGCCAGCGCGACCGTCTGCGGGACGCCCAGCCCTAGGGCCCGCAGCTCGTCCGCCCGCAGAAACACGTCCTCTGGCGTCCCGTCAAGCCGGATCCGTCCCCTGTCCATCACCACCACGCGGCCGCAGAGAGCCGCCTCGTTCATATGGTGCGTCACCATCACCACGGTCACGCCCCGCTCGCGGTTGAGGCGGCGGACCGTCTCCATCACCTCGCCGCGCCCCCTGGGGTCGAGCATGGCGGTCGGCTCGTCCAGCGCCAGCACCAGCGGGTCCATCGCCAGCGCCCCCGCGATGGCGACGCGCTGTTTCTGCCCGCCCGACAGGCGGTGCGGCGCGTGCTCCCGGTACTCAACCATCCCCACGTCCCGCAGCGCCGCGTCGACGCGCTCCCGTATCTCGGCCGGCGGCACGCCGAGGTTTTCCAGCGCGAAGGCGACGTCCTCCTCGACGACGGTGGCGACGATCTGGTTGTCGGGGTTTTGAAAGACCAGCCCCACCTTCTGGCGCACCTCCAGCAGGCGGTCTTCCTCCCCTGTGCCGATGCCGCACACCGTCACCGTGCCGGACAGGGGCGTCAGCAGGCCGTTCAGCATCCGCACAAGGGTGGATTTGCCCGAGCCGTTATGGCCCAGCACCGCCACCGTCTCCCCCCGCCGGACCGAAAGCGTGACCCCGTCCAATGCCGGCGTGCCGCCGGCGCCGGCGTCCGGTTCAGGCTGCCGGTGACCGTCAGCGCTCCGCCCGCTCTCTGCCGCGCCGCCGCCGCCCGGTCCGGACATTGTCTCCTGCGACTCGCCGGCGGCGGCGTAACTGTATACCACATTGTCAAATCTTATGATCTCATCCATCGTCCCGTCGCCCCGCTCGGTAAAACTAAGCCCGTCGCGCCCACGCGCAGCCCCAGCTCGTCCGCCTCCACCCGTCCCCCGAAGCGCGGGACCACGAGAGCCTCCAGCAGGTACCGCAGCACCGACGGCGCGAGCCCGGCCGTGTAGGTATTGAGAAAGAAAAACCGCGCGTTTTCGCTCAGCAGCCCGGCGGTTTTTTGTAAAAGCCCGTACAGGCTGTCCTCCAGCTTCCAGACCTGCCCGTTCGGGCCGCGCCCATAGGAGGGCGGGTCCATCCAGACGCCGTCGTACCGGCTGCCGCGCCGCAGCTCGCGTTCCACGAACGCGCCGCAGTCGTCCACGATCCATCTGACCCGGAGGGGGGGGCCTGTACCTGTGCAGTTCTCCTTTGCCCACGCCACCATGCCCTTGGCGGCGTCCACATGCGTGACGTTCGCGCCCGCCCTGGCGCAGACGAGCGTCGCCGCGCCGGTGTAGGCGAAAAGATTCAGGATATTGAGCGGATGCCCGCCGCCCGAACCGGACGCCCGCAGCAGCTCAGTAACCGCCGCCCAGTTGGCCGCCTGTTCGGGGAACAGGCCGGTGTGTTTGAAGCCGGTCGGCCTGACGCGGAAGGTCAGGTCCCGCCAGGAAACCGTCCACGACGCCGGAAGGGGGGTGTTCTGCGACCAGCGCCCGCCGCCCCCGCGGCCGCGCGTATACGCCGCGTCGGCGTTCCGCCAGCGCTCGTGGCGGCGCGGCTCGCGCCATATCACCTGCGGGTCGGGCCGGACGAGGATATACCCGCCCCAGCGCTCCAGACGCTCCCCGTCCGTCGCGTCCAGCAGCTCGTAATCGTTAAAGCCGTCGTCCGTCCACATAATGGCTTATTATATCACCGTAAGGTATGGAAAACAACCCCTAAATCACGCCTCCCGCGCGAACGCGAAAGCGTCCGGCGGCATAGACTGACTCAGATAACCCCAAAAACTGAGCAGGGAGAGAAGCATATGGACAGGAACCCAATGTCCGGCGTCCCGTTCCCGGACATGACCGGGAGACGGGACGGCCGGAGTCTGCCGGCGCTGGTATTCATCACGCCGCAGGCCCAAATCACGGACGTGCTCGACGCGGGGGCGGCCTTGCGCGCGGGCACGCTGTTTCCGGAACTGAACAAGCCGTTCACGGGAAGGCGCGGTGAGCTCTGATGGACAGAAAACAGCTGCTGTGGCAGATGTCGGCCGAGCAATTCGCCGCGTTCGACGTACTGCTGTACCTCGACACCCACCCGAATGACAGAAACGCGCTGCAGATGTATGACAAATACCTGAGAAACCACATGCGGTACCAACGGGAATATGAAAACATGGCGGGGCCGCTCACTTCCGACGCGGCGGCGCACGGTTCATGGCGCTGGGTCGACGACCCGTGGCCTTGGGAAAGGGAGGCGAACTGAGTGTTCCACTATGAAAAGAAGCTGCAGTACCCGGTCAATATCAAGACGCCCAACCCCAAGATGGCGAAGATCATCATCACCCAGTACGGCGGGCCGGACGGCGAACTGGGCGCCAGCCTGCGGTACCTGAGCCAGCGTTACGCCATGCCGTACGCCGAGCTGAAGGGGCTGCTGACCGACATCGGCACGGAGGAACTGGGGCATTTTGAGATGATCGGCGCCATTGTGTTCCAGCTCACCCGCGACCTGAGCATTGACGAGATCAAAGCGGGCGGCTTTGACACGTATTTCGTCGATCACACGACGGGCGTCTATGCCGTCGCGGCCTCCGGCACCCCGTACAACGCCGCCACATTCGCCTCCAAAGGCGACGTCATCACCGACCTGCACGAGGACCTGGCGGCCGAGCAGAAAGCGAGGACCACCTACGACAACATCCTCCGCCTCTGCGACGACCCCGACGTCATAGACCCCATCCGGTTCCTGCGGCAGAGGGAAGTCATCCACTACCAGCGCTTCGGCGAGGGGCTCGCCCTGGCGGCCGACAGGCTTGACGCCAGGAATTACTACGCCTTTAACCCCTCTTTCGACAAATAGGAAGCGGCAGGCCCGGTTTCTCAGGCGCGGCAAAAAACATGGCGGGGGGTCACCCTCCCGCCGCGCCGCTTGCATGGAGCCTGCCGCCTTTCCGCCCTCCGCCGCGGTTTGCGGCGGAGGGCATTCTGCCGGGCGTCAGTCTTTGCGGCGGAGCCTAATGTATTCCTCTTCTTCTTCTTCCCCGCGTGGAAAGCCGAACGGTACGGCGATGTCGCT
>JAIRUE010000115.1 GCA_031254575.1 Oscillospiraceae bacterium | reverse complement strand
CAGACCAAAGCGCCGCTGACCGGCGCGACGTTCCTCGTGGAGCGCGATACCGGGGAGCGGATAGGCAGCTACAAGACCGATTCCACAGGAAAAATCCTTGTGTCTGACTTGACTGAGGGGACGTTTATAATTTCTGAGGTATCGGCCCCGGACGGGTATATTTTGGACGAAGCGCCCAAGACCGTCATTGTAAAGAGCGGCAAACTGACGACGGTGGAGTTTTTCAACAAACCGCTATCCGGGCTGAAAATCGTTAAGCTGGACAGCGTGAGCCGCAACCCGATTGAGGGCGTGGAGTTTGCCGTTACCAAGATGTCCGGCGAAAAGGTGACGAACGAGTTAAACAGCGCCGCGTTTAAGACCGATAAGACCGGGCAAATCTATATCCCCGGCCTCTCTGACGGGTATTATCAAGTGACTGAAACCCGCCAAGCTGACGGTTATATCCTCGACGGAGAGCCGAAAACCGTGCAAATCCAATCGGGCAAGCCGACCGTGCTGGAGGTATTGAACACACCCATGAGCGGCTTGCTTATCGTCAAGACCGACGAAGCGACCGGAAAACCGCTGGCGGGCGTCGTGTTCGACGTAAAGAGAGCGGATGGTCAGTTTGTGGCGGGGAGTATCCTTGACGGCAACCAGCCAAACACCGAAGCCAATTCACCGAATAAGACCACGGCCCCCAACGGGGACATCACGGGCAGCTATACCACCGACGCAAACGGGCGCGTCCATATCAACGGCCTGCCCGCTGGCGAATACCATGTGACCGAACGCAAACCTTTGGACGGTTACGAACTGGACACCGACGTTCACGCCGCCACCGTCACGCCGGGCAAAGTCACCACGTTACAAATCACCAACAGGCAGAAAGCCGGATTGCGCCTTGTGAAAATCAACAGCATCAGCAAAAAACCAATCTACAACGTGGAGTTTATGGTTTTCGACGGTAACGGCAAGGTTGTGGGAACCTACTACACCGACAACAACGGCGTGATTGACTTCTCCGGCGTCCTGACCGAAGGCCGCTATACCCTGCGTGAAACGCGGGCCGCCAAAGGCTATTACCTCGATGAAACACCGCGCACGGTTGAGTTTGTTTCCGGCAAGATAACGGAAGTGCGTTGGGAAAATACCCCCTGTCTGGCGCAAATCCAAATCCTGAAAAAGAGCGGAGATGATAACGAGGTCAACTCCCTGCCTGCCGGGACGCTGCTGGCCGGGGCCGTCTTTGAGGCGTATGAGTACAAATCCGGCAATCTTGTTGACAGGTTCGTGTCCGGCGCGGACGGACGCGCCGTGTCGAATCCGCTGCCGTTAGGCAGATACCTTGTGAAAGAGGTACAGGCCCCGCAATGGTACAAAACCTCCTCGCAAACGCTGGATATTGAACTGGAATTTGCGACACAGATCGTAAAGCATGAATTTCTCAATTATTCAGCGAACACAGGCGTCTATACCCGCAAGACCGGCCCGGTGGAGTGTATGCCGGGCGACACCATCCGCTACGACATCAAGGCGATACAGAACACCGGCACGGTTCCCTTGACGGACTTTTACTGGCGGGACACCCTGCCGGTGGACGCCGTGAGGCTGACAAAAATCGTGACCGGCACCTTTAATCAGAGCCTTAAATACAAGGTGATGATTACCACCAACAAGGGCGACAGCAGACTGATAGCGGATAATCTCAGCGCCACCCAAAACAACGCGATTGACTGTTCCAACGCCGCGCTGGGGTTGAAAAACGACGAATATATTACCAGCGTTACTTTCCTGTTCGGGACGGTCAAGGCCGGTTTCGCACAAGTGGTACAGCCGCAGATATTTGTCAAGGTGCTGACCACGCTGCCAAATCAATACCAATTCGCCAACAAATCCGACGCAGGCGGCAAATACGGGCGGGAATGGATTGTGAGCAACGCCACTTGGCTGACCAGTATTTACAGGAAGCCGGAAAAACTCCCTCGCACGGGCTATTGATCGGAGGACGCTATGGAGTTGAAAACAATCTTAGCGATTGCCCTTGTCCTGTTTATATCGGGCGCGGGCGTATGGCTGTTTCTGCGGAATAAGCGGAGATAGCCGGACACAATGGGGGCGGCAATCGCCGCTCCTGTACATAGAGGGCATTTGCCCTCTTATTTTTTTAAGGGGTGAAATGCCAGTGAAAAAGCTATCCAAGTACAAAATCTGCGGCGAGGTTGATTCTACCGTGACCGGCAAACTGCTCTACCTCATTCTTGACGAACTTGCCAACAAAAGCGGTGAAGTTACTATCCCGCAGAAGAAAATCAGCGACGCGCTGCACATATCAAAGGGCGCGGTCAGCCGCAATCTGCGCCGTCTGCGGGACAGCGGCTATATCGACGTACACCCGCAGTACCACAACGACGGCGGCAGGGCCGCCAACAAATACATTGTAAAGTGAGGACTTTGACATGATGTTAGAACTGACCAAACAAGAATGTAAATGGCTGGCCGACCTTGCGAACAAGGAAAAAGTAGAGGCCGGCCACAATAACCATGAAACGCCGCATCCGCTCTTTGAACTGCGCCGCGACAATATGGCAGACCTTGAAGCTAAAATCAACGCGGCGATAGCGCGGCAGACACAAAGGGAAGGAAGGGGAGCGAGATGAGCGGCAACATCTATAACCCCAACGGCGCGGACATTCGTTTTATTCGCAGCGATTATACGGAACTGTTCCGAATCCCGGACGGCGGGTATATCACTATCACCCATGACGACGGTGAGCAGTTGGTACGCAAATGCGGATACCACGGAGAATGTCATGTTGACGTGGGAAACAACCTCTATCATATTTGCCAGTTTGCCGAACTCATGGAGAAGCGCGGCAGTACCGCCGCGCCCTGCCCGGAACCGGAAGTTGTACACGGATATAGGATAACCGACCGTATGCCTGTCCGCGATAAGGTGTTTGTACTGGCGCACAACCCTAACGCGGTACAGCCGTGGGTGACATGGCAGGGCAGAAACGACCGCCCCGGTTATGATTGGGGGCATTATTGGTCAGACCGTTCGGAGGCGAGGTCAGATTATTTCCTGCGCGCCGACGCCGAGCGCACAGGTAAGTCCTACGACCATACAAAGAATTACAAACAACCGAAAAAACGTGACGAAGCGAGGTGAGCGGCATGAGCGAAAACAGTGAAATCCGCTTTGTAGATATTTCAGGGCAAACGATATTTACCATCCCGGACGGCGGCTATATTTCCGCTACCCGTCCGAATGGGGAACAGCTTTTCGGTCATTGCGTATATTCCGGCGAAAACCACGTTGAGATAAACGGAAAGCTGTACAGCATCAAAGAATTTGCCGAGCTTCAACACTACTACAACGCGACGGTAAAGCCGATGGAAAAGCCGGAAATCGTAGACGGCTACCGTGTGTTTCAAAAATACGTTGTGGGGCGTTTGACTGTCTTTGCCGGTATTGACACACAGGCGCAGACGGATAAACGGTATATCACATGGCAAAAAACCAAAAACAGGACATCCAACAAAAACCCTCGCTATTTCTGTGAGAATTACGAAGTAGTGAGGGATTTATTTCGCCGCGCTGAAGATGAATACCAGCCAAAAGCAAAACAGCGCAATGGAAGGGATTGCAGATAATGGAGGCAAAAAAGGCCGAAGGAGGACAGTCTTATGATTGAATTAACACCCGCCGAACAAGCCGAAACCGGCTTATTTTTCCGTCTGGAGGATGCCGCCGCCGAGCGTCACGGCGCGGTATGCGGTATGCGGATAGACTTTGAAGCGAACGAAAACGGTGTTTTGTTGCCGCGATTCGATTGCCAGCGCCATTTGAAAACACCGGCGTTCAAAGCCGACTTAAAGCGCGTCATGGGACATCTGCGCGGCGGCGCGGAACCGTTTGGGAATCCCCAAAACTTTGCGGCGTTCTGCTATGAGTATGAGGGAGAATCATTGAATAACGACGAGATAAACGTACCGTTTGCTTTTGGCGTCAGGGCGCGGACAGAGGGCTATTCCTACTATTTCCGCTGCCAACCGCTCACCGGCAGGGTCAATATCTTTGCCTATGACAATAATTACCTTCTGCCCGAACTGGCGGGCAAGCATGAATTGCCCAATAAGTGTTTTAGCCTGCTGCCGTCCTCCGGCGACGTTATCATCATTGAGCGCGGCACACAGGGCTATACCCCGTTTGGTTCAGGCGTCGAGCCGCATGAGCGGCGCGAGGAAGCGGACAACCTGAACGCGGGGCTGGGCGTGACGCGGGCGCAGGAGGAGGCTATGCTGGCCGGATCGCTGTTTGGCTGGAACGCCCCCGGCGCGAAACCGTGGCGGTATAATCAGGACGGTACGCCCCGGCCTTTGCCGCCGAAACGAAAAGACCCCGAACGGTGAAAGGAGCGGCGCATGACAGGATATATTGACGAGGACAGAGCCGTGTCGCGGCTATCGGAAATCGTGGCGCTGGAGTGCGGCGTCCACCCCGCTGCCGCAAGGCAAATCCGTATCGCCGCCGCCCTGCATGACATAGGCAAGCAGCGCATAGCGGCCAGCATTATCAATAAACCCGGCAAGCTGGACGCGCGGGAATTTGAGATAATGAAAACGCATACGGCGCTGGGCGCGTCTATGTTAAAAAGCATACAGGGCGAATTGGGCGAGAAAATACGGCTGACCGCTCTATACCATCACGAAAACTGGGACGGCAGCGGCTATTTCGGCAAGTATGCCGACGAATTGCCTGTTTATGTACCGATTGTCAGTATATGCGACGTGGCCGTGGCATTAGTGAGTGAGCGCCCATATAAATCCGCATGGCCCCCCCGTGAAATGATCGCCTACATTCAGGGCAAGGCCGGTACACAATTCAACCCCGCGCTGGTACGGATTTTTCTCTCGCTGATCCGGCACGACAACCGCGTACCGGCCATATTCGGGAACCGGGGCGTCGGCGCTTTAGCATAAACCCACAACCCCGGCATTGACGCCCGCAGGGTAAAACCTCGCGGGCTTTTCTTATGACCCAAAAACACATGGAAAGGAGCCGCGCCCGATGGCAAGCAAGTACCAACTCATCACCGGCCTGTATGAAAACGCAATCAAACAGGCCACAAACACCACAGCCGAATGGACGGCGTTTCTTCGCTCGGCCTGCCGTAACTACAAATGCCGGTTTGACGAGCAAATCCTGATTTACGCCCAGCGTCCTGACGCGACGGCGGTGCTGGAAATCGAGAAATGGAATAAGCAGTTTGGCCGCTGGGTCAACAAAGGCGCGAAAGGTATTGCCGTCTTTGATGATGAACACAACGGCAATTACCGCCTGAAGCATTATTTTGACATCTCCGACACCCACGGGAGCCGCTTTGAGCGTCCCGTTCCCGTTTGGAGCATGATGCCGGAATACGAGGCCGAAGTCATCGAGAGTTTAGAGAACTCTTTTGGTGAGTTAGAGGACAAATCCACGCTGGCCGACGCCCTCATATCGGCGGCAAGAAACGCCGTCGAGGACAATATGGCCGATTATCTGGCCGACCTGATGAATTGCCTTGACGGAAGCGTACTTGAAGGATTTGACAGCGAATATATTGAAAATGAATACCGCTTTGTCCTGCACCGCAGCGTGGCATATATGCTGCTGACCCGCTGCGGCATCGACGCCGACAGGTATTTGGCGGACTTCCGTCCAATCGTCAATTTTAACACGCGAAACACGGTAAACGCCCTCGGCCTTGCTACCAGCGACATAGCGGAAATGTGTCTGCGGGAAATATCCGCGACCGTGCTGAACCTGCAAAAACAGGAGCAAAATATAAATCGCACATTTGCAATGCCGGAAAAACTGGCGCATACTGTACCCGTACCACAAAATAACGAAAGGGGCGCTGAACATGGAACTGACCTATCGGACGGAGGGCGATTACCAAGTGCCGAATCTGGCCGCGCCGGAAGAACCGCCCGTAACGCTTGGCAAGTACGCATTACTCCGAAAGAAATACCTCAAACAGAACCGCCGCGTCCTGTATCTGAACTTCCTGACGGCGGGGACGCTCAACGAACACCTGACGGAGATCGAGCGGACGGCCAACGAGCGCATGGAACTGATGATCGCGCAGATGGCGGCGGCGCGGGGCGTGACCGAGCAGATGAAAGCCGACAATCAAATGATGTGGGTGGGGCGGATGAACAATATCCGTCACAGCGCGGAAGAAATGATACTGCACGACCTGATATACGCATAAAACCTTTACCCACGGAAGCGGAGCAGCAGGCCATATTAGGCGAAGCGGAGGAACCGGCGAAGGGTCACAGGCCCACGCCCGCGTCCTCCGCTTTTTCCATGTCCGGGGATATTCCGCAGGCAGTCATTGACGGGGAACTTATCCGCGACAGCGGCGGCGACCACTTTCAACCGAGATTCCGTATTTACCACGCGTTCGGGCAGCTTAACTCGGAAGATGAAATCATCAAATTCCTGAAAAAAGATTATGGCACAGGCGGCGGGCGTTCATACCATAGCGCCGATTATTGGGTAGACCACAGCAGCAAGGGCCTGACATTCAAAAAAGACGGTATATCCGGTGAGGTATCCTACACGCTGTCATGGAATAAGGCCGCGAAGCGCATCCGGGAATTGATTGACGCAGACCGCTACATCACCCCGCTGGAAAGGGAGCAAATCTACCCGCAGTACCTTGAATACTTGGAGCAACAAGAAATCCTGCGCGAAAAAGAGCGTTTTATCGAATCTGTGGCCAGCTTGTCGCCCGCCGAGAAGCGGGACACATTATCACTCCGTCTTGCGGATTACATCAACGGCTTGGCGCGGTATGAGAAAGAGTATTTTGGGAAACACGGCTTGCCTGAAATCGCGGACGCCGCAAACGCCGGTGAGATTGATGCTCTTTTGAAGAACCCGCAACGAGTAGAACAGCTTATCGCCGCCCTTGCCGCCATAAAGGGCGCGACCAGCGGCGTATTCGCCCGCGTCCACGCTTGGCGGTTTGGCGGGGAACTGGCGGTACTGTTCCCCCGCCGGCACATTTATCATTTGGGCGACACGGTATATATCGGCAGCCACGAGTATGAAATGCTGGCGTTTGACGAGAACACGGTGCGCCTGTATGACCCGCAGTTTCCGCTTATCAATCAGGAAATGCCCCGCGCCGAGTTTGACCGCAAGATAGCGGAAAACACCATGAATGACCATTTACTGGCCGTTGTGGAACAGGCCGCGTCCGAATTGAAAGCCGAAAGGTTTTTGAGCGCGGACGAAACCGATTATTATTTGTTCCACTTCCCTGAAACCGCCGAAACGCCCGCCGCATTGAGCCATGAAACGCTCCCGCTGATAACAGAAAAAACCGAACGGTATGTTATCTGCGCCGAGGCTTGCTATCTTTCTGATGAAGAAATGGCGCGGTGGAAAACGGAGTTTCGCAAAATGCCGCGTGACTTTGGGTTGTTGCCGGAGGCCGCGCAAAAAAAAATCGCCTCGATAAGGCCCGAATATAAAAGCCAGTGGCAAGAGTTAAGCAGAGCGCCGGAACTGCCCACAGTCACAGCCGACACGCCCCGTGTTCTATATAAAAAGTATCTGCCACGGTTGCTTGATGAAATCCGGCGAAGCGACATATTCCCTTTTCTGCGTGACCGTGACACAACGGCTATCGAAGCGGAAAACGAAATCACCGACTGGCTGGACGCGGAAGCGTCAGCGGATAATTACCCCGGCCTGTCCAAAGCCTTTAGTCTCCCGCAATTCCGCGAGTGGCTGGTAGAGGATATTTTAGACCGCGCCTATCAGAATGTTATTTCTGACAGGCGCGACGGCGTGGCACAGCACGAAATTCACCCGAATTGTCCCGATTGGGCAAGGCAGCCTTCATTTGTGGATCAGGTGCGCGAGGAATTGTCCTTGCGCGGTTTTGCCGTTTCCACCGAATTGATTGCGACCGGTATTGTTGAATCCCGCGCCGTGCGTGACAGCGGCAGAATACCGGAACTTGCGGACTTTATTGTACGCGAATACCTTACGGAAGAACCCGCGCCGGAAACGGAGCGGGACGATGCGCCGTTAATCCCTGTAAACGCCTACCGTAAAGCCAAAAGAGAAAACCCGGAAAGCATTATTTTGGTGCAGATTGGCGACTTTTTTGAAGCATGTGACAACGACGCGGAGACGGTTGCCAAACTCATTGACCTGACTGTTCATCTGCGTAACGGTCAAAAAATCTGCGGTTTCCCGGCAAATACTTTGGACGCGCGTATAAAGACTTTGATGGATAACGGTTTGACCGTTTCTATTTTGCACAGCGAAAAGGATGTGCTGAATCCCAGCCGTGACAATACGCCCCAAGCCGAACCCGCGCCGGAACCTGAACCTTACACGCCCAAACCCGGCGAACGCTACGAGATAGAGGGGCGGCTGTTCACGGTGGATTCTGTCAATGCGGAATGGGGCGAGGTCAGTCTGCGGGATATTACTTTTCAGAACGGCGCAGGCTTCCCAATCTTTCGTAAGGAACCGCTCGACTTTATCCGTATGTATACCCCCGTTGACATCTTCCGCGCCGTTTCAAAGCATGAAGCAAATCCGGCGCTTGAACCCGGTCAAGAAATCCGGGAAATCGGCGGCACACGGTATATCGTTGTACTGCCGGAGCCGGAGCGTCAGCCCGGCTATGAAACATGGAGCGAACCGGCGACGGCAGAAGAACCTCCGTATGTTCCCGGCACTGGCGAACCGTCCGACGATGTTGAGGCGTATTTACCGAAACCGGCAGATGTGTGGTATCGCGTCGGTGATACGGTTTTCTTTGATAACAACCAGTATGAAATCATAGAAATATCGCCCTCCGATGGAAGCGTTACGCTGCGAGGCGCGGACGGAACCCCCCGCGTGGAAAGCCCGGAGAGTTTTGATGCGCTGCTTTATACAAACCAGCGGAATGTACAACTGCGCCGCAACCGCGTCCCCCGGCCAGAGGAACCTATGCGGGAACAGGCAGAGGGCGGCGAGGTCACGCAGACACGCATGGACTTAACGCAGGCCACACCCCGCAAACGGGAGAGCGGCGTAAACTTTCCCGGCGAGATTGTTCTTGTAAAAGAGCCTATTCCGCGCTATACGATCAGGCCATTGACCCGCGTCGCGCATATAACGAGCGACCCGCAAACCTACTATAACCCACAAGACACAACCGCGTATGGCGTTTGGGACAGCAGCGGCGACGGGCAGTATTTGAAAAAAGACGACGGGATCTACGTCGCTTTTGACACCTACGCGGAAGCGCAAGCATACGCCGACCAGCTAAACGCCGCCGAATCCGAACCGACCCCTGCGTGGGAAAAAGAGCGGGCAACCCAGCGCCGGAGCCGGACGAACGTCTTTGACCCGCACCCGGAAATCCCCATGTCCGAGCGCCACAATTACCGCATTACAGACGACGGCCTCGGCGCGGGCGGTGCAAAGACTAAATTTCGCAACAACATAGAAGCTATCAAGACCCTGCAAATTATTGAAAGTGAAAACCGTTTTGCCACGCCGGAGGAACAGGAAATTCTTTCACGCTATGTCGGCTGGGGCGCTTTGCAAGAGGCTTTCGATAAGGAAAAATCCGCATGGACAAATGAATACCAAGAGCTAAAAGATTTGCTATCACCTGATGAATACGCCGGCGCGAGGGCCAGCACGGTCAACGCTCATTACACCAGCCCCACGGTCATCAAGGCCATCTACAAAGCCATTGAAAACATGGGTTTTAAGACCGGGAATGTGCTGGAGCCGTCCTGCGGCATCGGCAACTTTTTCGGCCTTGTGCCGGAGAGCATGGCCGATTCCAAGCTGTTCGGCGTGGAACTGGACAGCCTTACCGGGCGCATTGCCCGCCAGCTTTACCAGAAGAACAGCATAGCCATTCAGGGTTTTGAAAAAACCGAACTGCCGGATTCTTTCTTTGACCTCGCCATCGGCAATGTTCCGTTTGGCAGCTACGGCGTGAATGATAAACGCTACGACAAGCACAAATTCCATATTCACGATTACTTCTTTGCCAAGACGCTGGATAAGGTCAGGCCGGGCGGCGTCGTGGCGTTTGTAACGAGCCGGTTCACGCTGGACAAGAAAGACCCTGCCATACGCCGCTACCTCGCGCAGCGGGCAGATCTGCTGGGCGCAATACGGCTGCCGGAGACGACGTTCAAATCAAACGCCGGTACGGAAGTCACAACAGATATAATCTTTTTACAGAAGCGCGACAGAATCATCGACGTAGACCCCGATTGGGTACATTTAGGCACAGTAGACGGTATCGGAGTTGATGGTCAGGAGGCGGAACTGCCCGTCAACAACTATTTTGCGGAACACCCGGATATGATATTGGGAACCATGTCAAATGAAGACGGGGGGCGAATGTACGGCACTGAAAACAGTTTAACCTGCGTTCCGTTCCCGGATGCCGACCTATCGGAGCAGCTTGCCGAGGCCGCCACCAACATCCACGCGGAAATCACAGAGTATGAGCGCGACGAGAACGAAGAAGATACCACTATCCCCGCCGACCCGAATGTACGCAATTTCAGTTATACCCTTGTGAACGGGCAGATATATTACCGTCAGGACAGCCGCATGGTACCGGTGGATTTGCCGGTCACGGCACAGAACCGTGTTAAGGGTTTGATTGAACTGCGGGAGTGCGTCCGCAGCCTTATCATGTATCAGACGGACGATTATCCCGACAGCGACATCATCATGGAACAGGCAAAACTTAATCGCCTGTATAACAGCTTCACCAAGAAATACGGTCTTATCAATTCACGCGGCAACAGCATAGCGTTCGGTCAGGACAGCGCCTACTGCCTGCTGTGTTCGCTGGAGATTATCGACGAAAACGGCGAACTGGAACGCAAGGCTGATATGTTTTCCAAGCGCACCATCAACCCGCATATCCCGATTACCCACGTTGACACGGCGGTAGAGGCGCTGGCGGTGTCCATGTCTGAAAAGGCGCGTGTAGACCTCGCGTATATGTCCCAGCTTACCGGCATGAGCGAGGAAACCCTGATAACCGAACTGGAGGGCGTTATCTTCCTCAACGTCGGTATGGCGGCGTCCCAAGATAAAACCTATGTCACCGCCGACGAATACCTCTCCGGCAACATCCGGGAAAAGCTGATACAGGCAAGGGCCGCCGCCGCTGCCGTCCCGTCGCTGGAAATCAACGTAAAAGCTCTTGAAGCGGCCATGCCGCCCGACCTGAACGCCACAGAAATTGCGGTGCGGCTGGGCGCGACGTGGGTACCGGAGGACGTTATACAGCGGTTTATGGTTGAACTGCTCCAAATGTCACGTAACGCGCAGAATCATATCAGTGTACATTATACCCATCGTACCGGCGAATGGAACGTCACCGAAAAGAGCGCCGACCGCTCCAATATCCACACGTTCAACACCTACGGCACACAGCGCGTCAACGCCTACAAAATTATTGAGGACAGTCTGAATCTCCGCGACGTGCGCGTGTTCGACAGGGTGATCGACGCCAACGGCGACGAGAAGCGCGTCCTGAACAAAAAGGAAACGGCGATAGCGCAGGCCAAACAGGAAATCATACGTTCCAAGTTTGAGGAATGGATATGGAAAGACCCTGCCCGGCGCGAGAGCCTTTGCCGCATCTACAACGACAAATTCAACAGCACACGCCCCCGCGTCTACGACGGTAGCCATATCAATTTTGTCGGCATGAACCCTGAAATACACTTACGCAAACACCAAATAGACGCGATAGCGCACATTCTATACGGCGGGAATACCCTGTTAGCGCATGAGGTAGGGGCTGGCAAGACCTATGAGATGGTGGCCGCCGCTATGGAATCCAAGCGGCTGGGGTTATGCCACAAGAGCCTGATCGTCGTGCCGAACCATATAACCGAGCAATGGGCGGCAGAGTTTTTGCAGTTATACCCGTCCGCGAATATCCTTGTGGCGACCAAAAAAGATTTTGAAACCAAAAACCGCAAGAAGTTTTGCGCCCGTATCGCCACCGGCGACTACGACGCCGTAATTATCGGGCATTCTCAGTTTGAGAAAATACCGATGAGCGCCGAGCGTCAGGAGCGTATGCTGGAAATGCAGATAGAGGAACTTGCGGACGGTATTGACGAGGTAAAGCGCAACAAGGGCGAACGCTACACCATTAAACAGATGGAACGGCTGAAAAAGGGCATTGAACTCAAACTTGCCAAACTTCACGACCAATCCAGAAAGGATGATGTCGTCACCTTTGAGGAACTCGGCATTGACCGCCTGTATATTGATGAAAGCCACTATTTCAAAGATTTACAATGTAAAGGGTATTTCAAATGAGATACCTACTACATTACGCGCAACCGGCTTGTTTGCAGACATTTTCGCTTGCGCTGGCGGCACAACGCCGCCGAAAGGAGTTGCCTATGGAACTGGCCTATACGCTCGTCGGGGATTACTATATCCCCAACCTGACCTTCCGCGACTCGCCGAACGACGAACCGCTTGGACGGTACGCACGGCTTCGCAGGGCATACCTGCGGGAACACAGACCGATTCTCTACAATCGTCTGCTGCTCTGCGAGGAACTGTTTACCCATTTAAGAGAAATTGACGCGGCGGCTGAAAATCGTTTGCGGACAATCGCGGACAGAGAGCAGGCACATGAGACTATTCTTGCGGAGTTAGTTTACGATTAACAGTTTATCACAGAATCACAAATTAGGGCAGTCTACGAAAATGGGTTGCCCTAACTTTATTTTATTGAACTCACTTTTTAGCTTATCTCTT